>CAYTTL010000065.1:0-10944 GCA_964440725.1 uncultured Acidimicrobiales bacterium | reverse complement strand
GGCGGGGGCATGGAGGACTTCTAGCCCTCGGGGGACATTGGTCCTCCCACACGTCCGTCCACGAAGGCGCCGGCCTGCCGGCGCCTTCGTCGCGCCCGGCATGCTGGTATCCTCCCGGCGCCCTGCTGGTGCAACGGGAGGAGAACAGATGAAGTCAGGTCGGTTGCTTGGAATGGCGGTTCTGGTCCCTCTGGCGATGGCGGTGACCGGTTGTGTCAGCGAGGAGAAGCCCGGAAAGGCCAAGGCCGCGTACATAGAGCAGTCCGACGCCATCTGCGCCGACGTCATCCCCAAGTCCGAGAGCATCGGTTCGACGCGCGACCAGGCCACGGCCCAGCAGCAGGCCGACCTGTGGCTGGACGCCAACAACCGCCTGAAGGCGATTCCGGCTCCCCAGGAGAGCGTCGAGCTGGCCCGCCAGTTCGTGACCATCACCGACAACCTCTTCATGAGCTACCAAGCGGCGGCTCGGGCGTTCGAGGCCAACGACCAGGCCAAGGCCAACAAGGCCTACGCCGACATCGACGACCTGAAGAAGCGGGGGGCGGAAGCGGCCGACGAGTACGGCTACAACGAGTGCGTGCTGATCAACGGCACGACGGTCGTCGCGGAGGACTGAGCGGCAGCCGTGCCCGATGCACCGGGCCCGAGCGGTCCTCAGAGCGGGGTTCCGGGCCCGAGCGGCCCTCAGAGCGGGCTGGCGGGCCCGAGCGGCCCTCAGAGCGGGGTCCCGGGCCCGAGCGGCCCTCTGAGCGGGGAGACAGGCCCGAGCGGCCCTCAGGGCGGGGTGACGGGCCCGTCGGAGGGGTGGGCGGTGCTCCACCTCTTCTGGCGGGTAGGGCCGGCGGCCGACCCCGAGGCGATCGCCGCCGCGGTCAAGGCCTGCCAGGGCGACGACCACCAGGTGGTGTCGTTCGTCGTCCTCGGGCACAAGGCCGACATCGCCACCATGGCCCTGGGCCCCGACCTGTGGCGGCTGCACCGGCTCCAGGCCGAGCTCATCGGCGCCGGCCTCGATCTCACCGCGTCGTACCTCTCGCTCACCGAGGTGTCCGAGTACGCCAAGGGGATGCCGCCCGAGCGGCTCGAGCCCCGGCTCCACCCCCAGCTCCCCCCGGCGGGCAAGCCGGTCGTGTGCTTCTACCCGATGTCCAAGCGGCGCGAGGCGGTGGGCAACTGGTACGCCCTGCCCTACGAGGAGCGCGAGCGGCTGATGTACGGCCACGGCAGCAAGGCCAGGCAGTTCAGCGGTCGGGTGGTTCAGCTGGTGACCGGCTCCACCGGCCTCGACGACTGGGAGTGGGCCGTCACCCTGTTCGCCGACGACCCCGTCGCCATCAAGGCGTGCGTCCACGAGCTGCGCTTCGACGAGGCGTCGTCGATCTACGCCGAGTTCGGGCCCTTCCTGGTGGGTCTGGTGGTCCCGATCGATGAAGCCCTGGCCCGCGTCGGCATCGCCTGACTCACCGACCGCAAGCCAGCATGCCGGCCCGCCCGCGTGGCAGAGTTGCCGGCGCCGACGAAGGGGGAGACATGGGAGTCAGGGACATCCGGCGCGGTGGGCGGTTCACGGCGGTGGCAGTCGCAGCCATGGCGCTGGCGGCGGCCTGCGGTGGAAGTGAGTCCGAATCGGGCGGCGACGCCCCGAGCAAGGTGGCCAAGATCGGCGTCATCGCCCCGCTGTCGGGCGACCTGACGGCGTTCGGCGTGGGCATCAAGAACTCCGTCGACCTGGCCATCAAGCAGGCCAACCAGACCAACAAGGTGCCCGGCTGGACCATCGAGCTCGACGCCCAGGACGACGCGGCCAAGGCCGACGTGGGCGCCCAGGCCGCCAGCAAGCTGGCGTCCGACCAGGCCGTCGTCGGGGTCGTCGGGACATACAACTCCAGCGTGGCCCTGCAGGTGGCGCCCATCCTCGAGCGGGCCAACCTGGTGGAGATCTCGCCGGCGAACACCAACGACACCCTCACCCGGGGTGAGGACTTCAAGAACAAGCCGGTCCGGCCCCACACCAACTACTTCCGGCTGGCCACCCTCGACTCCCTCCAGGGCGGGTTCGCGGCGGACTACGCGTACAAGGACGCGGGGGCGAGGAACGTGGTGATCATCCACGACAAGAAGGCCTACGGCCAAGGGATCGCCGACTCGTTCAAGGCCCAGTTCGAATCCCTCGGCGGCACGGTGGCGGCGGTGGAGACCATCAACCCCGGTGACAAGGACTTCGCGGCCGTCCTCACCAAGATCAAGCCGCTCAACCCCGACCTCATCTTCTACGGCGGCGAGTACCCCGAGGCGTCGCTGATCTCCAGTCAGGCCAAGGGGCAGGGCATCACCGCCCCGCTGATGGGTGGCGACGGCATCGTCGACCCGACCTACGGGAAGACCGCCGGCGCCGCCGCGAACGGCGACTTCGGCACGTCGGTGGGGGCGCCGCCCGAGAGCCTTCCGTCGGCCAAGGCGTTCATCGACGCCTACAAGGCCGCCGGCTATCCCGACCCCTACTCCGCCTACGGGGCCCTCGCCTACGACGCCGCCAACGTCATCATCAACGCCCTGCCCGCCGCCCTGGGCTCCGCCACCAAGGTGGACGACACCGTTCGCCAGAACATGATGGACGAGGTGGGCAAGACCAACTTCGCCGGGGCCAGTGGCACCGTGGCCTTCGACACCTACGGGGACACCGTCACCAAGACCCTCACCATGAACAAGGTCGAGAACGGCACGTTCACGGCGGTGAAGACGGGGGAGTTCGGAAGCTGACCCCTCCGTGAAGCAGTTCGCTCAGCAGCTGGTCAACGGCACGGTGCTGGGCGCCACGTACGGCCTGATCGCCCTCGGCTACACGATGGTGTACGGCATCATCCAGCTGATCAACTTCGCCCACGGCGAGATCTTCATGATCGGCGCCTTCGGTGGCCTCACCGTCTACCTCTACTGGCTCCCCGAGTCCATGACCGCCAACGTCTGGGTGACGCTGCCGGCGGTGATGCTCGGGGCCATCGTGATCGCCGTGGCCGTGGCCGTGGCCGTGGAGCGGCTGGCGTATCGCCCGCTGCGCAACGCCCCCCGGCTGGCTCCGCTGATCACCGCCATCGGCGTGTCGATCGTGCTGCAGGAAGCGGTGCGACTGTTCTACCCGGGCGGCAACCGTCAGCAGGCCTTCCCCCGGATGATCTCGTCGGGCTCGGTCGACATCGGCGGGGTGACCATCGCCTGGGTGTCGATCTTCGTCGTGGTGACGGCGCTGACCCTCATGGTGGGCCTCCAGGTGTTCGTGAAGGCGACCCGGATGGGCAAGGCCATGCGCGCCACCTCGCAGGACCCGGAGACCGCCCGCCTCATGGGCATCAACATCGACCGGGTCATCGTGGTGACGTTCGTGATCGGGGCCGCCCTGGCGGCGGTGGCCGGCGTGATGCAGGGCATGCGCTTCGGCCAGATCGACTTCCGCATCGGCTTCCTCGCCGGCCTGAAGGCCTTCACCGCGGCCGTCCTGGGGGGCATCGGCAACATCAACGGCGCCATGGTCGGCGGCTTCGTGCTCGGCATCGTCGAGGCCCTGGCCACCCAGTACGTGCCCTTCGGCTCGTCCTGGAAGGACGTGTGGGCGTTCGTCGTGCTCATCGTCGTGCTGGTGCTGCGGCCCGGCGGCCTCCTCGGCGAGCGGGTGGCAACGAGAAGTTGAGGCTCGGCGGGTCCACCACTGGCCGCAACGTGAACGGCGACTGGGCGGTGCGGGCGGTGCGGGCGGTCGTCGGGGAGCGACGGCGGGCGGTGGCCGGCGTCGGCGCCGCCGCCCTGGTCGTCGGCTCCCTCTCGCCGTGGGCCACCTTCGCCGGGTATCCGGGGAAGATGACCCTGGCGGGCTTCCCGGGTGGGGCACGCCTGTTCACCCTTCTCCTGTCGCTGGGGGTGCTCCTGGTGATCGCCGACCTGCCCGGACGGCGACGAGCCGGCCTGGCCGCCGCCCTCGGTGCCCTGTCGGTGGCGGGCCTGAACGTCGTGGCCATCGCCAACGAGGGTGGCGACCTCGGCGGGGTGGGGTGGGGGGCGTGGGTGACCGCCGCCGGCGCCGGGCTGGTGGCCGCGGCGTTCACAGCCCTCCCCGGCGACCGGGAGCCAGGCGAGGAATGGCGCTCCCTCCCGGCAGCCGTCGAGATGGCCGCCATCGTCGCCAGCCTGGCCCTCCTCGTGGCGACGGTGGTCTGGGCCCTGGACATCGACGAGTCCAGCCTCTTCGTGTCGTTCCTCGCCTTCATCGGCGCGGCCAGCCTCGCCCTCCACCACCTCGGCCTGTTCTCCTGGCTCGGGGCGGTGTGGGCCCGTCACGGACGCCTGCCCGTGGTCCTGGCCTTCGCCGCCGCCGCCGCCTTCCCGTTCACCCAGGGCGGCAACGCCTACTGGATCCGGGTGGCGGCGTCGATCGGCGTGTTCGCCGCCGCCGCCATCGGGCTCAACGTGGTGGTCGGCCTGGCCGGTCTGCTCGACCTCGGCTACGTCGCCTTCTTCGGCGTCGGCGCCTACGTCGGAGCCCTGTTCGCCGACGCCTCACTCACGGCCGTCCACGTGCACCTCCCCTTCCTGCTGGTCGTCTTCCTGGGTGGCGCCTTCGCCGCAGTGTTCGGACTGTTGATCGGCACACCCACCCTCCGGTTGCGAGGCGACTACCTGGCCATCGTCACGCTGGGATTCGGCGAGATCTTCCGCATCACCGCCAACAACTGGGACGGCCTGACCCGCGGCCCCAACGGGATCTCCGGGATCCCCGACCTGGCGGTCGGCGACTTCAACTTCGGCGATACCCACGAGTTGTTCGGCGTGGCCCTACCCGGCTTCGCCAACTATTACTTCGTCGAGCTGGTGCTGGTCGGCGCAGCCATCCTGGTCTTCACCCGGTTGAACGACAGTCGCATCGGGCGGGCGTGGGTCGCCATCCGTGAGGACGAGGTGGCGGCGGCGGCGAGCGGGGTCAACACCATCAGGCTCAAGCTCCTGGCCTTCGCCCTCGGGGCGTTCCTGGCGGGCGCGGCGGGGACGGTGAACGCCCACGTCACGACCCAGGTGTCGCCCGACTCCTACACCTTCGTCGAATCGATCCTGTTGGTTGCGGCCGTGGTGCTCGGCGGGATGGGCACGGTGCCCGGAGCCCTGCTCGGGTCGGCGGCGCTGTTCGTGATCCCCGAGAAGCTACGGGCCTTTCAGGACAGGCGCCTCCTGCTCTTCGGGATCGCGCTCATCGTCATGATGCGCTTCCGCCCCGAGGGCCTGGTGCCCAGCCGCCGCCGCCAGCGCGAGTTGCGCGACGAGGAGCCCTCCGGTCGACCGGGAGCAACCGGCGCTCCGCCGGGCGGGCGATGAGCCGGCCGTGACCCCCGACGACGCGCTCCTCGACGTCCGCGGCGTCACCAAGCGGTTCGAGGGCCTCCTCGCCGTCGACGGCGTCGACCTGGTCATCGGTGACGGGGAGATCGTGGGCGTGATCGGGCCCAACGGCGCCGGGAAGACGACGCTGTTCAACTGCCTGAGCGGCCTCGAGGTGCCCACCAGTGGCGAGATCGTGTTCCGGGGCCGCCCCCTGTCGGGCCGGCCCGACCGGTTCGCGCGCGCCGGCGTGGCCCGCACCTTCCAGAACATCCGGCTGTTCCCCAACATGACCGCCTTCGAGAACGTGCTCGTCGGGCGCCACTGCCGGACGAAGGTCGGGATCCTGTCGGCCGTGGGCCGGGGCCCGACCTACCGGCGCGAGGAGCGGGAGTCCCAAGCCCGGGCCGTCGAGCTCCTGGCGTTCGTCGGCCTGGCCGGAGCCGGCGACGTCCTGGCCAGGAACCTCCCCTACGGCGACCAGCGGCGGTTGGAGATCGCCCGGGCCATGGCCACCGACCCGGGGATCCTGCTGCTCGACGAGCCCCGGGCGGGGATGAACGCCCAGGAGACGAGGCGGGCCGCCGACCTGGTCCGGCGCATCCGCGACCAGGGGCTGGCCGTCGCCGTGATCGAGCACGACATGCGGTTCATCTTCACCCTGTGCGACCGCGTGGCCGTGCTCGTGCAGGGCCGGAAGCTGTTGGAGGGCACGCCGGCCGAGGTCCAGAGCGATGCGCGTGTCGTCGAGGCCTACCTGGGCGCTCCGGTCGAGTGACCAGCTCCACGCCCGAACCACCCTCGCCGGGCTCGGTGCTGCTCGAGGTGCGTGACCTGCGGGTGGCCTACGGACGGATCGAGGCGGTCCGGGGGATCAGCTTCACGGTCGACCGCGGTGAAGTCGTCGCCCTCATCGGCAGCAACGGCGCCGGCAAGACGACCACGCTGCGCACCCTCTCCGGCCTGTTGCATCCCGTCGGTGGCGAGATCTCCTTCGACGGCGAACGGGTCGACGGGATGCCCGCCCACCGCCTCGTGGCGCGGGGCATGGCCCAGGCACCGGAGGGTCGACGGATCTTCCCCCGCATGACGGTGCAGGAGAACCTCGACCTCGGTGCCTACCTCCGCTCCGACGGTGACGTCGGCGCCGACCTCGACCGGGTCAGAGGCCTGTTCCCCATCCTCGCCGAACGACGGGCGCAGGCCGCCGGGACGCTGTCCGGCGGCGAGCAGCAGATGCTGGCCATCGGCCGGGCCCTGATGAGCCGGCCCCGGCTGCTCATGCTCGACGAGCCGTCGATGGGGCTGTCGCCCATCATGATGCGCCACATCTTCGAGACCCTCGCCGAGCTCAAGGCCCAGGGGATGACACTCCTGCTCGTCGAGCAGAACGCCCAGGCCGCTCTCCGTCTGGCCGATCGGGGCCATGTGCTGGAGACGGGACGGATCGTCCTGTCGGGCACGTCGGACCGGCTCCTGGCCGACGACGACGTGCGCAAGGCCTACCTGGGCGAGGAGTAGGCCTCCGGCGGCTTCGCGGCGCCGGGTGGGGCCCATCGGACCGGCGAGCGAGCGGGAGCGAAGCGGACGCGAGACCAGCCGGCCCGCCCTCCTCCGAGCGGACGGGGCCCCACACCTCAGTTTCAGGGTTTCGGTGTCCCGACACATGGCTTGGGCAGCACTCGACGTGGTGCAGAGTCGTCCATCACGCAAGGCGGTTGTTGGGGTGGCCGGCCCAGACTCCACATGGCCAACTAGCAAGCCCGGAACGGCACGCGAGACTGCATGCTGGCGAGCACCGTCTCGTCGACGGTCCCCAACCCTGGTCACGGATTACCCACATGTCAAGCATTTTGCATCGGGGGGTAGGGCAAGCCCACGCGGGCATAACCGCTGATCCCGTCCAGGAACAGGTGGGCCTCGGAGGTCGTGTCCTCAGTCCGGCGATAGGTGACGATGTTCGCGCGCCGAGTCGCGGTCGTTAGGGGACAGGCCCCTCGGCCCAGGAGCTCGTTCAGGTACGGCAAACCGGTTACGGAACGGGAGCGGGGGAGCGAACGTCGGGCAAGGGCGGTGTGCTGTTGATGTTCCTAGTCGTCGTTCGCCCCAAGGAGAAAGCCCATGCCGACTTGTCCGACTCAGTCTTTGACGGTCGTGAGGGCCGGCGTCTACACCCGGATCTCTTCCGACCCGAGCGGCCAGCGGGCTGGCGTCGAACGCCAGCGGGCCGATTGCGAGGCTCACTGCCTGGCCCGGGGCTGGAGTGTCACCGACGTCTTCTGCGACAACGACACCTCCGCATACGGGACCAAGGCCCGCCGGGCGTACGAGCGCATGTTGGCCGCAGCCGAATCCAAGACCATTGACGCCATCGTCACCTGGCACAACGACCGCCTCCACCGGTCCCCGAGGGAGCTCGAGGCCTTCATTGATCTGGTTGAGCGCTGTGGAGTCCGCCTGGCCGTGGTCACCGGCGGCGACTACGACCTCACCACTCCTGATGGCCGGCTGCCCGCGCGGATCGTCGGGGCGGTCGCTCGCAAGGAGTCCGAGGACCGCAGCCGTCGGGTGCGGCGCAAGCACCTCGAGCTTGCCGAGCAGGGCAAGCCCGCAGGCCAGCTTGGTTGGGGCGTCCGAAGCGACGACGAGCGTGAGCTGGTCCGGGAGGCCGCCCGCCGTGTGCTCGCCGGCCATGGCCTGATGACGATCGCCCGGGACTGGAACCGTCGCGGCGTGCCCGGGGCGACCGAGCGTCCGTGGACTGCGCCTACGCTTCGCAAGGCCCTTCTCTCGTCACGGATGGCTGGCCTGCGCGAGCACGGTATCGACCCGAGTGGAAGGTCGCTGGGCGATCTGAGTCCGGCCATCTGGGAAGAGGCCCTCGACCGCGAGACGTGGGACCAGGTACGAGCGGTACTCCTCAACCCCGAACGGAACACGAACATTGGCAACGCCACCCGGTACTTGCTAACAGGCTTGATCTACTGCGCCACTTGCGGAGCCGCCATGTTCGCCCGACCCCGCGACGATCATACGAAGCGCTACCTCTGCGCTGGGCGTCGGCGGGGGCATCAACTCGGGATCCTCGCCGAGCCGGTCGACGAAATGGTGAAGGGGCGGGTACTCGGGTTGCTGACGACACCGTCGGTCCGAGAAATGCTGCTGGCGCAGGCTGGTGCGCAGGATGACAGGCCGATGGGTCGCACGCTTGCCGCTCTCGGCGCGTCGCAGGCGAGGCTGCAGTGCCTCGATCACGACTTCTACGTCCGTGGCACGCTGGGCGAGGGCCGGTACCGGTCGATCAGGGTCAAGCTGGAGCGGGAGATCGACCGCCTCCATGCCTTGGCGGACGCCGGCACCAAGCAGCGCATCGTCCTGCATCCCGATCCCCGTGCGTTCTGGGCAGAGGCCGACCTGCAACAGCGGCGAGATCTGGTCGCATGATGGTCGAGCGCATCACGGTCAGGCCCGGGCGCCCGGCGCTTCGCCACTTCGACCCATCTCGGGTGCGAATCGAAATCACGCCGTGGGGCCGAGGAACGGTGCCCTCCGCTCGGACGCTCGTCAGCGCCAGCGGCCTCGCCTCGCGTGCAATCTCGCCGGTAGTCGACGGGCAATAACCATTATCCGTCGTCGACCAAGCCGTTGTCCCTATTCGAGCGAGCGTTCGCTGCTACCTACCAGGATCGGCATATCTACACCCATCATTCGCTCAGCTGGGGCGGCTGACGTTAGATCCGGATCCCGAGCAGCAGCTCGCCGGGCCATGTCACCGCCGCCCGCCAGCTCGCTGGGACAAGGTCCCGCGGCCGGTCAAACCCTCGGAGACAACCGGTTCCTCACCGCCCCTTCCTCGACAGCGTCGTCCGATCCGTCGCCTTCGCCGGGGATTGCCTGATGACCAGCCCTGCGCAGCCCGGGTCAGCCGCCGATCGTACGACCCCGGTGCAACGACCGGTCACCGGTATCGCCTGCGAGTGAGGACGACACCCGCTGGGCGTCGGCCGCGGGGGAAGGCAGGGGGCCGACGAGGGTGCCGGTGCCGCCTGCGGCCACGCACCGTTGGTTCACGGTGCCGAACAGGTTCGCCCACCAGTTGTTGGTGCCGCACCGCGGGTTGTAGTCGGCGCCGTCGGCGCCCACCCACTGGGTGTAGGGGTCCTCCTCGTTGATCACCGCCACGGCCTGGCGGTCGGGGGCGTTGCCGTGGACCTGGTTCCTCACGACGGAGGTGTGAGCGGTGCCCTCGGCCAGGTGGATGCCGTCGAGGAAGTTGTCGTCGGCCACGTTGTTGATGATGGTGTTGCCGAACTGGCCGAGTACGCCGCTGCCCGGCGATGGGCCGGTGACCTCGATGCCCGCCCCCCAGTTGCGCGACGAGTTGTTGCCGTCGATCACGTTGCCGTGGGAGGTGTGGATGAAGTCGGGGCCGGAGTGGTGGATCTGGATGCCCGAGCCGCGGTAGCTCTCGGGGCCGTCCCCGGTGTTGGTGTGGGTCCGCTCCGCGGTGCGGGTGATGGTGTTGGCCCTCACCAGGTTGGAGCCGTTGTTCCCCGGCGTCTCCAGCATGTAGCCGGTGATCAGGACACCGGCCAGTCCGCTTCTTCTGATCCGGTTCCTCTCCACCACGTTGTTCTCGGCGCCGGGGCCCTCGATGCGCACGCCCACGTCCTGGGAGTGGCGACCGTGGGCGTCGCAGCAGAACGGCGGCGGGTCGGGGATGGGCCCGTTGGCCGTCGAGCCACAGGTCGTGCCCTCGCCCTCGGGCGTCTCGTTCGTGACGTCGTTGTCGCGGATGTCGTTGTCGCTCACCACGTTCCGGTTGGAGTCGGCGACGAGGGCGATGGCCGAGTACGGCCCGTTGCCCACCAGGGTGTTGGCCCTGAGGACGTTCCGCTGCGAGTTGATCACGGCGATCCCGTCACCCAGGTCGCAGTAGGGACCCCTGTCGGGGACGATGTCCTCGGGCTGGGAATCACGGCCGGTGACGACCCGGTAGTTGACGTTGGCCCGGGCGGTGATGCCCCGGATGGTGTTGTGGCCGCCGCCCATGACCACCACGCCGGCGTCGAAGCCCTCGACGATCCCGTTCTTCAGCGTCACGCCGCTCACCATGCGCAGGAGGATGCCGGCCTTGTCCGGCGACACCCGCGCCCGGGGGTTGCCGATGATGCGGTGGCCGCCGAGGTCGACGGTGATGTTGTCGGCGGCGATGATGATGCCCTTACCGCGACAGGGCCCCACGTCGGCGGTCAGCGTTGTGCTCTCGGTGATCACCGTTCGGCAGCCCACGGTGGCGGCAGAGGCTGGGGCGGAAGCAGCCACAAGCCCGGCCACCATCAACAGTGCTCCGGCGACGGCGCCGAGCACCCGTCCCGCCCGCGACTGCCCGTTCAACCGTCGTCGGCAAGTAACCACAGTCATGTCCATCCCCTTGATGTGCAGTCCGATCAGCGGAAGGTAACAGGAGCCAACGCCTCTCCGGTAGGTGCGTCTGACAGCTACAGTCATCAAGGCGATAGCGGGGTGAGTGCCCCGTGGAGTGGTGGGATTCGAGGGCGGCGTAGGGGTCCACCCGCA
>CAYTTL010000064.1:3772-12059 GCA_964440725.1 uncultured Acidimicrobiales bacterium | reverse complement strand
GACGACGGCCCGGTACTCGCGGGCCAACTCGTAGGCGCGCTCGGTGGGGTCCGTCTCCTGGGCCTTCTCGACCTGTACCCACAGGGCGGTGCCGGTTCCGGGCACGCCGGCACCGATGGCGGCCCGCTCGAGGCCGCGCACGACCACGGCCCGGGAGCCACTCGGCAGCTCGCCGCTGTCCTCGACCTTGGCGATCGTGCCCACCCGGGCGTACCGGGCCTCCACCCGCGGCACGAGGAGGAGCCGGCCGTCGCCGGCCAGGGCGGCGTCGACGGCCACCTTGGCCTCGTCGCTCTCGAGGGCCATGGTCACGACCATGGCGGGCAGGACCACCCCTGTCGACAGCGGCAGGAGGGGGAGGATGGTGGTGTCCAGGTCGGGCATCTGGTGCTCCTTACGTTCCGTCAGGAGAAAGAACACCACCCTGCACCAACCTGTTCCCAGGGGCCGACTCTGACGTGCCGGCCGCCCCGGTAGGGCAGACTGCCGTCATGGCCGATGAAACCACCACCGCAACCGCGTCCCCGCCCGAGTTCAAGGCCAAGGACATCGTCGCCGCCGCCCACGACCTCGACGGCGTGCCCGCGGGGACCATGGGCCGGGTGGTGATGGTGACGGGGTTGTCGTGGATCCGCTACCGGGTGGGGTTCGACAACGGCGTGGAGCTCAACCTGCTGGACGGCAAGCACCTGGTCCCGGTCTCCAAGAGCGAGGCCAAAGCCGCCGCCAAGGCCGCGTCGAGGAAGGGCTGACCGGCGGGGGTCAGGCGGGTTCGAACACCACGAGGAACTCCAGCACGCCGTTGTCCTCGGTTCGCGCCGGTCCGCCGCTCGGGTTCTCTATGTCGTAGTCGGCGAACACGATCGGGATGGTGCCGTTCACCTTGATCCTGGTGCCGTCACGTTGGGCCTTGAGGCTGAACGACACCGACTTGGTCACCCCGTGGAGCGTCAGGTCCCCGGTGGCCTGGGCGTCGACCACGGAGTCGTCGGTGGGCACGTTCGACAGGACGAGCGGCTGGGTGAGTCTGAACGTGGCGGTGGGGTAGGTGGCCGTGTTCATGATCCGGCCCTGGAACTGGCCGTCACGGCGCGACTCGTCACTCTTGACCGACGTCATATCGACCACGAGTTCGACGGCCTCGACCGACGCACCGTTGATGGTCATGGAACCGGTCACGGCGTTCGTTCGCCCGACCGCCTCGGCCGACTGCCCGAACAGCACCTCCTTGACCCGGTAGCCCATCACCGACTCTGCGGTGGGACGCCAGTAGGTCGCCAAGCCGCCGGCTCCACCACCGGCGCCGGGCGTCGCCACCGTGGTGCTCGGGCCCGCCCCGGTGCCTTCGAGGGTCAGCTTCTCCGGAGCGTCGTCTCGGATGAAGTTGATGTAGACATAGGTGCCGGCGGGGATGGCCAGGGCGATCCCGAGGACCACGGCGAGAACCCACTTCCAGCGGCTTCGCATCGTTCACGTCTCCTTCGAGTCCTTGGCCCGCGTGCGTGTCCGGCCTACGCACAAGGTACGAGCGAGAGCTGGGAGTTGTCTGTGCACCCCTCGGAGTTCGCGCCGGGTGCGTCCTCAGCGCCTCTGAGCCTCCAGCGCCAGCAGCTTCCGTTTGGCGTCGGTGCCTCCCCGGTACTGGCCGATCGTGCCGTCGCTGCGGACGACGCGGTGGCAGGGGACGACCAGGGGAACGGGGTTCGTGGCACACGCCGAGCCCACGGCGCGAACCGCACCGGGGCTGCCAGATGCCGCGGCCACCGTCGTGTAGCTCTCGGTGGCGCCGTAGGCGATGGAGCGAAGGTGATGCAGCACCGTTCGGCGAAACCCTCGGGCCAGGCGCAGGTCGACGGCGATGTCGAAGCTCCGCCGGCTTCCGGCGAAGTACTCGTCGAGCTGGCGGGCGGGCTGGTCGAGCCGGCTCGGGGCCCGCAGGATCCGCGGGCTGATCCGTCCGGACAGGTCGTCGAGGACACGGTCGTGGTCCTCGCCGTCGAAGGCCACCCGCACCACGCCGTCGGAGGTGGCCGCCAGCAGGAGCGGGCCGAAGGGGCTGTCGATCACCCGGTAGGCCAGGTCGAGCAGGCCCGCCGCCTCGGCGTCGGCGATCAGGCGGGCCCGCGCCCCCTCTGCGGACGGCCCATCGAGCGCCGCGCCGGGGCCCGTCAGCGCGTCGAGCAGCTGCTGATCAATGGTCATGGTGGCTACCTCTCGTATAGGTCCGGCGGAGGCTGGCGATCCCGTCGGACGCAGAGCGGCGGGCCGCCACCTCGCTGCTGTCGATCAGGACGCCGACCTCCACGTAGGGCAGACCGGCCAGATGGTGGTAGGCGACAGCGGCGCGCTGCTTGAACGGCAGGGCCTCCAACGCGTCCCACAGGTCGGGATCGCGGTCGGTGTCGACGACCTCGGCGGGGGGCGGCTCGGGAAGGTGGTCCGACGGCGACGGGGCGCGGCCGGCGGCGCGGAGGTGGTCGATGGCCTTGCGATGGGCGATGGTGACCAGCCACCCCCGCA
Source organism: uncultured Acidimicrobiales bacterium (assembly GCA_964440725.1). Classification (GTDB taxonomy): domain Bacteria; phylum Actinomycetota; class Acidimicrobiia; order Acidimicrobiales; family AC-14; genus DATAQC01. The sequence continues at coordinate 9,539 of CAYTTL010000064.1, read as the reverse complement.
CGTTGCTGTCGGGGCGCAGGCGCGGATAGGCCTCGAGGGCGGCGAGGAAGGTGTCCGACCAGGCGTCGGCGGCGTCGCCCGGTCCGAGCAGGACGCGGACGACCCGCATCACCACATCGCCGTGCTCCTCGACGAGCGCCTCGAACGGTCGTGCCTTCACACCCGGGTAAACGGCACGGCGCTCGGAAACGTGAGGTCTACCGCAGCAGGTCGCGGATGAGCGGCACCCAGGAGTCGCCGGGCTCGGCGGCGTGGACGGTGGCGTCCACGCCCGGACGCATCTCGCCGGCGTCGGTCACCGCCACGACGGGAACACCCGGGCCCTGGCTGGCTTCCAGGCCGGCCAGGAACGCCGCGCCGTCGGGCCCGGTGGCGTCCACGAGCACCAACGTCGGCAGGGCCGCCGCACACTCGCCCGGCTCGATCTCGCCGAACGCCCGGCTCTCGAGGCGGCAGTCACCGAGGCTGTCGCGCAACGGCGTCAGCCGCTCGTCGCTCACCCCCACGGTCAGCACGACCCGGGAGGGCGCGCCGGCGACCCGACGGGCACCCCGTACGTGGTCGGTGGTGTCGGACCCGATCGCCGCGGCCGAGGCCGAGCCACCGTCGAGGAACGTCTCCTCGGTGGCCTTGGCGTTGAGGTCGGTCTCTCCGGTGTCGAGGTCGGTCGACCAGAGCACCCACGGCGCATAGCCCAGGTCGAGGTTCGTGTACGTGAGCAGGGCGATGGCGGGCAGGTCGGCACCCACGGCCGTGAGGCCTCTGGCCGTGAGTGCCGCGGTGACGTCGTCGCGTGCGGTCGACTCCGTGGGCATCTCCTCGTCACGGACGATGAACGTGCGGTCGGACACCCGGTAGGCCACCGCCCACCACCCGTCGAGCTTCAGGGTGCCGCGCTCGACATGCAGGGTCGGGCCGAACACGGCGGCGGAGCCTTCGGCGACGAACGCCTCGATGACCTGGGGGTCCTCCACGCGCCGAGGCTATGCCGGCGCGCCGGCAGGCGGGTGACGGACCGGCAGACTGGGCCCATGGGGTTCTACGCCACCCAGGTGCTCCCTCGCCTCGTCGACGTCGCCCTCCGCGCCGACGAGATCACTGCCCTGCGGGCGCGTGTCGCCGCCGGACTCGCCGGCGAGGTCCTCGAGGTCGGGTTCGGCTCGGGCCTGAACGTCCCGCATTACCCGCCGGGGGTGGAGAAGGTGGTGGCCGTCGACCCCGCCCTCGTGGGGCGGAAGCTTGCCGCCCGACGCCTGGCCGCCAGCCCCGTCCCCGTCGAGTACGTGGGGCTCGACGGTGAAGACCTTCCCCTGGGCGATGACAGCGTCGACCACGTGCTGACGACCTGGACGCTGTGCAGCATTCCCGACGTCGGCCGGGCGCTGGTTGAGATCCGGCGGGTGCTCCGTCGGAACGGCGCCCTGCACTTCCTGGAGCACGGCCGGTCACCGGAGCCCCGGGTCGCCCGGTGGCAGGACCGGATCACCCCCGTGCAGCGCCGGATCTTCGGGGGCTGCCATCCGAACCGCTCCATCGACCGCCTGGTGGTCGACGCCGGGTTCCACCTCGCCCGCCTGGACAACTACTACCGGACGGGGCCGAAGCCGATCGGCTACGTCTTCGAGGGCATCGCCACCAAGGGCGCCGGCTGACCGGACCGGTGCCATCGTGGTTCACATTCTGTTCACAGTGCCGAATCGGTTCGGTAACCCCGATGGTGCTCACTGAACGGAACTGATGGTCCGGCTGGGGCGCGGCCCTGGGCCAGACCGGCGAACCCGAGGAGTGACATGGCCTACAAAGCGGAGTACATCTGGATCGACGGCACCGAGCCGACGGCCAAGATGCGGTCGAAGACGAAGATCATGGCCGATGGCGCCGACCTTCCCATCTGGGGCTTCGACGGATCGTCGACGAACCAGGCACCGGGCAGTGCGTCGGACTGCGTCCTGCAGCCGATCTTCAGCTGCCCCGACCCCGTGCGCGGCGGCGACGACGTACTCGTGCTGTGCGAGGTCCTGCTCACGGACCTGACGCCACACCCGACCAACACCCGAGCTGCGCTCCGGGAGGTCTCCGAGCAGTTCGCCGCCCAGGAGCCCTGGTTCGGCATCGAGCAGGAGTACACCTTCTTCAGCGGCAGCCGGCCGCTGGGCTTTCCCGACGGAGGCTTCCCCGCTCCCCAGGGGGGCTACTACTGCGGCGTGGGCGCGGACGAGATCTTCGGCCGGCCCGCGGTCGAGAAGCACATGCAGGCGTGCCTCGACGCCGGCCTGCTGCTCTCGGGCATCAACGCCGAGGTCATGCCCGGCCAGTGGGAGTTCCAGATCGGACCCGGCAGCCCCTTGGAGGTGTCCGACCACCTGTGGATGGCCCGCTGGCTGCTCTACCGCACGGCCGAGGACTTCAACATCACCGCCACGCTCGACCCCAAGCCGATCAAGGGCGACTGGAACGGTGCCGGTGCCCACACCAACTTCTCGACCAAGGCCATGCGGGAGGGCTACGACCCGGTCATCGGCGCCTGCGAGGCACTCGGGGAGAAGTACATGGAGCACGTCCACGAGTACGGCTTCGGCATCGAAGGTCGGCTGACCGGACTCCACGAGACCGCGCCCTGGAACGAGTTCAGCTACGGCGTGTCCAACCGGGGCGCGTCGGTGCGAATCCCCTGGCAGGTCGAGGTGGACAAGTGCGGCTACATCGAGGACCGACGTCCCAACGCCAACTGCGATCCCTACCTGGTCACGAAGGCGATCACCGAGACGGTCTGCACGGCCCTGGAGTCCAAGTACATGGTGTGACCGATCACGGACAGCCGGGACCCGGTCGTCATCCACCGCCCGCGGATGACGACCGAGCGTCGAGGCCCTACATCCCGGCCGGGAACACCTCGCAGGCGGTGAAGGCGTTGGTGCCGGGTCCCTTGTAGCAGTAGTCCCTCGCCGGGCCACCGTTGAGCTGGTCGGCGCCGGCGCCGGCGAAGATCCGGTCGCTGCCCTCGCCGCCCATGAGGTTGTCGTTGCCGGCGTCGCCGCTGATGGTGTCGTTCCCGGCGGCACCGTCGACCCAGTCGTTGCCGGTACCGGCGTAGACGACGTCGTTGCCGGCTCCGGCACAGACGTTGTCGTCGCCGCCGTAGCCGTAGACGCTGTCGTTGCCTGCGTAGGCCAGGAACGAGTCGTTGCCGGGAGTGCCGAGCAACTTGTCCACGCCCGGGGTGCCGATGGAGGTGGCGGTCTGGCCATTGCACACCAGGTCGGGCTCGGTGATGAACGTCACCACCCCGACGGTGGCGCCACCGGCCGGCGGGTTGAAGCTGCCGAACGCCACGCAGTTGGAGACCGAGCAGGCCACGCCCTGCAACCCGTTGGACCCAGTGACCGGGTGGTTGGCACCGGGAGCGCCGTTGATGACGGGGACGACCACCGCCCCGTCGCCTGTGAAGCCCACCGCCTCACAGATCGCCGCCGTCATGCAGGAAATGCCGGTGACGGCGTCCATGCCCGCCACCGGGACGGGCGTGCCGGGAACGCCGTTGACGATCGGCACGAGCAGCCACTGGAAGTTGAAGAGGTCGTTGTTGGGGCCGACGGCGTAGCACGTGGTCGCGCTGGCGCACCCCACGCTGTAGAGGGTGTTGGCATCCGGGACCAGCTGGGGGGTTCCGACGACACCGCCGACGACGGGCACGACCACGCCGAGGTTCATCGGTTCACCGAAGATGGGGTCCGGGTAGTTGGGGTCCGGGGGAGTCTGGCCCACCGCATAGCAGGTGTTGGCGCTGGTACAGGCGATCTCCTCGATGCCCTGGACGTTGTCGGGAGCCAGCTGAGGAGAACCGGCGACGCCGTTGGTGATCACGACCAAGGCGAGATGGGGCGTCCCCTCGACAGGCACGGTCGTCGAGCCGACGCAGTAGGCGGCGGTGAAGCAGGCCAGGTTTCCGTACGCGAATGGGCTGGCCTGGGGGGCACCGATGACCCCGTTGGTGATGAGGACCTCGATGGGTGTCGCGGGAACGCTGCGGGGCGTGCCCGGCTCCTTGTAGGTGCCGTAGGCCACGCAGGTGGTGGCGTCGTAACACTCCACTCCGGTCAGCGTGTAGCCCGGGGGGAGGGTCTGGGCCGGGCCGGCGACGCCGTTGGTGACCGTGAAAATCGCGGCCGCTCCTTGGACGCCCGGGGCGTTGAAGGTCTGGCCGACGACGTAACACGTGGTGGGACTGGCGCACGCCGCGTCGTACAGACCGCTGGCTGGCTCCACGATCTGGACGGGGGTCGTGGTCACCGCCGCGGCGGGCGACGCCGCGGCGGTCACCAGCAGTGCCCCCAGCATCGCCGTCACCAGCACCACGAGGAGCGGCCTGCCGGCCCTACCCCGCCACACCCGGGGCGCCGCCCCGGGTGTGGATGCCTCGCCGCGCGCGTGTGTGTTCGGTGTCATGTCGCTTCCCACCATCCGTTTCCGCTCTTCCGAGTGCCGAGACTGGCGCTCGCTGTACCAAACCTTACGTCAACCGATGTGTCCGCGAGGCCCGGTCGTCTCCCGCATGCGGGTGGCAACGACGAGTCCGGACACGACGCTCAATGCGGCAACCACGCCTACGGCCGCCCGGAGGTCGATCACGTCGGCCACGACACCGCCGAGCAGAGCCCCGACGACGTAGCCCGCGTCGCGCCAGAGCCGGTATACCCCCACTGCCGTCGCCCGCCAGGCCGGGTGGGCCACGTCGCCCACGGCGGCGATGAGTGTCGGATAGACGAGCGCGGTACCCACGCCGATCAGCACCGCACCCACGGCCCAGACGGCGAATCCCGTCGTGGTCGCCACGAGCGCGAGCGCTCCCCCCTGCAGCACCATGCCGGCGACGATCGGGGGCTTGCGGCCGACACGATCCGACCATGCTCCGGTGAACAGTTGCGCCACGCACCAGACTCCCGGGTACAGCGCAGCCAGCACTCCGATCGCCTGCACGGACTGCCCGTTCGCGGCGAACAGCAGTGGAAGGATGCCCCACGCCAGGCCGTCCACGGCATTGTTGACCAGCCCGGCCTGGCTGACGGCGCCGAGGGTGGGATCACGCCAGGTCGCCCGGGCGAAGATGGCTCCGAAGGTGTCGCTCTCGTCCTGCCGAAGACCGGCTCTCGAGGCCTCGAGCTGTGCGTACTGCCGGGTCTCGCCGACGAAAAGGGTGGAGAGCCCGAGCCCGAGTGCGGCGACGGCGATGCCCAGGAAGAAGGGTTCGGGACGCAGGCCGTAGCGGGCGGCGATGGCGCCCGTGGCCAGAGCGCTGAGCGCCACGGCACCGTAGCCGGCGGCCTCGTTGAAGCCCAACGCCGTGCCCCGCCGGGCGGGACCGACGAGATCGATCTTCATCACGACCGTCGTCGACCACGTCATGCCCTGGTTCACCCCGAGCAACACGTTGGCGGCGACGACCCATCCCCACGAGGGAGCCCAGATCAGCACGAACGGCACGGGCACACCGATGATCCAGCCGGCCACGAGCACGGGCTTGCGACCGATCCGGTCGATGAGGGCACCCGTGGCCAGGTTGGTCAGCGCCTTGCTGACTCCGAAGGCCACGATGAACGTCGCGCTGGCGGTGAAGGCGGTGAGAGCGAAGGTCTGCTCGGCCAGGAGCGGCAGCACCGTGCGCTCCTGGCCCACCATGGCGCCCACCAGGGCGTTGACCGCCACGAGCAGGATGAACTGGGCCAGGTTCTCCCGCAGTCCGAGCCGCAGTCCGGGGGGATCGACCCGG
>CAYTTL010000064.1:0-3672 GCA_964440725.1 uncultured Acidimicrobiales bacterium | reverse complement strand
TCGACCGCGAGGCGCTGGCGACGTTCGGCGACGACGTCGTCGGGCCCGCCGACCAGCACGGAGACGTCGGTCCGGCCCTGCGCGGTCAGGATGCTCGCCGCGCTCATGGCTCGCTCACCGTGGCCGCACATGACGGTGATCGGTCCTGCCGGAAGGGACCCGGCCCGGGCGGCCGTTTCTCCCAGTTCCACACTGATGGCGTCGGGGACGTGGCCCGAGACGAACTCGCTCGTCTGGCGGACGTCCACGACGGTCCCCGCCGTCTCATCGGCGCTGACCAGGCGGACGGTCGTCAGGGCCAGGTGGTGAGAGCTCCACGCCTCGATGCCACCGTGGAGCTCTCCGGCCAGACGCTCGTAGCCGATGGCCAGACACTGCCGCACCAGGTCGACCCGGTCCTGGTTCTCGTCGACGATGAACACCAACGTCTGGTCGCGCCGGGTAAGCCATCCCAGCCAACTGGCGAACTGCGGGCGCAGCGGGATCGACAGGGAGCCGGCGACGTGGCCGGCGGCGAACCGGTCGACCGGCCGCACGTCGACGACGGCAGCCCCGTCCGCCATGAGGCCCCGGACCGTGCCGGCGTCGAGTGGCTGCAAGCGCGGCCACTCCCCGTAGACCTTCGGACCGACGCGGTTGACCTCGCGGAGCTCGAGGAAATAGGGCGGGAAGGTGCCGAAGCCGGCCAGGAGACGAGCGACGAAGGTGTCCTCGTCGGGCGCGTCCAGCAGCGGGTTCGACGATCGTTCGCGGCCGATCGTGGTCACACGACGTGCCCCGGGGGCGACCGAGCAGAACGACCCGGCGCCGTGGGTTGGGTACACGGCGACCTCGTCGGGCAGGCTGAGCAGCCGCTCGTGGATCGAGGCCCACAACGACCTGGCCAGCTCCTCGGTACGTTCGGGGCTGATGAGGTCGGTGCGCGCCACCGCCCCGGCGAGCAACGACCCGCCGCTGAACAAGGCGCAAGGGCGGTTGCCGTCGCTGAGCAGGTACGCGAGGTGTTCGGGCGTGTGGCCGGGGGTGGCCAGCGCTTCGAGCGTGAGGCCTCCGAGATCCATGGCCTGCCCCGGAACCAGCCCGTGATGAGGATGGCCGAGCCCCGCGCCGCGCGCCGCGAGCACTCGGGCACCCCTTGCCGACAGCTCTCGGCTGCCGGAGACGAAGTCGGCGTGGAGATGCGTCTCGGCCGCCGTCGTGAGCGTCAGGCTCCGCCGCTCCGCCTCGGCGAGATACGTGCTGACGTCGCGCACCGGGTCGACCACCATGGCCGCTCCGTCGCCCAGGTCCACCAGGTAGGAACTGTTGCCCAGACCCTCGTCGACCAGGGCCACGATGTCGGGGGTGCCCATCGCGGTCGTCGTCAACCCTGGCCCACGGCCACGGGCAGCCCGGCCTTCTTCCACTCGGGGAAGCCGTCCTCCAGTCGTCGGGCGACGTAGCCGCGGCGGTTGAGCTCCCTCACGGCGTCGTCGGCGTACACGCAGTACCGGCCGCGGCAGTAGGCGACGATCTCCGTGTCCTTGGGCAGTCCCCGAAGACTGCGTCGGAGGGCAGCGATCGGAACCGACCGGGCCCCGGCGACGTGTCCGGCTCGGAACTCCGGCACCGGGCGCACGTCGAGGATGACCAAATCACCCTTCTGCAGCCGCGCCGTCAGTTCCTCGCGCGTCATGGCTTGCAAGGTCTCGCGGCTACCGAGGTAGGCGTCGGCCAGGTCCTGGATTCCCGCCACGTGCTCGGCCGCGACATCTCGCATCGCGCCCCACAGGCTGGCCACGCGTTCGCTGGCCAGCCGGTAGAAGATCCGTGTCCCCTCCCGCCGGGTGTGTACCAGGCCGACCCGGGCCAGGGCCCGGAGATGGTGCGACGTGTTGGCGACCGACTGGGCCAGCTCGTCGGCAACCTCCTCGACGGAACGTTCGCCCTGAGCGAGAACGTCGACGATCTCGGCCCGCCGTCCGCTGGCCAGTGCCTTGGCCACCTCGGCGAAGGCGTCGTACAAGGCGTCCTTGGCAACTCGATCTCCCATGTCCACGAGCGTGCACGCCCACCGCCGTCTTGTCAAGCGATCGTTTGACTACTTGAACGTAGGCCGGCGCAACGGATCTGACCCTTGTCGGCTTATCCCGAGGTGTGTACCCTTGGACCGTCAGTCGACGGTCGTTATCCACGACGACCCGAGCGGGCGACGACAGCGGGATACGAGCCGTGCTCGGCGGGGCACTCCAAGACCGGGGGGAACTCAATGAAGCGGATTCGTCGGACGATGGTCGTAGCGACGGCGGGCCTGTTGGCGATGGCGGGGATGATCGTCATCGGCGAACCGGCAGCGGCAGCCCACATCAGCTGCGGAGCGGTGATCACCCAGAACACGACGCTCGACAGCGACCTCCTGAACTGCCCGAGCGACGGGCTCCGGGTTCAGCGCAGCAACATCACGATCGACCTCGCCGGGCACACCATCTCCGGCCGATCCAGCACGAACACGACTCCCAACGAGCAGGCGGGCATCCGTCTCATGAACGTGACAGGCGTCGTGGTGAAGAACGGCACCGTCACCAACTTCGACGCCGGCGTGGTCATCGGCAGCGGCTCGGGGAACACGGTCTCCAACCTCGTACTCCGTAGGAACATCAACCACTCGACGTTGACGGGCACGGTCAACCCCTGCAACCTGGGCGACGGCCTCGTCGCCTTCGACTCCGACAACAACCGCATCCGGTTCAACCGCGCCGTAGAAAACGGGCCCTTCTCGGGGATCTCCCTGGTCGGTGACTCCGACGGCAACGTGGTGTCGGACAACACCACGCGTCTGCAGAACATCGACAACGCCCACCCCAACTTCGTCACTGCGGAACGGCCCGCCGGCAACGGCCCGTGCGGCCCGTTCACTCCTGGGATCGGCAACGTGGGGGCGATCCGACAGGGAGTCGGGATCCGGGTCGAGGGGCCTGGGGCCGACAACAACCGGGTCGAGAACAACCAGGTGAACAACAACGACGCGTTCGGCGTCCTGATCCACGGCTTCGTCTGCAACCCCATTCCCGGTACCCCCCAGCAGGCCGGGGTGAACAACGGCAACAACGTGGTGATCCGCAACAACGTGGTCGCCAACGGGTTCTTCGGAAACCTCGGTGGTGGTCCCACCACCGGTGACGGCATCGCCGTTCCCGCCCAGGGACCGGATGCCGTCGTATGCCCCTCCCACACCAACTCGATCCAGCTGAACACCGTTACCAACAACGGCCGCCACGGGATCTTCCTGGCCCACCGCGGGACGCACGACAACAACGTCAGGGGGAACATCGTGCGCAACAACGCCGTCGACGGCATCCGCCTCGATGGTCCCCGCGACGTAGCCTGCGGGAATCCCCTCGTCACTCCATGCCCCGGGGCGATCAACAACCGCCTGGTCGACAACGTCGGGTCCGGCAACGGGGAGCACGACGGCCACGACGGCAACCCGAACTGCGACAACAACGTCTGGCGGAACAACGCCTTCGGGACCGTGTTCCAGGGGTGTGAGGACAACAGCTGACGTCTGCGGGGGTGGGGGGCCGTTGGCGCGGCCCCCCACCGTCGCTGGTTCGACGATTCATCCCTTCACCGCGCTGTAACGAGTCGGTCGTCTTCCGAGACCGCCGTATTACGCGGCAGATCACAGGTGTC
>CAYTTL010000063.1:0-12146 GCA_964440725.1 uncultured Acidimicrobiales bacterium | reverse complement strand
CGCCAGAATGGCCGGAGATGGCCGCCCGGTTGCAGCTTCGATTCGTCATGTCGGCCGACGACCTCGGCCAGCTCCCCGACAGCCGCGCCGAGGTGGCGGTCGTCGGGCGCTCCAACGTGGGCAAGTCGTCGCTGCTCAATGCCCTCGGCGCCCAGAAGAGCCTGGCCCGCGTCTCCAAGACCCCCGGCCGTACCCGCCTGCTCAACCTCTTCGAGGTGGAAGGAGGCGGAACGATCGTCGACTGCCCGGGCTACGGCTACGCGTCGGCGTCGGCGAGGATCCGGGCCTCGTGGAAGACGACGATGGAGCGCTACCTGCTCGAACGTCGACAGCTGGTGATGATCGCCGTGCTGGTCGACGGCGAGATCGGCCCGACCCCCCTCGACCTGCAGATGCTCGAGTGGCTGCGGTCCCACGGCCGGCCACACACGGTGATCGCCACCAAGCACGACAAGGTGAAGTCGTCGGACCGCGACAAGCGCCGCCGCCAGCTCGCTGCCGGGTGCGGCCTTCCCCCTTCCGAGATCGTGTGGGTCAGCGCCGCCAAGGGAGTCGGCCTCGACCGCCTCCGTGATCTCGCCCACCTCTGGCTGTCGGAGCCCGACCGGATCCCCGGGTCGGGTCGGTGAGCGTCCCGGCGGTGGAGGCGGTGATCTTCGACTGGGGCGGCACCCTGTCGGTGTTCGTCGAGGCCGAGCTGGTCGACGCCTGGCGCCTGGCCGCCCGCCACCTCGCCCCCGAGCGGGAGGACGAGCTGACGGCGCGGATGGCGGCCGTCGAAGCCGACTTCTGGGCCACCACCGCCAGCCACCAGCGCAGCGCCACCCTGGCCGACCTCCTCGGTGCGGCGACGGCCGAGTTGCACCTCGACGTGGCCGAGGCCCTCCTGGAGGAGGCCGCCGTCCGCCACCTCGACGCCTGGACCCCCCACGTGGTCCACGACCCCGATGCCGCCCCCACCCTGGCCGCCCTCCGCGATCGGGGCCTGCGCATCGGCATGTTGTCGAACACCCACTGGCCGCGGGCCTTCCACGAGCACTTCCTGGAGCGCGACGGCCTGGCGCAGCTCATCGACGCCCGTCTCTACACCAGCGAGATGCCGTTCCAGAAGCCCCATCCCGACGCCTTCGCCGCCGCCCTCGAGGCGGTGGGCGTGGGCGACCCCGGCGCCGCCGTCTTCGTGGGCGACCGGCCCTTCGACGACATCGCCGGCGCCAAGGGCGCCGGGTTACGGGCCGTCCTGCGCCCGAACCCCTGGGCCGCGCCGCACGACGTCGAGCCCGACGCCATCATCGACGCCCTCCCCGACCTCGTGGCCCTGGTGGACGCCTGGCGCGCGCAGGCGAACCGGGCAGGTTCAGGGGCCCTATAGGGGCCCTGAACCTGCCCAGAACGGTGTGGCGCGGCTACGGCGAGCCGAGGTCCGGCCGCAACGCCCGCTGGCGGCGCCGGTTCTTGAGCACGACGAGCAGCACGGGGAGGCCGATGGCGACCACGCACACGCCGAGCACGGCGAAGGCCCGTACCTGGTCACCGGTCGAGATCGACGACGGCGCCTCCTCGGCCACCCCCGTGGACCCGCCCGTCGGAGCCTGGGCGACGACGGCCGCGGCGCCGCCGGCCGCGTACGCCGGCGCCGCCGCGCCGGCGGTTACGACGGCGAGGGCGACGACGGCCAGCACGGTCCACACCCGGCGGCTCATGGCGACGACCTGCGAGCGCCGATCGTGTCCATCCATACCGGCTCGTAGCCGGCTTTGCGCAGTACCACGGCAACCTCCTCGGGGCTCCTGGTGTCGCTGATCTCGAACTGGGGCTCGGCGTCGCTCGGCGTCGCGTACCCGCCCGGCTCGGTGTGTGAGCCCGCCGACATCTGGGTGAAGCCCAGGCGCACGAGACCGTCGCGCAGGGCAGGGGCCTCGCGCGTCGACAGCGACAGCCCGACGTCGGGGAGCGTGAGACGCAGGGCGCAGGCGAGCTGGGCCATGTGGCGATCGTCGACGGGCACCGAAGGCTCGTACTCGCCGGCCGCCGGGCGCAGGCGCGGCACCGACACGGTGACGCTGCAGCGCCACCAGCGCCGCACCAGGGCGCGGGCGTGCGCCGCGGTGGTGAGGGCGTCGGCCCGCCAGTCGTCGTGCAGGCCGACGAGGGCGCCGATGCCGAGCTGGCGCATACCCGCCGCCGCTCCCCGGTCGGGTGCCGCCAGGCGCCAGTCGTAGTTGCGCTTCTTGCCCTTCAGGTGGGTGGCGGCGTAGGTGCTGCGGTCGTAGGTCTCCTGGTACACGACCAGGCCCTCGCAGCCGGCGGCCACGAGGCGGCCGTAGGTGGGACCGTCCCAGACCTGGACCTCGACCGACACGGAGGGAACCTCGGCGACCGCCGCCCGGACGCAGTCCTCCAGGTAGTCGCGCGACACGATGCGGGCATGCTCGCCCGAGACCAGCAGCAGGTGCCGGAAGCCCCGGTCGCGCAGGGCCCGCGCCTCGGCGCCGACCTCGTCGGGCGAAAGCGTGCGCCGGAGGATGTCGTTGCCGGCGGAGAACCCGCAGTAGGTGCAGGTGGAGGCGCACTCGTTGGACAGGTACAGGGGGGCGAAGAGGCGGACCACCCGGCCGAAGCGCCGCACGGTGAGGCGGTGGGCGGCGGCCGCCAGGTCCTCCAGCCTCTCGGCCGCCGCGCTCGACAGGAGCACGGCCAGGTCGTCGAGGGAGCGGTGGCGGGCGCCAAGGGCGCTCTCGACGTCGGCCGGCGTGGCCGTGGCCACCCGCTCGAGCAGCCGGCCCAGATCGCCGGCGACGAACGCCACGACGTCGGCGGCGGCCGACTGGCGCGGCACTTCGTCGGGTCGGGACTCGAGGGTGACGGCGACGCTGGCCACGGTCAGGTCAGGAACCCGGTGAGAGGCGACGACGGCTCGGCCACGGTCGACGGGCCCGGCAGGCCGGCCAGGAAGCCCCGGCGGCCGGCTTCGACGGCCAGACGGAAGGCGGCGGCCATGGCCGCGGGGTCGCCGGCGGTGCCGATGGCGGTGTTCACCAGCACAGCCGAGGCACCCAGCTCCATGGCCTCCGCCGCCTGCGACGGCGCCCCGATGCCGGCGTCGACAACCACCGGCACGAGTGACTGCTCGACGATGATCTCGATGGCGCCGCGGGTGCGCAGCCCCTGGTTCGAGCCGATCCACGACCCGAGAGGCATCACCGTGGCGCACCCCACCTCCTCGAGGCGCTTGCACAGGACGGGGTCGGCGTTGACGTAGGGGAGCACGGTGAAGCCCTCCGCGCACAGGACCTCGGCGGCCTTCAGCGTCTCCACGGGATCAGGCAGCAGGTAGCGGGGATCGGGTGTGACCTCGAGCTTGATCCATGTGGGCAGGCCTGCGGCCCGGGCCAGCCGGGCCAGGCGCACCGCCTCTTCGGCGTCGTCGGCCCCACTGGTGTTGGTGAGCAGCAGCGGGCGCTTTCCCCCGCTCAGGGGGCCGCTCGGGCCGGGTCCCCCGCTCAGGGGGCCGCTCGGGCCGGGATCCGTTATGGCATCGAGGATGTCCTCGTCGGCCGAGGGGTCGACCCGGCGGAGGGCCACGGTGACCATCTCGGTGGCCGACGCCTCGATGGCCGCCCGCAGGGCGGCGTTCGAGGGGAACTTTCCGGTCCCCAGGAACAGGCGCGAGCCGAACTCGCGACCGGCTATGACGAGGGGGTCCTGCACCGGAGGCTCAGCCATCAACGCTCCCTTCGCCCGCATTGTCGGGCCGGTTGTTGGAGGGTCGCAGACCGATGTCCGCCTCTCAGCCCGGCACGCCGAGCTCCCCTGCGTCGTCAGCCACATTAGCGGAGCCCTACGGTGGGGCCGTGCGCTACTGGACCGTGGACGAGGCCCGGGCCTACCTGCCCCGCCTGCGGGAGCTGGTCGGCCGGATTCACCATGCCGCCCAGGTCCGCGCCGGCACGGGAGGGTCCACCAACGGCGACCGCTCCCCCATGGCCGACGCCCAGGAGGCCTACGACGAGCTGAGCGACGGCGACATCATCCTCCGCGACCCGTCCACCGGCCTGATCGACTTCCACGCCCAGGGCGGCGACGGCGTCGTCTACTACCTGTGCTGGCGCATGGGAGAGGACGACCTGGCCTGGTGGCACCTTCCCGAGGAGGGCTTCCCCGGCCGCAAGCCCCTCCCCCGGGAAGAGCCCTGAGATCGTGAGCACGCGCAAGCTCATCGTCGTGGCCATGCTCACGGGCCTGGCCATCCTGGTCGCCTTCGCCGTCCAGGCCACCATGGCCACCCGTTAGGAACGCCCTCAGAGATCGGTACTCTGGCCCCGACTCAGGAGGTGATCCCCTCGGCTCAGCAGTTCGACCTGGTTGTGATCGGCGGCGGCCCCGGTGGCTACGGGGCCGCCCTGTACGGCGCCGCCGCCGGCTTGTCGGTGGCCGTGGTCGAGCGCGACAAGGTCGGCGGCACCTGCCTGCACCGGGGGTGCATCCCGGCCAAGCAGTTCCTGGAGACGGCGACGGTCTTCCGCACCGTGGCCTCCGCCCGGGAGTTCGGTGTGCAGACCGAACCGCCCACTCTCGACTTCGCCACTTCCCAGGGCCGCAAGCAGAAGGTCGTCGACCAGCTCTGGAAGGGCCTCCAGGGCCTGATGAAGAGCCGGAAGATCACCACCTTCACCGGCACCGGCACCCTGGGCCAGAGCGGCCCCCGGAGCGGGACGGCAGGACCGGACCGGTTGGTGACCGTCGACGACGGTACCGAGCTGGAGGCCACCAACGTGGTGCTGGCCAGCGGCTCGGTGCCCCGAACCTTGCCCGGCTTCGACATCGACGGCCGCCTGGTGTGCACCTCCGACGAGGTGCTGGACCTCGACCGCCTTCCGGAGACGGCCGTCGTCGTGGGCGGCGGGGCCATCGGCTGCGAGTTCGCATCCATGATGAGCGACCTCGGAACCCGGGTCACGCTGCTCGAGGCCCTGCCCCGGCTCCTTCCCGGTTGTGACATCGACGTGGTCAAGGTCGTCATGCGCTCGTTCGAGAAGCGCGGCATCGACGTGCACACCGACGTCGCCGTGCACTCGCACACACCCGACGGCGACCGCACCACCGTGTCGTTCGGCCAGGACGAATCGGTCACCGTCGACATGGTCGTCATGTCCGTCGGCCGCCGGCCCCTGTCGGAGACCCTGGCCCTCGAGGGAACGGCCGTCGAGGTCGACGATCGCGGCTTCGTCGTCGTCGACGAGCGCATGCGTACCGGCGAGGCCGGCGTCTACGCCCTGGGCGACCTGGTGAACACGCCGCAGCTGGCCCACGTGGGCTTCGCCGAGGCGATCGTGGCCGTCAAGGAGATGCTCGGCGAGCAGCCCCTGCCCGTCGACTACCAGAAGGTGCCCTGGTGCATCTACTGCTTCCCCGAGGTGGCCTTCGCCGGGCTCTCCGAACAGGCCGCCCGCGACGCCGGCCTGGACGTGACAGTGGCCAAGCACCGGTACTCGGGCAACAGCCGGGCCCTCATCGTGGGCGAGTCCGAGGGGCTGGTGAAGGTGATCGCCGAGCGGGCACCCGACGGTACCGCCGGTCGACTCCTGGGCGTGCACATGGTGGGCCCGACGGTCACCGAGCAGCTGGCTGAAGGCTGGCTGGCGGTGAACTGGGAGGCTACGCCGGACGAGATCTCCCAGTACGTCCACCCCCACCCGACCCTGTCCGAGACGTTCGGGGAAACCGTCATGTCGCTCACCGGAAGGGGACTGCACGGCTGATGGCCGACATCACCATGCCGCAACTCGGCGAGACCGTCGTCGAGGGCACCATCATCAAGTGGTTCAAGAAGGTCGGCGATCCTGTGGCCAGGGACGAGACCCTGTTCGAGGTCTCCACCGACAAGGTCGACTCCGAGGTGCCCTCGGTGGCCGAGGGGTACCTGTCGGAGATCCTCGTCTCCGAGGGCGAGACCGTCGACGTGGGTACCCGGCTGGCCGTCGTCACCGAGGGCGAGCCGTCGGGGGCTGCGCCCGCCGACGGCGCCGAACCCGCTGCCGACGAGGCTGAACGGGCGCCCGACGAGGCCGCGCCCGAGGACAAGACCGCGCCCCCCGAGGCCGCGCCGCCCGATGACGGGGCCGCAGACGATGCCGCCGACGGGGCCCAGGCGGCGTCGCCGGTCGACACCGACGGTGACGCGGGCAACGAGCGCGACGGAGACAGTCCGGCCAAGGAGGAGCCGGCGCCCGCGCCGGCCCGTGCCTCGTCGTCGACCGAGGCGGCCCCGCCCGCCCGACGCGAGGGAGGCGCCGCCCTGCTGTCACCGGTGGTTCGCCGGCTCATCGCCGAGCACGACCTCGACGCCGACCAGATCCCCGGCACCGGCCAGGGCGGGCGGGTCACCCGCGCCGACGTGCTCTCCTTCATCGACAAGGGAGGGGCCTCGAAGCGGGATACCGCGGCGAGCCCGCCCCGTCCCACCCCCCGGCGTGGGGCCCCCGAGGCCACGCCGGCGCGGGCCGGTGACGACGACACGGTCGTCAAGTTCTCGAACATCCGCCGGCGCACCGCCGAGCACATGGTGCGCTCCCAGGCCACGTCGGCCCACGTCCTCACCGTCACCGAGGTCGACTTCGCCGGCGTCGACCGCGTGCGGTTGGCGGCGCGCGAGCAGTTCAAGGCCAAGGAGGGCTTCTCGCTCACCTACCTGCCGTTCGTGTCGCGCGCCGTGGTCGACGCCATCGCCGAGTTCCCCAACGTCAACGCGTCGGTGGGCGACGACACCCTGATCGTGCACAACCGCATCAACCTGGGGTTCGCCGTCGACCTCGAGCACCAGGGCCTCATCGTGCCCGTCGTGCGCGATGCCGACGGCAAGCGCCTCACCGCCATCGCCCGCGGGCTCGCCGACCTCGCCGCCAGGGCGCGGTCGCGCGAGCTCACCGCCGACGACATCTCCGGCGGCACCTTCACCATCACCAACCCCGGGCCGTTCGGCACCTTCCTCACCGCGCCGGTGATCAACCAGCCCCAAGTGGCGATCCTGTCCACCGACGGGGTGCGCAAGCGGCCGGTCGCCGTGGAGCTGCCCGACGGCAGCGACGCGGTGGCCGTGCATCCCGTGGGCAACCTGGCGCTGTCGTTCGATCACCGGGCCTTCGACGGCGCCTACGCGTCGGCCTTCCTCGGCCGATGCCGCGAGATCCTCGAGACCCGCGACTGGTCCCAGGAGCTCTGACCGTGCAGCCGGCCGCGGTGCACCGAGCCGGGGAGGGAGCGCTGCGGGTCCGCTGGCTGGGTCGAGTCCGGTTCCAGGACGCCCACGCCCTGCAACAGGCCCTCTTCGATCGGGGCGCCGGCGACCACCTCCTCCTGCTCGAGCACCCGCACGTGTACACCCTGGGGCTGCGGGCGTCGCTGGCCCACGTGCTCGTTCCCCCCGCGTCGGTGGGCGCCGAGCTGGTGACCACCAACCGGGGAGGCGACGTCACCTACCACGGCCCCGGCCAGCTCGTCGGGTACCCGGTCGTGTCGGTGCCCAACGGCCCCGGCGCCACGCCCGCCTACATCCACGCCGTCGAGCAGCTGGTGATCGACGTGTGCGACGACCTGGGCCTGGCCGGCACCGGCCGCCTGGAGGGCTACCCGGGCGTGTGGGTCGACCCCGACGGGCCCGACCCCCGGAAGGTGTGCGCCATCGGCGTCCGCCGGAGCCGGGGCCGCACCATGCACGGCTTCGCCCTGAACGTCGACCCCGACCTGTCGTTCTTCGGTCACATCGTGCCGTGCGGCATCGCCGACAAGGCGGTGACCTCGCTGGCCGCCGAGGGCGTCACCCCCGACATGGCCGAAGTGGTCGACGCCGTGGTGGCCAGAGCGGCCGAGCGATGGGGTGACGGCACGGTCGAGCGCCAGGACGTGGCCCCCCCGCCCCGTCCCGGTGACCTCGCCGCCTTCTCGGCAGGTGCCGGCGGCGCGCCGAGCGGTGGTGGCGGCGGTGGCAACGTGCGCCTCCTGGGCCGGCTGGCCCGGGCCGGGGTCGACCCCGAGGCCGGCGTGGCCATCGCCGAGACCAAGCCTCCCTGGCTGCGAGCCCGAGCCGACCTCGGCCCCCGGTACCGCCAGGTCCGGCGCACCATGCGCGACCTCGACCTGCACACCGTGTGCGAGGAGGCGGGCTGCCCGAACATCTTCGAGTGCTGGGCGGCCGGCACCGCCACCTTCATGATCAACGGTGCCCGCTGCACCCGCTCCTGTGGCTTCTGCCTGGTCGACACCCGCCATCCCGTCGACATCGACCCCAACGAGCCCGACCAGGTGGCCGAGGCGGTGGCATCCATGGGGCTGGCCCACGCCGTGGTCACCGCCGTGGCGCGCGACGATCTGCCCGACGGCGGCGCCGGCGCCTTCGCCGACACGATCGTCACCATCCGCCGCCGCTGCCCCGACACCGCCGTGGAGGTGCTGGTACCCGACTTCGGGGGCGAGCCCGCCCACCTGGAGGTGGTCTTCGCCGCCCGACCCGACGTGTTCAACCACAATCTGGAGACGGTGGCCCGCCTCCAACGGGCGGTCCGACCCCAGGCCTCCTACGCCCGGAGCCTGGCGGTGCTCGCCCGGGCCGGGGCCGCCGGCCTCCACACCAAGTCAGGGCTCATTCTGGGAATGGGCGAGGAGCCCCACGAGGTGCGCGGCGCCATGTCCGACCTGCGCGACGTCGGCGTGGAGATCCTCACCATCGGCCAGTACCTGCGGCCCACCGCCTCGCACCTTCCGGTGGCCCGGTGGTGGCGGCCCGAGGAGTTCGACGAGCTGACGGCATGGGGTCACGCCCTGGGGTTCGCCCACGTGCAGGCCTCGCCCCTCACCCGGTCGAGCTACCACGCCCGGGAGGCGGCGTCGGCAGCCCGCGCCTCGCTCAGCGCCGGCGGATCAGCGTCAGCCCGTCGCGGATCGTGAGCATCACCGCCACCACCCGGGGGTCGGCGGCCACGTAGTCGTTGAAGGCGACGATCGCCCGGGTGTCGTCGCTCTGGTCGGCGGGGTCGAGCACCCGGCGGCCCCACAACACGTTGTCGACGGCGATCACGCCCCGGTCGGCCAGCAGGGGCAGAGCGGCGTCGTAGTACTCGCGGTACCCGCCCTTGTCGGCGTCGATGAACACCAGGTCGAAGGGGCCGTCGAGGGTCGCCAGGGTGTCGAGGGCCGGGCCCATCCGGATCTCGATGCGGTCGGCCCAGGGGCTGGCCCCGATGTGCCGGCGGGCCACGGCGGTGGCCACGGGGTCGATGTCACAGGTGACCAGGCGGCCGTCCGGGGGAAGGGCGGCGGCCATCGACAGCGCCGAGTACCCGGTGAACGTGCCGATCTCCAGCACCCGGCGGGCCCCCATCACGTGCACCAGGGTCTGCAGGAAGCGGCCCTCGAGGGGCCCGACCATCATCTGCGGGTTGTCGATCGACTCTCTGGTCTCGCCCGCCAGGGTGGCGAGCAGGTCGGGCTCGGGGGTCGTGTGTTCGGTGGCGTAGCGCTCGACGTCGGCGTCGACGACGGGGATCACGTCGCCTGTCACCCCGCTCCGGGGGCCGCTCGGGCCTGTCACCCCGCTCCGGGGGCCGCTCGGGCCTCGGCTCACCTGCCCCGGTCGCCGGGCGGCCGGCGACTGGCGCTGACCCCCTCGGGCTCGCACAGGCAGCAATCGGTGGGCAGCGCGCAGCCGTCGCAGGCCACCCGACCGGCCTCCCAGTGGACACCCCGAGAACACATCCCGCACACGGCCCCGGCCAGAATATCAACGGCCATCGTGACCTCCTTCTCGTACCCCACCATGTTACGACCCTGTCGGGCGATGTCATCGCCGGGTCGGGTCATCGCCGGGATTGGCGGGCGACCGCGTGGGTAGAGGCTGCTCGGCCCATCCACAGACCGGGAGCGTCCGCTGATCACCGAACGGTTCGACCACGATGTGATCGTCGTCGGTGGGGGGCCTGCCGGGCTGGCCGCCGCCACCTGGCTGTCGCGGTACCGGCGCAGTGTCGCCGTGCTCGACGGCGGGCCACCCCGGAGCGGGCCGACCGAGGCCACCCACGGCTACCTGGGCAGCGACCCCGTCTCCCCCCGGGAGCTGCTCGAGCGCGCCCGCGCCGACCTGGCTGCCTACCCCACGGCCACCCGCCGGGAGTGCCGGGCCACAGCGGCGCGGACCGACGGCCCCTGCCGCTTCGTGGTGTCCACCGACGACGGGGCCGACCTCCTGGCCCGGCGTGTCGTGCTGGCCACCGGGGTGACCGACGAGCTGCCACCCGTGGCGGGCATCACGGACCACTTCGGCGCCGACGCCTTCCACTGCCCCACCTGCGACGGCTACGAGGCGCGTGACCGCCGGGTCGTGGTGCTCGGATGGGGTGCCCAGGTGGCCGGCGTGGCCCTCGAGCTCCTCGACTGGGCGCGGGAGGTCACGATCGTCACCGCCGGCCAACGGTTCGAGGGTGACGATCGCCACCGCCAGGCCCTGCGCCGCCACGGCGTGGCCCTGCTGGAGGAGGCGGCGACCGAGCTGGTGGGCCCTCGCGGCGGGCTGGAAGGCGTGTGCCTCGACGGCGGGCGCCAGGTGACCTGTGACCTGGTGTTCTTCTCGGTGGCCCACCACCCGCAGACCGACCTGGCCTCCCAGCTCGGCTGCGAGCTCACCGGCGAGGGCTGCCTGAAGGTCGACGACGAGGGCCGCACCTCGGTCGACGGGGTGTACGGGGCCGGCGACGTGACCCCCGGCATCCAGCTCGTACAGGTGGCGGCGGCCAAGGGCACCCTCGCCGGGGTCACCTGCGCCCTGTCGCTGGCCGGCGAGCCCCGGGCGACCGACGCTCCCGCTCCGGGCCCCGACGCCGAGGCCGAGGTCCCGTAGGCTCCCCACGGATGGCCATGGCCGACAGCGCCGCCGGTCGCGGCACCGGTACCCATGCCGCCACTGACACCGCCGCCCGCCGGGCCCGCTGGGACCGCGTGCGCCGGCGCATGGACGATCTCGGCATCGACGCCCTGCTCCTGTCCCTCGGTGCCGACCTGCCCTGGCTCACCGGGTACACGGCGATGCCGCTCGAGCGGCTCACCATGCTGGTGCTTCCCGCCGACGACACGGCCACGCTGGTGGTGCCCCGCCTGGAGGAGCCACGGGTCGCTCCGATCCCGGAGCTGTTCGGCGTGCGCCCGTGGGAGGAGACGGACGACCCCGTCGCCACCGTGGCCGCCCTCGTGGCCGGCCGGAGGTCGCTGGCCGTCTCCGACCGGACGTGGGCCACCTTCGTGCTCTCCCTGCAGGCCGGTCTCCCGGACGCCCGGTGGCACGCCGCCTCGGTGGTGACGTCCTCCCTGCGGGCGGTCAAGGACGCCGCCGAGATCGCCGCCCTGCGCCGGGCGGCGACGGCGGCCGACCGGGTGGCGGCCGCCCTCGTCGCAGGTGACGTGCCCCTCGTCGGCCGGACCGAGGCCGACGTGTCACGCGAGCTCGGTGAGAGGCTCCTGGCCGAGGGCCACGAGCGGGTGAACTTCGCCATCGTCGGCAGCGGTCCCAACTCGGCCAGTCCCCACCACGAGCCCGGCGAACGCACCATCGGCGCCCATGAGGCCGTGGTGTGCGACTTCGGCGGCGCCCTGGCGGGCTACTGCTCGGACATCACCAGGACCGTCTTCACCGGCGAGCCGCCGGCGGAGTTCCGCGACCTGTACACGGTGCTGCACCGGGCCCAGGCCGCGGCCGTGGACGCGGCCGAGGTAGGGGTGGCCTGCGAGGACGTCGACGGCGTGGCCCGGCGCATCATCGGTGACGCCGGGTACGGGCACTGGTTCGTGCACCGCACCGGCCACGGCATCGGCCTGGAGGAACACGAGGACCCCTACCTGGTGGGCGGCAACTGCGAGGCCCTGGTCGCCGGCCACGCCTTCTCGGTGGAACCCGGCATCTACGTGCCCGACCGGTGGGGCGCCCGCATCGAGGACATCGTGGTGGCCACCGACGCCGGCCCCGACGCCCTCAACACCACCGATCACGCCTTGGCCGTCGTCGAGGGGTAGTCCTCGTGAGCGTTATCGCGTCCCCGTCCACCCGAGTACGCCGGTTACCGGGGCGATGCGGTGCAGCGTGCGAACTCGTCGGCTAGGGGTAC
>CAYTTL010000062.1:2912-12357 GCA_964440725.1 uncultured Acidimicrobiales bacterium | reverse complement strand
TGCACTTCAAACCGCCCCCGGGCTGGGTCCCGCCGGTACCCACCGCCCCCATCCCCGTGGCCCAACTCCCGGGCGAGGACGACTACGCCCCGTGCATCAACCTCGACGACCCCATGTTCGACGGCCAGCGCGACGATGTCGTGTACGCCGACTGACCGTCAGTCGACCCCCGAGGCACATGGACAAGCTCGTCAAGTGTCAGGCCGGCCTCGGTGAGGTCCTCGTCTGGAGATATGGCCGCATTGTACAGAGGCCGTCTCGGCGACTAACCAACCCGGCCCGGCGGCCTCCTGCTGACAATCCCTCAGCTGGCGGACTATTCCCAACCCGGAGCCTTCCTGGTCGCTCGAACTGCGGGTACACGGCTGCTGCTGGGGTGGTCATGGCGGAGACTAAGGCGACATGGACAATCCGTATCGCTCTGCCTTTGGTCTCTCGGAACGAACTCGGCCCCCGCTCAGCCGGGATGGATGCTGATGGCATGTCCGACACACCAAGGTGATCGACGGCTCAGGCTGAGTGCGGATAGAGCAATGCCGCTCCGAACGCTCCGGAGCGGAGCGAGTACTCGACGCCCGCGGGGACGTACGCCCAGTCGCCAGGACCCAACTCGGTCTCGCCGATGGTGACGGTGCCGGTCATGACCACGTGCAGCGCGTGGTCGGAATGGGCGTGCACCGGCGTGGTCTGGTCGGGCGCAGCGACCACGATCGAACAGTTGCCACGCTGGATGGGGAAGGGCAGCAGCCAGCGGTCGAACCCGTCGAAGGGAGACCCCACGTTCAGGGCGTCGCGCCATCCTGCGGTCTCGGGATCCTTCGAGGTGACGACGCGCCGGTCCTCACCGATGCCGTGCCGTCGGCGAGCCGAGGCGATGCGCTCCAACTCCTCGTCGAGGGTCCGCTCCTCCGGTCGATCCACTGTCACCCTCCTTGTCCGACACTGGTCCTACCCGGATCAGCCTCGGCAGGTAACGCCGCCTCAGGCGGGCTGGATGCGGTAGAGACCGTCGGCGGCCAGCAGGTACAGCTCGCCGGCGGCGTCCTCTCCGAAGGAGTAGATCCGGTGGCCGGGCACGTCGAGCTCGCGCTGGTCGGCCACCCTCCCGTCGGCCTGCACCAGGCCCCAGACCCGGCCCGAGCAGTAGTCGCCGTAGAGGTACACGCCCTGGAGGGCGGGGATGCGTGTGCCCCGGTACACGTAGCCACCCGTGACCGAGCAGTTGTCGCCGCCGTGTTCGTACTCGAGGATCGGCAGCACCCCGCCCGGGGGGTTGGTGCCATGCAGCGGGTGGGTGCTGTCCATCAGGCTCCAGCCGAAGTTGGCCCCGGCTGCGTCGCCCGCCGGCCGGAAGTCGATCTCCTCCCACTCGTCCTGGCCCACGTCGGCGATCCAGAGGTCGCCCGTTCGGCGGTCCCAGGAGAACCGCCACGGGTTGCGCAGCCCCCACGCGTAGATCTCCGGGGCGGCGTCGCCGCGCCCCACGAACGGGTTGTCGGGCGGGACGGTGTAGGCCCGGCCACCCGAGGGCCTGGGGTCGATGCGCAGGATCTTGCCGAGCAGCGTCCGCAGGTTCTGGCCGTTCCTCGCCGGGTCGTTGCGGCTACCGCCGTCGCCCAGGCCCACGTAGAGCATGCCGTCGGGCCCGAAGGCGACCTCCCCGCCGTTGTGGTTGGCGTAGGGCTGGTCGACGGTCAGCACCACCCGCCGGCTGGCGGCATCGACTCGCCCGTCGCCGAAGGCGTACTCCACCACCTGGGTGTCGCCGGCGCGGTCGGTGTAGTCCACGTAGAGGCGGGCGCCGTCGGGTGAGAAGGTCAGCCCCAGGAGCCCCTGCTCGCTCCCGGTGGTGACCTGACCCGACAGGTCGAGCACCGGCTCGGGGTCCACGGTGTCGTCACCGGCCTGGCCGTGCACGACCCGGCGCACCCGTCCCGATTTCAGCGCCACGTAGAGGGCGTCGTCGTCGGGGCGCCCGGCCAGAGCCACGGCACCGTCCAGACCGTCGATCTCGGCCAGCGTGAGGTTCACGGCGGCCAGGTCGGGCCCGTTCCCGCTGACCGCCGTCGACGTGTCCGGGCCCGAGCCTGCCGGCCCGGCGGCGACAGACGTCGTGGTGGCCGCCCCCCCGGCGCCCTCGCCGTCGCTCCCGCACCCGGCCACCACGAGCCCGGCGAACAGGACGGCGACGAGTCGCCGGCCGCGCCGCGACGGTCGCATCGTCACCGTGGGACCGCCCCTGCGGGCCGGTTCAGGGGCCGGACCAGGCCCTCCTGGGCGACCGAGGTGGCCAGGCCGCCGTCGCGGGTGAAGATCGACCCGCGGGCGAACGCCCTGGCCCCGTGGCCCGACGGGCTCTCCTGTTGGTAGAGCAGCCATTCGTCGGCCCGGAAGGGTCGGTGGAACCACATGGCGTGGTCGAGGCTGGCGAGCATGAGACCCGGCGTCGACAGGCTGCTGACGCCGTGGGGCGACAGCGTGGTGTCGAGCAGGGTCAGGTCGGACGCGTAGGCCACCACACACGCGTGGAGCAACGGGTCGTCGGGCAGGACGCCGTCGGCTCGCATCCACACCTGTTGGCACGCCGGCAGCCCCTTGTCCGGCTCCCGGGCGAAGGGATGGGCGGTGACGTACCGGATGTCGATGGCGTGGGCCCGGTCGGGTATCCCGCCCATCCGGTCGCTCCACGCCGCCAGCTGGGTCGCTCGGGTCGGCAGCTCCTCGGGGTCGGGGACGTCGGGCATGGGCACCTGGTGGTCGGGGCCGTCCTCGTCGACATGGAACGACGCCGACAGGTTGAACACGGCACGGCCGTGCTGGACGGCGACCACCCGCCGCGTCGTGAACGAGCGGCCGTCGCGGATGCGGTCGACCTGGTAGAGGATCGGAACGGCGGGGTCACCGGGTCGCAGGAAGTAGGCGTGCAGCGAATGGACCCGGCCCCGGTCGACGGTGCGGCCGGCGGCCACCAGGGCCTGGCCGGCCACCTGGCCGCCGAACACCCGCTGGCGGTCGTCGTCGGGGCTCGATCCCCGGAAGACGTCGACCTCGATGCGCTCCAGGTCGAGCAGCGCGACCAGCGCGTCGAGGGCGTCGGTCACCCGGCCATCCTCTCAGGAAGCCGGCGTCATTCGGGCGCGACCAACGACGGGTCCGTGGGCGCGTCGGCGGTCCGGAACAGCCCGGAGGCGGGGCCGGTACCGGCGATCGCGTCGGCGGCGAGCACCACCGCGGCACCCGAGTAGGTCGTGCGTTCACCGCCGGGGAAGTGGATCTCCTCGGGGTGGACCATGCCGGTGAAATAGCTCCCGTCGGTGTGGCGGAGCCGGCGCGTCGCCGCCAGCAGCCGGCGTGCCCGGGCGGGCTCCCCGGCGATGGCGTGGGCCATGGCGCACTCTGCCGTCTCCGCCGCCGTCACCCACGGCCGGTCGGCCACGCATCTCGTCCCCAGGTCGTCGAGCAGGAACCGGTCGCGGTCGCGAGCCAGACGCTCGCGGGCCGCGGGCCCCCGGACGGCGCCGACCAGCACCGGGTAGTACCAGTCCATCGCCCACCGGTCCTTGGGCAGGAACGACTCGGGCCGCTCGACGACGGCCTCCCTCAGTGCGTCGGTGGAGAGCTCCCAGTCGGGGCGTTCCTCCCCGAGGCGCTCGGCGATGGCCACGGCGCAGCGCAGGCTGAAGAAGGTGCTCGACGACGCGGTCAGCAGGGCGAACGACCACGGGGTGCCGTCGCCGTGGCGAGCCCACAGCACCTCGCCCCCCGGCGCCTGCAGGTCGAGGACGAACGCCACCGCCCGCTCCACCACCGGCCACATCTCCTCGAGGAAGCCGGTGTCGCCGGTGGCGAGAAAGTGGTGCCACGTACCGGTGGCCACGTAGGCGCACACGTTGGCGTCGAGGGTGGCCTCCTTCACCCGGGTGCCGGCCAGGTAGTACTGGTGCCAGGCGCCGTCCGGACGTTGGATGGCCGCCAACCACCGGTACGCGGCCTCGGCCTCGGCCCGACGGCCGCCCACGTCGAGGGCCATGGCCGCCTCCACGTGGTTCCACGGGTCGGCGTGGCCCCCGGGAGTCCAGGGCACCATCCCGTCGGCGAGCTGGAGGGCGGCGATCGACTCGACGGTGGACAGCACCTCGCCGGCCTCGATCACCCCGGGGACCTCCGGAACCGCGGCGGCCGTCAACACGCCCCGGCGCCGGCCGGCACCGGCGACGCAGCCGGCTTGTGCAGGTACAGCACGAGGCTCTTGCCGACGAGGGGGTTGAGGGCCCTCTCCAGCACCCGTACCGGACGCGACCGGGTGGTGATGTCCCAGACGAGGAAGCGGTGGTAGAGGCGCACGGGAAGCGCGTCGTCGCGTCCTACGCCCACGAGGCACCGGAGCCACCAGTAGGGGGCGTGGAGGGCGTGGGCGTGGTGCGAGCCGGTGACCGACAGACCGGCGGCCCGCAGGCGGCGGGCCAGCTGGCCGGCCCGGTAGACGCGGACGTGGCCCCCGGCGACCGCCGGCGCGTGGTAGTCGTCGGCGAGCGCCCAGCAGACCTGTTCGGGGAACCAACGGGGAACGGTGACGGCCATGTCCCCGCCCGGCCTCAGCACGCGGGTCAACTCCGTCATGGCCGCCCCGTCGTCGCCGAGGTGCTCGAGGACCTCGGCCGCCACCACGCGGTCGAAGGCGGCGTCGGGGAAGGGGAGGGCGAAGGCGTCCCCGGTGACCGCCGTGCCGAGGGCGGCGACGGGCGCCTCGCCGGCCCGGCGCATGGCGCCGAGCATGGTGGCCACCTCCGCCGTCTCGGTCGACGAACGATCCAGGGCCACGACGTGGGCGCCCAGACGGGAGGCTTCGTAGGCGTGGCGGCCGGCCCCGCAGCCGAGGTCGAGCACACGGTCGCCCGCAGCCACGCCGAGGCGGGCGAAGTCGACGGTCAGCACCTACGGTCCCCGGCTTCGGAGAGCGTCCGCCGGTACTGGTCGACGGTCCCGCGAGCGGTGGCCTGCCAGGTGAACTTCTCCAGCACCCGCCGGCGGCCTGCGGCTCCGATGCGGGCGCGCTCGTCGGCGTCGTCGAGGAGACGGCCGATGGCGGCGGCGAGGGCGCCCGGGTCGCCGGGGGGCACGAGCAGGGCGGTGTCACCGTGGTGGCCCACCACCTCCGGCAGCGCCCCGCCGGTCGTGGCCACCAGGGGGATCCCGCAGGCCATGGCCTCGATGGCGGGCAGCGAGAATCCCTCGTAGAGCGACGGCACCACCGCCACCTCGGCCTCGGCGTAGAGCTCGACCATGCGACGGTCGTCGACCGCGCCCACCAGGCGGACGGCGTCTTCGAGGCCGAGCCGGGCGATGGCCGCCGGCACCAGGCTGCCCTCCCGGGGCTGGCCGACGACCACCAGCTCGGCCGGGCGCTCGGTGCGCACCTTGGCCACCGCCTCGATCAAGGGGAGGAGGCCCTTCAGGGGGACGTCGGCGCTCGCCGTGGTCATGATGCGACCGGGCACCCGGGCCACCCCGGGGAGCGGACGGAAGTGGGTGGTGTCGACCCCCACCGGTACCACCGCCAGCTGGTCGGCCCGGGTCCCCATCTGGGCGCAGATGTCGCCGGCCGACGACGACGACACGGTGATGAGCCGGGGCAGGCGACGCACCACCCGCTTCTGCATGTGGAGGAACCCGTACCAGCGACGGACGCTGACACGTCGCCGCCACGACGGGGCGTGGGCCAGCTCCAGGGCGCGGTCGACGGTGATGGGGTGGTGAAGGGTGGCGACCACGGGCAGGACGGTGCGGTCGATGCCGAGGATGCCGTACCCGAGGCACTGGTTGTCGTGCACCAGGTCGAAGTCGGCCGATCGTCGCCGGATGGCCCGCCAGGCGCGGAGGCTGAAGGTGAGGGGCTCGGGGAAGCCGGCGCTGCACATCAGCGCGAACTCGGCCACGTCGACGAGGTCGCGGAACTCACCGAGGGCCGGGGTGCGGAACGGGTCGGGCGACCGGTACAGGTCGAGGCTGGGCAGCGGCACCAGGGGCACGCCGGCATCGAGGGTCGGGTACGGCGGCCCGCTCCAGACCTCGACGTGGTGGCCCAGGGCGATCAGCTCCCGGCTCAGGTGACGGACGTAGACGCCCTGGCCGCCAGAGAAGGGGTTGCCCCGGTAGGCGAGGAGCGCGACGCGCAGGGCGTCGTCATTGCCGGGAACGCCCACGGTGAGGCAGCCTGACCGCCCCCGGGCGGGCGGTCAACTTCGGGCGCCCCAGCCGTTCTCGTGCGCGAATCGCGGTGGCTGTCCGCGCGATTCGCGCACGAGAAGCGGTGTGGTGTCCGGCTAGGAGGCCGAGGCGCCGGTGGTGATGGCGGTGTTGCCGTTGCCCGAGCCGCCGATCTCCACCTTGCGGGGCTTGGCCGCCTCGGCCACGGGGATGGACACGGTGAGGACGCCGGCGTCGTAGTTGGCCTCCACCTTGGCGGCGTCGAGGGTCTCGGCCAGGAAGAGCTGGCGGGTGAAGGCGCCCTGGGGACGCTCGGCCACGATCAGCTCGGCGTCGCCGCTCCAACTGGGACCGCGCTCGGCCCGGACGGTGAGGACGTTCTTCTCCACCGTCAGGTCGACGGCGGACGGGTCGACGCCGGGCAGGTCGAAGTGGACCAGGAAGCGGTCGCCTGACCGGTAGGCGTCGATGGGCACGGCGGTGGCCGTGGCCCGGCGGTTGTCGGAGCGCCACACGTTCTCGGTGAGGCGGTCGAGTTCACGGAAGGGATCGAAGCGCATGACCATCTCGCTACCTCCGCTTGGTCGTTCCGGATGCGTGACAGCGTCAGTGTACCCCAGCCCGCCGTAAACAAACAACAACTCTTAGTGACAGAGGCTCAGGTTTTCTTAGCGGCCAGCCAGGCCAGGGCCAGGGCGCCGGCGGCGGCGATCACCAGCGGCCAGTCGCCCAGTCGTACGGCGACGGTCCGGCCGTGACGTCGGGTCACCGTCGCCTCGATCACCGCCG
The DNA here is from genome assembly GCA_964440725.1 of uncultured Acidimicrobiales bacterium. Classification (GTDB taxonomy): domain Bacteria; phylum Actinomycetota; class Acidimicrobiia; order Acidimicrobiales; family AC-14; genus DATAQC01. Next base: position 5,361 of record CAYTTL010000062.1, on the reverse strand, counting down.
CCGGCCCCAGACGGCTGCGCCGAAGGACCTGGCCGTCGGCGTCGACCACGGCGCTCAATCCGGTCGGAGCGGCCTGCACCAGGTCGCGGCCCGTCTCGATGGCGCGCAGGCGGGCGGCGGCCAGCTCCTGGGTGGGCACCTGCGACGTGGTGTAGGAGGAGGCATTGGTGGGCACCAGGAGCACCTCGGCACCGGCCCGCACCGCGGAGCGGGCCCGGTCGGCGAAGAACACCTCGTAGGAGATCATCACGCCCAGGCGCCCGGCCGGCGTGGCCAGGAGGCCGGGACCCCGCCCGGCGATGGCATCGCGCGGCACCGCCGACACGTCGGCCAGGCGGCTGACCAGACCCCGGAAGGGCACGTACTCGCCGAAAGGCACCCGGTGCACCTTGTCGAAGGTTGCGACCACCCGCCCGTCGGGGGCCCAGGCCACCGCGGCGTTGCGGAAGTGGTCGGGCCCGGCGCCGGTGACGACCCCCGCCACCACCGTGGTGTTCAGCGAGCGGGCCACCTCGGCCATCCTCGCCTCCTGCGCCGAGCCGGGGAGCGGGCCCCTGACGCTCACGACGTTCTCGGGGAACAGCACCACGTCGACGGGCGGCGACACACCGGCGCCGGCCGTCAGGTGGGCGTCCAGGGGGACCTGGGGGTCGACGTAGATGGCCCGTAGGCCGCGCTGGCCGCCCCCCTGCACGGCAGCCACCCGCAACGTCCCCCGGCTCGATCCGACGGGGGCCACCGCGCCGAGGACGACCACGGCGACGACCCCGGCCACCGCCGCCAGGGGGGCCACAACGGCGCGGCCGCCGGGCCGGCGCCGCCCGCGTTCCCGGGCGTGGGCGACGGCGCAGGCGAGTGCGGCGAGGGCGGCGCCGGCGGCTGCCACCAGGGCGACGAGCAGGAGGTGGCCGCCGAGACGAGCAGCGGGAGCGAGGGACCCGCCCGCCTGGCCCAGGGCGATGCCCGCCAGGGGCAGGCCACCGAACGGCCAGTGGCCACCGACGGCGGCGGCGAGCACGAGGGCGGCGGGGAACGCCACCCCCCGGCCCCGCCCCGGGGGCACGGCGACCATGGCCAGCGCCACCAGGCCCGCTTCCAGGATGGTGGTGGCCACGTAGCCGGGAGCGGAGAACTCCGTCATCCACCACAGGCCGGGCGCGTAGAGGCCCACGCCCGCCGCCGCACCGGCCAGCAGGCGGCGTGACCACGGCCGGCCCTGCACGCAGGCGGCGAGGCCGGCGGCGCCCAGCGGGGCCAACGGCCACCAACCCCACGGGGGCAGGCTGGCCGCCAGCAGGACCCCGGCGCCCAACCCGGCCGCGGCAATGGGCGCCCTCACCGCACCACTCAACCCTGCGGGACGGGCCGGCGCCAGGCGGGCGGCCGATCGCCATAGGGGCGGCACCTCTGGTAGTCCTGGTGTGGCCATGGACACGACCGCCACGGAGGCGCAGGAGACGGGCACCGACCCGCCGTTCCGCCTCGGCGACCCGATGCCGCCCGAGTACCGGGCCGATCCGTACCCCCTGTACGACTGGGTGCGGGAGAACGAGCCCGTCCACCGGGCCGCCGACGGCAACTGGGTCGTCGTGCGCTACGCCGATGCCAGCGCCATCCTCCGCGACCCCCGCTTCTCCAACAACCCGGAATGGCTGGGGCCCGACGCCGTCAACGCCAGCTCGGTCCGCGTCGTCGGCTCGCGGGTCATGATGTTCCTCGACCCGCCCGATCACACCCGCCTGCGCTCGCTGGTCAGCAAGGCCTTCACGCCCAAGGTGGTCGAGGGCCTGCGCCCCCGCATCCAGGTCATCGTCGACGAGGCGCTCGACGCCGTCGCCGGGTCGGGCGAGATGGACGTGCTCGCCGACCTCGCCTACCCCCTGCCCACCACTGTCATCTGCGAGCTGCTGGGCATTCCCCTCGCCGACCGCGAGCTGTTCAAGGACTGGTCGGCCGACGCCTCCCGCCTCCTCGACGGCTACGTCGAACCCGACGCCCAGGTCCGGGGCATGGCCGCCACCATGCACCTGGGCCAGTACTTCACCGACGTCATCGAGGAGCGCCGGGCCAATCCACGCGACGACCTGCTGACGGCCATGATCGCGGCCGAGGAGGGCGGGGCCAAGCTCACCCACGAGGAGCTGCTGACCACGGCCATCCTGCTGCTGCTGGCCGGGTTCGAGACCACCATGAACCTGGTGGGCAACGGCATGTTCATGTTGCTGCGCCACCCCGACGAGCTGGCCCGGCTCCGTCACGACCCGTCGCTCGACCGCACCGCCGTCGAGGAGCTGCTGCGTTACGAGGGCCCCGTGCACATCACCGCCCGCATCGCCACGTCCGACGTGGAGGTGGGCGGCCAGCTCATCCGCAAGGGCGAGCAGATCGCCGTGTCGATCGCCGCCGCCAACCGGGACCCCGACCAGTTCCCCGACCCCACCCGCCTCGA
>CAYTTL010000062.1:0-2902 GCA_964440725.1 uncultured Acidimicrobiales bacterium | reverse complement strand
AACCGACAACCGGCACCTGGCCTTCGCCGCAGGTGCCCACTTCTGCCTGGGCGCCGCCCTCGCCCGCCTCGAGGCCCGGGCGGCCATCACCACCCTGGTGAGGCGCTTTCCCGACCTGCATCTCGTCGGCCCCGAGCCGCAGTGGCGCGATCATTTCGTGGTGCGGGGCCTGAAGGAGCTCCGGGTGGGTCTCGGGCCCCCCCGGCCCGATTGAGCAGCGGCCACGGCCGCGGCGTAGGCTCGGGCATGGTGGACCACCGCCCCCTGCTGCTGTTGCTGTCCCCGGCCTGGTTGGGCACGGGCATCTTCCAGACCTTCGGTCACCGGATGCCGCCCATGTCGCTCATGACCCTGGCCGCCCACGCCCGCCGCTGCGGCTGGCAGACCCGGGTCGTCGACCTCCAGTTCGAGAAGATCCCCACCGACGTGACCCCCGACCTCGTGGGCATCACCGTGTGGACCATGAGCGCCCCCCAGTCGTACCGGGTGGCCGATGCCTTCCGGGCCAAGGGCGTGCCTGTGGTGCTGGGCGGCGTGCACCCGTCGCTGCTGCCCGAGGAGGCCCTGCGCCACGCCGACTCGGTCGTGTGCGGCGAGGCCGACAGCATCATCGACCAGGTCCTCGCCGACGCCGCCGCCGGCCGCCTCCAGCCCCTGTACAAGGGCGAGTGGCTGGGCATGGACACCGTGCCCACCGCCGACACGTGGGCCCACGAGCTGAAGCGCGTCCCCCTCACCCGCTACGCGCCCCTGAACACCCTGCAGACCACACGGGGCTGCCGGTTCAACTGCGACTTCTGCTCTGTCATCCGCATCAACGGTCGGGGGTCGCGCCACAGCGATCCCGACCGCGTCGTCGACGAGATCAACGTGATCAAGAAGGCCGGCCAGCACATCGGCGGGTTCGCCTACGTCTTCTTCCTCGACGACGATCTGGCCGCCGACCTCGAGTACACCGAGCAGCTCTGCGAAACCATCATCCGCCGCAAGTGCAAGGTCACCTGGGGCGCCCAGGCATCGATCGGCCTGGCCAAGAACCCCAAGCTCGTCGATCTGGCCGCCCGCGCCGGGTGCCGGGTGGTGTTCACCGGGTTCGAGAGCGTGTCGCGCGACAGCCTGGTGGAGGCCAACAAGAAGAACCGTCCCGGCGAGTACGGCGAGCTCATCGAGGCCCTGCACCGGCGGGGCATCGCCGTGGAGGGCGGCTTCATCTTCGGCTTCGACACCGACGGTCCCGGCGTGTTCGACGAGACGGTGCAGGTGGTCGACAGCATCGGCGTCGACGTCGCCCACTTCGCCGTGCTCACGCCCTACCCGGGTACCCACACCTTCGCCCGCATGGCCTCGGAGGGCCGGATCACCAGTTACGACTGGAAGCGCTACAACCTCTACACGCCGGTGTTCGAGCCGGCCAGGATGTCCGCCGCCGAGCTGTCCGCCGGCCTGCGCCGGGCCTACCGGAACTTCTACGCGGTGCGCCCCCGGGCCCGCCGCTTCTGGAAGGAGGCCCGCCGGCGCGACCCCCGGTTCCACATGGCGCTCACCGTGGCCAACCAGAACTACGCCACGCGGTTTCGCAACCCGCACCTGTCGCCGGACGCGGGGTACGAGGCCGATCCCGACCACATCTCCCGGCTCATCACCGCCTCGGAGGCGCCCGCCCAGGAAGCGCTCAACGTGGCCTATGCGAACGTGCGCCTGCTGTCCAAGCCGCCGACTCCGGCTCCCGCTCCCACCGGTTGAGCACGGAGATGGCGTCGAGGCCGACGCGGCGGGCCCGGCACCTGGTGGGGGCGACGTTCACGGCCGGGCTGGCTCTCGGGTTGCGCAACGTGTTCGCCCTGGACCCGACGTCGCCGGTGGTGGTCATCGAGGACGCCCAGGAACCTCCCCCCCTGCAGCCGGTGACGCTGTTCTTCCACCCCCAGGTTCCGGAGGCCACGCTCGTCGTCGTCCGGTAGGGCGCGAGTAGCCGGCGGCAGGTTCGGGTAGATGACCGGTACGGTCCCCGTCGCCAGCGCCACTGAAGTGGTCTGAGCGCGACGCGCCAGGCCCAGCCGTAGCCCTCGGTCGGAGCCACTGCGCGGGACACGTCCGGAACAGGACGACCAAGAACGAGGAGACACATGATGGTTACCATTCCTTTGGAGTCGGTCACGTACCGCGACGGCGCCGTACCGCGGCCCGACATGGTCAACGTGCTGGACGCAGGCGCCAGCAAGGAGAACGCCAGGTCGCCCGGCCCGACCGGTGACGCCGCCGGTCTGGAGCTCGAGACGAAGCTGTCGGTCCAGGCCTGGGTACGCAACGTCGCTCCGGCCAAGCACACGTGGGTCGACCTCCACCTCTTCGACGAGAACGACCAGCTCATCAGGGGCGAGACACTCGCCCTGGAGTACCAGAGGCCGGCGGGTGACGACGGTGACATCTACGCCTACGACGGCAGCGTGTACCGCGGGACGGGTGCCGTCGGCGGATCGGTGTGGTTCGGCCAGGACGCCCGCAAGGTGCAGTACCGGCTGTACTACGAGGTGAACGGCACGGTGTTCAGCGACGGCCTGCTCCGCCAGCACGACCTTGCGTCCGACGGAGAGGTGATGAACCCCTCCGGACGCCGGGCAACGAGCGCCGCAGCCAAGCCGGCCGCAGCCAAGCCGGCCGCAGCCAAGCCGGCCGCAGCCAAGCCTGCCGCAGCCAAGCCGGCCGCAGCCAAGCCGGCTGCCACCGGAGCGAAGGCCAAGGCCGTGGGCGCCAAGAGCCGGGCGGCCAAGCCGGCGGCCAAGCCCGCACCCAAGACCACCCGGTGATCGAGGGGGCTCGGCCAGGCGCCGGGCCCCCTCGCGATCTCAGCTGGTGGTGGATCTCCTGGACCTCGCCACCAGGACGAGGCCTGAGGCCAGCG
>CAYTTL010000061.1:10089-12363 GCA_964440725.1 uncultured Acidimicrobiales bacterium | reverse complement strand
GAGGCAGGGAGGCCGCAGCGGATAGCCGAAGCGGGCGATCAGGTCCTCGTCGGGACACCGCCGGGCCTCCTGAACCGTGCGCCGGCGTTCGAACAGCCCGGGCAGGTCGTCGGCGATGTCGGCGGCGGCCACGAGATTGGCGAGGGCATCGCGCCCGACGACCTGCTCCTCCTCGGTCGAGCCGCCGATGTCGAACGAGCTCCGGTCGAGTCCGGCCTTGAGGACCCCGTGCTTGGCCAGCAACAGGAGTGCCGTTGGGAGGACCTCGGCGAGATGGACGTCGTCATAGTTCTTGATGGCGGTCGCCAGGGCGTTGCGTTCGATGAGCAGCTCCCGCTGGTACCGGGGGAACCGGCTGGCGGTGCCGTGGTGGAGATGGAAGGAGCGGGCCGCGGGGGCGAGCACCACCCGGTAGCCGAGAAGGTTCAGCCGCCAGCCGAGGTCGACGTCCTCGAGATAGGCGAAGAAGGTCTCGTCGAACCCCCCGACCTCGAGGAAGACCTGCCGGTCGACGAGCAACGACCCCCCGCACGCGAACAACAGCTCCCGGCCGTCGGTGACGTCGGCGTCGCCGAGTGGCGTACCGAAGCCGGGCTGGTCGCCGCGACCGTTGAACGAGACGCTGGCGTCGGCGAAATCGATGGTGGCGCCGTCGTCGGACGTGATCAGCCCGCCGGCGCAGATGGTGCCGGTTGCCGGGTCGACGCGGCCGACCAGCTCCCGGAGCCACGAGGCGTCGACGCGCATGTCGTTGTTCAACAGGGCCAGGTAGGTGCCGGTGCCCGCCTTCGCCCCGGCGTTGACGGCGGCGGCAAAGCCGGTGTTGCGGCCCTGGGCGACGACCGTCACCTCGGGGTAGCGGGTGGCGAGCAGGTCGAGGGACCCGTCGACGGAGCCGTTGTCGACGACGACCACCTGCTGCTTCCCGGTGTAGTCGAGGGCCCGTAGAGAGTCGAGGCAGGGCGGGAGGAACTGGGCACCGTCGAGGTTGACGACGACGATCGTGACCGAGTCCGGGTCGGGACGACCAGCACCGGCCACGACGGTGAGGCTACCGGCCTTCCGGGCCCACCTCAACGCCGCCGCCCGGCTCCGCGGCCGGCGGCCTCGGTGCACCCTGCATGTCCGACGGCGACTCGAGCTCGCTGCAGCGCTGGCGGAGAAGGGCGACCTCCTGGGCGAGGGTGCGGCTGCGTTCCTCCAGCCGGCTCAACTCGCGTGAGTAGTTCACCGACACCAGGACCAGCACGACGATCGCCGCGAGGAACGCGGTCGTGCCGCCGTAGGGGATGCCCAGCCAGCGCGATGCCGTGTCGAGCAGGCCGGGGAAGACGGCGACCACGAGGCCGCCCGACCCCAGCACCAGCCACAGGATGGCGTACTTGGCGCTGAGCCGGCGAAGCCGCAGCTGGCGGGCGATGAAGCCCAGCGACCCCAGGGCGAGGAGGACGACGAGAATGTGGGTCCTCGTGGTCATCGGTGCCGCCGCCGGTGCGGGAGCGACGCGGACGCCCCGAGGACGATGATGAGCCGGAGGTAGTGGTAGGCCAGACGGAGGTTGCGGGCCGACGGTGTGCCCGCGACACGGTGGCGCATCGACACGTGCACCTCGAGGATCTCGAACTGCGCGTAGTGGGCCAGGAGCAGCGCCTCCACCGTGTCTCCCAGGTACTCCACCGGGTAGTTGAGGGCGAAGAACTCGATCAGGGGCGCGGAGAAGCCGCGGAAGCCCGAGGACGTGTCGGTGAGACGCTGTCCGGAGAGGAGCTGGACGATCCGTCCGAGGAGGCGCATGGCGAACCGCCGCGTGCGCCCGACCGGGTAGTCGGCGCTGCCGTCGGCGAAGCGGCTCCCGATCACCAGGTCGGCGCCGCTGTCGACGGCGGTGAGCAGCCGGGGGATCTCGGACGCGTCGTGCTGGCCGTCGCCGTCGAACTGCACGGCCCGGTCGTAGCCGTTGCGCAGGGCGAACAGGAACCCCACCCGGAGGGCGCCTCCCACGCCGAGATTGAAGGGGAGCCGGGCCACCGCGACCCCGGCGGCGGCGGCCACCTCGGCCGTGCGGTCGCGGGAGCCGTCGTCGACGACGAGCACGTCGAGGTGGGGCACTTCCTCGGCCAGTTCCTTGAGCACCCCGGGAAGGGCCTGCTCCTCCTGGTACGCCGGGACGATCACGAGCACCCGTTCGCCGCCGGCGGCGGGGGCCTCATCCGGCCCGTGACGCTGTCCCATGGCTGCCGCGAATCCTACCTTGGCCGTCCTCCGGCACCCCGG
>CAYTTL010000061.1:0-9989 GCA_964440725.1 uncultured Acidimicrobiales bacterium | reverse complement strand
TACGGCTCGACCGGCACCTGCTGGGCCAGGCCGGTCAGGTCGCCCGGAGGGCCGCGCCCGTCGCCGGCCAGCAGGGGCAGGAGCAGGGCGCCCATGGCCGCCGCCGCCGCCACCGAGCCGGCGAGAAAGCCCCATTCGACCCGGGCCAGGAGCCCGCTCATGGTCGCGGTGGTGACCACGAACGCCACGATGCCCACGGCCCAGCCGAGTGCCACCCGGGCCGGCGACGACAGGGCGATCAGGGGCTGGGCCGCTGTGAGCGCCAGCATGTAGGCGCCGCTGGCGGCGGCCAGCAAGGCCAGGTCGCGCCCCCCGAGTCGAAAGCCGGTTCCGAACAGCACCCGGAGGGCCCATGGGCCGACGGTGGCCGCCCCGAGGGTGGCGACGGCAGTGAGGGCGACCACGGCGACCACGATCCGTCGCAGGGCGGCGCGGAGCTCACGGTGACGGCCCGAGGCGTGGAGCTCGGACAGCCGGGGCAGCAGCGAGGCCTGAATGGCCACGAACAGGAACAGGGGGACCCGGGCGATGACGAGCCCGGCGAGGAAGCGTCCGGCCTCGGCCTCCTCACGGGAGGTGGCCAGCACCTTCACGGCCAGGGGCCCGGCGTTCGCCAGCAGCTGGGCCGAGAGAGAGGCGGCCAGCAGCCAACCGAGCGCGGAGGTGAGGTCGCGGTACGGCGCCGGCGGGCCCGGCGCGACTGCGGGCCGCGAGCGCCGGCGCGTGCCCACCACGGCGGCCACGAGGGGCGCCCCCCCCAGCACCACGCCGTACGGACCGGCGGACGCGACGCCCAGGGCGGCCAGCGCCATGCACCCCGCCAGTCGGAAGGCCCCCTCGGTGCCGAGGACCACCCCGTAGCGCGTGAAGTGCCCGTGCCCGGCCAGCGAGCCCCGCACCAGGTGCTCGGCGAAGTACCCCACCAGCGACAGGAGGAACCCGAGCAGGAGCAGGGACTGGTCGTCGAAGAGGCGCTCGAGCAGGTGTGATCGAACGGCCATCACGACGGCGACGAGCACGGCGACGGCCGCCCCCCCGAGCACCGCCGCCCGTCGCAGCAGGGAGCCGTCGCCGGCGCCGAGGGCGCGGCGGGCGGCGAGCGAACGGCCGATCTCCTGCTCGAGGGGCAGGAAGAACCCGGGGCCGACGAGGAACACCATCGCCCACAGGGCCGACAGGGACGCGTACCGCCCGGGCCCGAGCGCGCGGGCGGAGAGGAGCAGGAACCCGTAGGCGGTCACCCCGAGGACGAGCAGCCCGACGCCGACGGAGGCGGTCTGACGCGTGCCTCCCGGAGGTCGGCGGCCGCCGGGAATCAGGCGGCCGAGCCCCGAGGAGCGCCGGCCGTCGGGTGCTGTCATCACGCCGGGGTCCGGGTGCGCCGTCGACGCGCTCGGCCGTGGCCCATCGGCGTCGGGGCGACCCGGGCCTAGGACCAGGCTGCCGGGCGGTCGCCGGTGTCGCCCAAGCCGAAGGCCACGTCGGCCCGGCCCGTGGTGTTGGAGTTGCGCAGGAACCAGGCACCGTTGCGGAGGACGCCGGGCGTGTCGGCCCCGTCACCGTTCCAGTCTCCGGCGACGGGCCGGTCGGTTGGGTTCCCGAAACCGAAGGCCACGTCGGCCCGGCCCGTGCTGTTGGAGTCGCGCAGGTACCAGGCGCCGCTGCGGACGATGCCGGGCGTGTCGGCCCCGTCGCCGTTCCAGTCACCGGCCACAACCAGGTCGCCGGGGTCGCCGTAGCCGAGGGCCACGTCGGCGACCCCGGTGGAGTTGGAGTTCCTGAGGTACCAGACGCCGTTGCGCACCACACCGGGGGTGTCGACGCCGTCACCGTTCCAGTCGCCGAGGACGGGCCTGTCGCCGGGATCGCCGTAGCCGAAGGCGACGTCGGCCACGCCGGTGGTGTTGGAGTCGCGCAGGTACCACGTGCCGTTCCGGAAGACGCCGGGTGTCCTGGTGCGGTCGCCGTTCCAGTCACCCATGATCGCCGCGTCCGCGGCGTCGCCGAACCCTATGGTGGCGTCGGCGCGGCCCGTCGTCTGCCACTTCGCCAGGAAGAACGTGTTGGCGCGCCTGACCGCGGGCTTGTCGATGGACCCCTGGAGGTCGCCCGCCAGCTGCGGCCTCAGTTGGGGGAGGAGGTTGTAGGCGAGGTTGCCCGGGCAGTCGGTGGCGTTCACGTCGCGGTGACCGGCGACTGCGGGCACGGCCCGTCCGCCGAGGGCCACCGTCGAGGCGGGATTGACCCCGTGGTAGGCCAGCTTCCAGGCGAGCACGCCCCGGAGCGACGAGTACATGGCCGTCGGCACCGACTCGTCCTGGAAGGTGCCGATCAGCGCCACACCGGTACTCCCGGTGTTGAACCCCTGGGCGTGAGCGCCGATCACCGGCCGGGTGATGCCGCCGTAGCGACCCTCGTAGGCCTGTCCGTACCGGTCGATCAGGAAGTTGTACCCGACGTCGCACCACTTCTGGGTGTGGGTGTGGAAGTAGTAGATGGCTCGGACCAGCGCCGGTCCGTCGGCCGGCGCGTAGTTGTTGGCGTTGACGGTGTGATGGACGAATGAGGCACGGACAGAGTCGGCGTACTCGGGTTGCGCGCACCCGGCGTTGAGGTTGCGGAACGACTCGTCGGCTCCCCATCCGGCGCGCGACATGATCCCCGGCTGGGCCACGACGGCCCCCGCCGGCCGGATGCCGCGTCTGGCCGCCGGCTCCTCGGAACGTATGGCGTGCAGGCGGATGCCCTGGAGGTCACCTTCGACGACCCGCGCCTGAACCTTCCCGATCCCGTGGCCCAACCACGCCGGACCGGCGCCGGTGCGGGGGTGATACTCGCGCGACGTCACGTCCGGTCCCTCGTTGGGATTTCCCTCCAGCCGCACCCAGGGGCCCCATGTGTCCCCGTCCTTGGCTCGGACCTCCACCGCTCCCTCGTGGTTGCCGTCCCAGTCGACGCCGACGGCCTGGGTGGGCAGGTCGGTGTCCAGCTCCACCTCGCTTCCGGACAGCACGGCGGCGTCGGCGAGGGCATGGATCTTCGCCTCGAGAACGGGTGCCTCGGGCGCAGCCACGGGGATCGCCAGTCCCGTCGTGACGAGCACGGCTGCGAGCGTGGCGGGGACGCCCCTCACCAGGACGCCGCGCCACCCCGTTGAGGTCGGGACCCTCACAGGCCGCGGTCGATCTGATGGGAGAGTGGCACGGCGCGCACCTCGTGGGACTGACGTGAGTGTGGGTTCAGAACCGCACCAAGAGCCTAACGACCCTCGACGGGCTCAGGCCGACAGGGCCCGACCGGGCGATCAGAGCAGCCGCCGTACCGTCGCCCAGTAGGCGGCGAGCAACCGGTTGGCCGGGTCCACCCAGCCGGGAAGGGCGAGCATGGCGGGATCGAGGGTGGGCGTGAACCGCGGAGCCAGGTCGCGGTCGGACCGTTGGCGCACCGCCTGTACCTCACGCCGCCGGGCGGCCAGCCATCGCCGGTTGCGGAGGATCCAGGCCCATCCCGAGATCTTCTGCTTCGCCCACCCCTGGCGTAGGGCGACGGCCAGCATCGCCGCCTCGGTGCCCAGGAGCACCGGCGCCAGGAGGGCCAGGGTGCGGGTCTGGTAGAGGGTGAGGACGGACACCACGCGGTTGCGCTCCAGCAGGTACAGCTTGCGCGAGTTGCGGGTGAACTCGTAGCGGTGGACGACCACCGCCGAAGGGACGTACAGGACCGGTAGCCCTCGCTGCCAACAGCGGATGCTGAACTCCGTGTCCTCGCAGTAGGCGAAGTACTCGTCGGCGAAGCCGCCCAGCAGGTCCCAGACCCGCCGGTGCACGGCCATGGCCGCCCCGCTGGCCGAGGTCACCTCCGTCGGGGAACTGCGTTCGTCGGCGGGTTGCCCGAACCCCCCCGCCCAGCTGAACCCGAGGATGTGCACGGGATTGCCGGCCGAGTTCAGCAGGTCGGGGTCATCGGCCAGTCGCAGGCTGGCGGTGGCCGCTCCCGTGGTCGGCCGTGAGGCCACCTCGGCCAACCGGGCCAGAGCGTCGACCGCCACCGTCGCATCCTGGTTCACGAAGGCCAACACCTCGCCACGGGCCCGGCGGGCTCCGACGTTGCATCCTCCGGCAAACCCCAGGTTCGTGCCCGGCCGGATCACCTCGAGGCCGTCCATCGGTTCGAGGTCGTCGACGGCGCCGTCGGTGCCCCCGTTGTCGACGAGGACGACGTCGACGAGCACGCCCTCGGAAGCCAGGATCGAGCCGATGCAACGCGGCAGCCAGGGCTCTCGGCCGTAGGCGACGACCACCACGGTCACCGCCCGCCGGCCCTCAGGCGACGCTGCTACCTCCAGACGAGGGGGACGTCGGTGCCGTCGCCGAAGCCGAACGAGACGTCGGCCGCGCCCGTGCTGTTGGAGTTGCGCAGGTACCAGCCGCCACCGCGGACGACGCCGGGCGTGTCGGCGCCGTCGGCGTTCCAGTCGCCGACGACCGCCTTGTCGCCGGGGTTTCCGTAGCCGAAGGTGACGTCGGCCGTGCCCGTGGTGTTGGAGTTGCGCAGGTACCAGGCGCCGGCGCGGGCGATACCGGGCGTGTCCGCCCCGTCGCCGTTCCAGTCGCCGGCGACCGCCTTGTCGCCGGCGTCGCCGTACCCGAACCTGACGTCGGCCGAACCCGTGGTGTTGGAGTTGCGCAGGTACCAGATCCCGTTTCGCACCACGGCCGGGGTGTCCCGGCCATCGTTGTTCCAGTCACCGACGACCGGGATGTCTCCGGGGTTGCCGTACGAGAGGCTGATGTCGGCCACCCCGGTGGTGTTGTTGTTGCTCAGGTACCACGTTCCGTTGCGGACCACGCCGGGGGTCTCCGTGCCGTTGCCGTCCCAGTCGCCCATGAGCGGGATGTCACCGGCGTCTCCGTACCGGTAGGAGAAGTCGGCGGGACCGCTGGTCTGGGACTGGCGCAGGTAGCGGACCCCCCGGCGCTCGACGGCCGGCTTCGACCCTGCGCCCGCCGTCTCCCACAGGAAGGTCACGTTCACCCAGTCGTTCTGGCCGGCGCCCAGGCCCAGCTGGGAGGCGGCGGCGAGCGACAGGTCGATGGCCGCAGGGTTGAGGACGCAGCGTCCGAACTGGTCGGCGCCGGCGGTGCGGGTCGTCGGGTTGCCGCTGAGGTCCTTGCAGTTGGCCTGGCTGTTGTACCCCTGCTGGAAGGCGGCCTGGGCCTCGGGGGTTCCCCGGGGAAGGTCGCCGAACAGGCGCCGGGGCCGGGGCGACCCGGGCCCACCGTCCCAGTAGTTGTCGTCGATGTTCCAGGGGCCCGAGTCCTTGAGCGGAATCGTCGCCCGCTGACCGGTGTCGCGGCTCACGGTGACCCGGTAGTCGAGCCCGAGGGCGTAGCCGGACGGGCAGCCGAAAGAGGCGAGGGTGTTGGCATCGCCGAGGGCGGCGAACTTGGCGCACTTGTCGGGGAGGGCGACTTCGACGCTGCCGGGGGTGTTGGGCGCGTACTGGGTGGCGAACACCCGATAGGTCACGAGGGAGCCGGGTGCGGCGGCGGGTGCGGCCATCACCTGGGGCGAGGCGGCTTCCGCCGATTGCGCCCCTTCCGCGTCGCGCCCGGCCTGGGCCGCGGCGGCGGGGTCATCGGGCCCCGGAAGTTCGGCCGCCGCCACGGCGGCGGGCGCAGTGCCCGTCCACCCCCAGCACAAGCCGAGGGCGAGCAGGAGGATCGTGACTCGTGACCGCAACACCCTGCGAGGCTACCCGCCGGGGCTCCGACGCCTCTCACGGGGAGGGAAAGAGGGGCTCTTGGGCGCCGAGGTCGTACACGAGGTGGTCGTCGGAGCGACGTGCCTCCGGCGTGACAGCGTGGTCGACCACCCGTCCGTCGTGGAAGAGATGCTCGACCGGCACATGGGCCACGAGCACCAGGTGGTCGGCCAGCAGGCGGCGGTGGCACCGCCACCACACCGACTCGGCGCACACGACGGCGACCGGGCGAGTCGTGGCCAGGTCGACGAGCTCGGCCACGCCCCGACGGAACTCCTCGGAGGCCATGTGGTCGGCGTAGGCCCGGAACTGGTCGTTCCGCAACCCCACGTTGGGTGAACGGGGTGCGGGCGCTCGCCGGCCGCCGAGGTCGGACATCCCGCGGTACTCCAGGCCGTGTAACGGCAGCCACTGCGCCATCTCGTCGCCACCGAACTGCGGGTGTCGCCGGCTGGCCGGGGACCGGCGGACGTCGACGATGACCTGTATGCCGGTGCGCAGGCTGACAGCGGCGAACTCCTCGGCGGTGAGCGTGCCGTGTCCGAGGGTGCGAATGGCGTGCACGCGACGTTCCTACCCACGCCCGGCTGCATGGGGTGGGAGGATCGGCGGGTGAGCCACTCGGAGGAGGAACTCGACGCCTTCGCCCGCTGGGAGCGGGAGGCCTGGGAGTCGCGGGCGGCCGCGTACGCCGGGGGTCTCACCCGGCTCACGGACGGCGCGGTCGGTGCCCTCCTCGACGCCGCCGGCGTCGGCCCCGGCACCCGGGTGCTCGACGTGGCCACCGGTCCCGGGGTCGTGGCCATCGCCGCCCGCACCCGGGGGGCGGAGGTGGTCGCCGTCGACCAGTCGCCGGCGATGGTCGACATCGCCCGCAGCTTCGGCCTCGACGCGCGTGAGGCCGGTGCCGAACAGCTGCCGTTCGACGACGGCGCCTTCGACGCCGTCGTGGCCGGATTCCTGGTCAACCACCTGGCTCGTCCCGCCGGGGCCGTGGCCGAGCTGGCCCGGGTGTGCCGCGGCCGGGTCGCGCTGAGCGTGTGGGACGTGGCCGATGCCAATCCCGCGCTCGGGCTGTTCGGTCCCGTCGTGCAGTCGCTCGGCATGTCCGACGTGGTGCCGCCCGGGCCGCCCAGCGACCGGTACGGCGACGAGGCGCGGTTCCTCGATGTCATCGACGGAGCCGGACTCGACGACCCCCGCGTCGAACGGGTGCGGTGGACCCACACGGTCGAGCCCGGCGCGTGGTTCGACGACATCGCCGCCGGCACCCCCCGGACCGGCTCGGTCCTCGCTGCCGCGTCGGTCGAACAGCGGGCCGAGCTGCGGGCGCGCTACGTCGAGGTGGCGCGGGCCTTGTACGGCGAGAGCGACGGTCGGGTGACCCTGCCGGCGGCCGCCCTGGTGGGCAGCGGCCGCTCGGGTCGGCGGCGGCCGTAGGGCCCCCGCTCCCTCGCCCTTTCGGTTCTCGTGCGCGATACGCGGCGGTTCTCCCCGCGATTCGCGCACGAGAACCGGGTTGCGGGCGCCGCCCCGCTTCAGCCGCCGCTGCCGTAGGGCCTGGTGATGATCTCCAGGAGGTGACCGCTGGGGTCCTCGAAGTACACGCCCCGGCCGCCGTCGTTG
Source organism: uncultured Acidimicrobiales bacterium (assembly GCA_964440725.1). GTDB lineage: Bacteria > Actinomycetota > Acidimicrobiia > Acidimicrobiales > AC-14 > DATAQC01. The sequence goes on along the minus strand of CAYTTL010000061.1, from coordinate 2,599 downwards.
TGGTTGATCGTCCCCGGCCGGGTACGGCCGGGGTCGGCCCAGTGGGGCACGTCCCGAGCACGGATGCGGCCGAAGATCTCGTCGAACTCGGGCTCGCCGATCAGGAAGGCGTAGTGCTGGGTGGTGATGTCGCCGTCGGCCTCGATGAAGTCGAGCGTCACGTCGTTGTCCATCTGCACGGCGAGGAACGGGCCGAACGGCGTCGGTGCGGGGAGGCCGAGAACCTCGGCCAGGAACGTCGCCGAGGCATCACGGTCGCGCGCCGACACGATGGTGTGGTTGAGCTGTATGGCCATGGGGAACCTCCTCGGTCACCGCGCTACCACAGTTGGCTGGGCCTCTGTCCGGCCGGCCGGACGCGGCCGGGCCAGGGATAGGCTGCTGCGAAGGTGGCCGTTCCAACGAACTCGGTACTCGGGTGATCGTCACCCTGGCCGGGGGCGTCGGGGCATCGCGGTTCCTCGTGGGCCTGGTGCGGGTGGTGGACCCCACGTCGGTCGTCGCCGTGGTGAACACCGCTGACGACGTCGTCCTCCACGGCCTGCGGGTCAGTCCCGACCTCGACACCGTCACCTACGCCCTCGCCGGTGTCGTCGACCCCGATCAGGGCTGGGGCGTGGCCGGGGAGTCGTGGACGGTGATGAGCGCCCTCGAACGTCTTCGGCCCAGCGCCCCCGAATCGTCGGCGGCCGGCGTCACGTGGTTCCGCCTGGGCGATCGTGACCTGGCGACGCACCTGTACCGCACCCAGCGTCTCCGTGAGGGAGCGCGCCTGTCGGAGGTCACCGCCGAGATCACCCGGGCGTGGGGCGTCGGGTGCCGGCTGGTGCCCATGACCGACGACCGCGTCGCAACCCGCGTGGTGGTGGCCGACGAGGGGGAGATCGGGTTCCAGGAGTACTTCGTGGCCCGCCGCCATGCCGTGGCAGTGACTGCGGTGCGATTCGACGGGATCGAATCCGCCGTGCCCGCCAGCGGCGTGCTCGACGCGGTGGAGACGGCCAAGCGGGTCGTGATCGCCCCGTCGAACCCCGTGGTGTCTATCGCCCCGATCCTCGCCGTCCCCGGGATCGACGAGGCGGTCGCCGCCCGCCGCCAGGACACGGTCGCCGTCTCCCCGATCGTTGCCGGCGCCGCCCTGAAGGGCCCGGCCGACCGGTTGATGACCGAGATGGGCTACGAGCCCTCCGTGATCGGCGTGGCCCGCCTCTGGGCCCCCTGGGCTGCGACCCTGGTGATCGACGAGGCCGACGCCGCCCACGCCCCGGCCGTCGAGCAGGAGGGCGTCCGCTGCATCGTGGCCCCCACGGTGATGCACGGGCCGGCCGAAGCCGCCGCTCTGGCCCGGGTGGTGCTGCGGGGGTGAGCGTCAGCATCGTCGCCGTCGAAGGCATGCCCGAAGTCAGACCCGGCGACGTGCTGGCCGAGCTGGTGGCCGCCCGGTGCTCGCTGGTCGACGGCGACGTCGTCGTGGTCACCCAGAAGATCGTCTCCAAGGCGGAGGGACGCCTCGTCGAGTTGGACCCCACCGACGCCGAGGCCCGGCTACGTCTCATCGAGGCCGAGTCGGTGCGGGTGCTTCGTCGCCGGGGCGACGCCGTGATCTCCGAGACACGGCAGGGGTTCGTGTGCGCCAGCGCCGGCATCGACGAATCGAACGTCGATCACGGGTGGGCGGCCCTGCTGCCCGTCGACGCCGATCGGTCGGCCCGGCGCGTACGCGACGGGTTGCGGGCACGAGCAGGCGTCGAGGTGGGCGTGGTGGTGTCCGACACCTTCGGGCGGCCCTGGCGGCGGGGTGTGACCGACGTGGCCATCGGGTGTGCCGGCGTCGCCGCGGTGGTCGACCTGCGGGGGACGACCGACAGCGCCGGCCGGGTGCTGTCGGTCACCGAGGTGGGGGTGGCCGACGAGCTGGCCGCCGCCGCCGAGCTGGTCATGGGAAAGGCCGCCGGCGTTCCTGCCGCCGTCATCCGCGGCGTCGATCCCTCATGGCTCCGCGAGTCGTCGGTGCGGGACGAGATCGTGCGCCGCCACGGCGAGGACCTCTTCCGGTAGCGAGCCGGCGGTGCGTCAGGCGAGCTTGAGACTGTTGATGATCCCGTCGAGCGCAGGGCTCTCACCCACGACCGAGAGGATGAAGGCCTCGCCCCTACGGACGACGTAGAGCTGGCTCTTGTTGAGCGTCACGGCTCCACCCTCGCCCGACACCTCGGCGCGGAAGCGTTGCCGCACGGCCGGCACCCCGTCGACCGTGAGCGGCTCACGCGTCAGGTCGGTGGCGCCGGTCGGAATGAGCTGGTTGGCCGCGCCTATGGCGATCTCGTCGGCGGTCTGGTCCCTGTCCTCCAAAGTGACGAGGTTGGCCGTCTCGCCCGTCTGGGGGTCGATGGCGGCCATGACGACGCCGCCGCGCACCGAGGACTTCAGTTGGTCCAAGGCGATTGCCACCGCCGTGGTCGCGGTGGGCGGGGCCTTGGCCCTGACCGCATCGGCGGCGGCGTCGAAGCTTCCGATGTCGGTCGGCATCCTTTCCCACCCGGCGGGCAGGCTGACGGCGAAGCCGATGGCCTCGTCGCTGACGACGACCGATCCGGGG
>CAYTTL010000060.1:0-12600 GCA_964440725.1 uncultured Acidimicrobiales bacterium | reverse complement strand
GGTGTCCATGGTGTCGGTCTCGCGCGTGGCCGGCGCACCGCAGGTCGGGCAGGTGGTGGCCAGGAACCCCTCGTGGGACTTGAGGGGCGACTCGCCCGTCGGCCGGAACTCCACGTCGTCGGGGGCGAGGACGGGCAGCTGGTCGTCGGGGACGGCGACCGCCCCGTGCTCGGCGCAGTACACGATGGGGATCGGGCATCCCCAGAAGCGCTGCCGCGACAACAACCAGTCGCGCAGGCGGAAGTTCACCGTGCGCTTGCCGAGGCCGCGCTCCTCCAGCCAGTCGATGGCCTTGGCCACCGCCTCGTCCTTGGCCAGGCCGTCGAGCCACTCGCTGTTGATGGCCGGACCGTCGCCCGTGTAGGCCTCGCCCTCCCAGCCGTCGGGGGGCGCCACGGTGCGGACGATGGGCAGGTCGTAGGCCGCGGCGAAGTCCCAGTCGCGCTGGTCCTCGCCGGGGACGGCCATGATCGCCCCGGTGCCATACCCCATGAGGACGTAGTCGGCCAGGTACACCGGGACGGCCTTGCCGTTGAACGGGTTGATGACGTGGGAGCCGGTGAAGACTCCCCGCTTGTCGACGGGTCCCTCGGTGGTCTGGCGTTCGACCTCCGTCTCGGTCTGCACCCGGGCCACGAAGGCGGCGACGGTGCCGTCCTGCTCGGCGGTGGTGAGCTGGGGCACCAGCGGGTGCTCCGGCGCCAGGACGGCGTAGGTCATGCCGAAGCTGGTGTCGGGGCGGGTGGTGAAGACGCGCACGGCCAGGTCGGGACGGCCCTCGACGACCAGGTCGAACTCGGCCCCTTCGGAGCGCCCGATCCAGTTGCGCTGCATGACCTTGACCCGCTCCGGCCAGTCGAGGGCGTCGAGGTCGTCGAGGAGCTGATCCGCGTAGGCGGTGATGCGGAAGAACCACTGCTCGAGGTCGCGCTTGGTGACCAGGTCACCGGAGCGCTCGCACCGTCCGTCGGGCATGACCTGCTCGTTGGCCAGCACCGTCTGGCACCCCGGGCACCAGTTGACCGGCGCCCTGTGGCGGTAGGCCAGGCCGGCCTCGAGCAGGCGCAGGAAGATCCACTGGGTCCAGCGGATGTACTCGGGATCGTGGCTGCGCACCTCCCGGCGCCAGTCGTACACCGCCCCCAGGCGCTCGATCGAGGCCTTGAGCAGGGCGATGCGCTCGTCGGTGAACGGGCGGGGGTGCACGCCGGTCTTGATGGCGGCGTTCTCGGCCGGCAGGCCGAACGAGTCGAACCCCATCGGCGACAGGACGGCGTGGCCGCCCATGGTCTTGTGGCGGACGATCAGGTCGCCGAAGGTGTAGTTGCGCACGTGGCCCTGGTGGGCGGGGCCGCTGGGGTAGGGGTACATGCACAGGCTGTAGAACGGCGGGCGCGGATCGTCGTTGTCGACCTGGTAGCTGCCCTCGTCGCGCCACCGGGACTGCCACCTGCGCTCGATCGCCTGGGCGTCGTACCCGTCGTCCACCCGGCCGATCGTATCGGTGGCCGCCCCGTCACCCGTGTCGATTTGGGAGCCCGGAGGGCGGGGTCTCAACTGGTAGGGTGATCGGCCGCGGGCCTGTAGCTCAGCCTGGTAGAGCGCCTGCATGGCATGCAGGAAGTCCGGGGTTCAAGTCCCCGCAGGTCCACGTCACCGCGGACGGTACCGCCTCATTCGGGCTCTGACTCCGGAGCCGGTCGGGTGAGCTGGAAGACCGTGAAGGCCAGTTGGCAGTCGGTGGTCGCCGCCCGCAGCTCGGCCTGGATGAGGGCTTCGCCCGATTCGTAGCCCGGGCCGATCTGGGCCGACAGCGTCTCCTTGGCCTTGCCCGGCGGGAGCTCGGCGGCGATCGCCTCGAGGGCGGCTCGCTGTTCCCGCAGGTCGCTGAGCGCCTGCTCGGCGCGGGCGTTGGCGTTGGGGATGAAGGTGTTCTGGCACTTCGCCTGGTTGGCGGTGATCAGCTCGAGCGCCTTCTGGTCGGCCTCCACGGTCCCCCGGGCGGCGCGCTCGGCCTCGGCCTGGCGCTGTTGCTCCTCCTGGGTCAGCCGGGCCGTCGCTTCTTCCTGCTTGCGCCGCCTGTCCTCTGCGCTCTCGCCGCCGTCGGTGGTGAACGCCCCGATGACGCCGGCGGCCAGGACCACGGCGATGATCGCCGCCAGTGCGCCGGTGACGACCTTGTTCGACTCGTCGAACCTCGAACCCATGGTGTTCTCCTGCCAGGTCTTCGGCGTGGCGCGTGGCTCCGCGGACACGCACTGCTGGCCACAACGATGGTACCCACCCTGTTCCGCTCCGCCGCCGCGCCGGGTGAAAGCTCATGAGAGTCCACAGGAACAGCGGTCGGTGAGCTATCATGAGGGCATGGCTGACGACGGCGTACGGTGGATGAGCACGGGTGAAGCGGCCCGCCGTCTGGGTGTCACGGTGCGCACGCTCTATCGCCTCATCGACGAGGCGGAGCTGCCCGCCTACAAGTTCGGGCGGGTGATTCGCCTCCAAGAAGGTGAGGTCGACGCCTTCATCGCCGCCTCCCGCATTCCTGCGGGCTCGCTCGAGCACCTCTATCCGGAGTCCAAGAAGGAGAGCTCGGACACCGACGCCAGCCTCACGTAGGCCAGGCCCGGCGGGTCGCCGTCGGTGTGCACGGTCACCACGTCGGACCCGACGGCCCGCAGCTCGCCGCCCAGGCAGGCCGACGCCGAGAACACCTGCACCCGGGGGCGGCGATCGACGCCGTGGGCGATGACGTCGGCCATCGTCACCGTGGCCCGGCGGGGGTCGCGATCGGCCCCGACCACCGGGCTCGACGGCGACCGACCGTCGTCGTGGCCCTCGTCGTGCCCGACCACCTGTGCTCGCCGCCGGCCGGCCACCCGCACGGCCGCCAGCGCAGTCAGGGCCACGAGGGTGGTCCGACCCCCCGTCGTGCCCAGGGCGACGAAGTCGGCGCCGACGGCGTCGACACGGCCCACGTGGTGCCTCCCTCCGACCGTGGTCACCACCACCCCGGTGCCCCGCTCGGCCAGGTCGACGAGCAGCCCGGCGAAGACGGCCTCCTCCTCGGCCTGGCGGCGCAGCCAGCGTTCGCGCAGGCGGGCGTCGGCCGCGTCGCGGGCCCGGGCCTCGGCCGCCCATCGTTCGACGTCGTCGAAATCGAGCCATCCGCCCACCGGGCCACGCTACGGCGACCCCTCCGCCGGTCGCTACCGTGGAGCTGTGAGCGACCAGGGACAGAGCTGCATCTTCTGCCGGATCGTGGCCGGCGAGTTGCCGGCCGAGGAGGTGGCGTCGTCGCCGCTCACGTTCGCCTTTCGGGACGTGAACCCGGCCATGCCGTCCCACGTCCTCGTCGTGCCCCGCCAGCACATCGAGTCGGCGGCCACGCTCGAGCCCGCGCATGCCGACGTCCTGTCCGAGCTGTTCCAGGTGGCGCGCCGGGTGGCGGCGTCGGAGGGGCTGGGCGAGCGGGGCTGGCGCCTGGTGCTCAACGTCGGCGAGGACGCCCGCAACTCGGTACCCCACCTGCATCTGCACGTTCTCGGGGGCAGGCCGATGGACTGGCCGCCCGGCTGAGGGCGAGCCGGTAACGTGGGCTCCTCACCAGTGTCCACCACCCAGGTCAAGGTTCTCGTCCCCGACAACCGTCTCATGGTGGCCCTCGTCGGCCACCAGGACGAGTTGCTCCGCCTCATCGAGGCGGCATTCGACGACGCCGAGATTCTGGTCCGGGGCAACGAGATCACCGTCAGCGGCCTCGATGCCAGCCGGGTCGGGCGCCTGTTCGAGGAGCTGGTGGTGCTGCTGCGACAGGGCCACCGCCTCGATGCCGCCGACGTGGGCCGCACCATCGACATGGTGAAGGCCGACGAGCTCCCGTCGGTGGTCATGGCCACCGAGGTGCTCCACTCCGGTCGGGGCCGCACCGTCCGTCCCAAGACCAGCGGCCAGCGCGGCTACGTCGACGCCATCGCCCGCAACGTGGTCACCTTCGGGATCGGTCCGGCGGGCACGGGAAAGTCGTACCTGGCCGTCGCCCTCGCCGTGCAGGCCCTCAACGCCCGGGCGGTGAGCAGGATCATCCTCACCCGCCCCGCCGTCGAGGCCGGGGAACGGCTGGGGTTCCTGCCCGGCGACCTGATGGCCAAGGTCGATCCCTACCTGCGGCCGCTGTACGACGCCCTCTACGACATGCTCGGGCCGGAGGGAGCCAAGCGCCTACTCGACGGCGACACCATCGAGGTGGCCCCCCTCGCCTACATGCGGGGGCGGACCCTGAACGACAGCTTTCTCATCCTGGACGAGGCCCAGAACACCACGCCCGAGCAGATGAAGATGTTCCTCACGCGCATCGGCTTCGGCTCCAAGGCGGTGGTCACGGGCGACGTCACCCAGGTCGACCTGGCCGCAGGGCGCAGCGGGCTGCTCGGCCTCGAATCCGTGCTCAAGGGGATCGAGGGCGTGGCGTTCGTGCACCTCAGCTCGCGCGACGTGGTCCGCCACCGCATCGTCGGCGACATCGTCGACGCCTACGAGCGAGCGACGCCTTGACCCTCGCCGGGTCCGGAGAGGATCAGGGGCGGGGTGCGGCGGCCGGCGGCAAGGACAAGGCGTGGGGACGCGGTCACGTCGACGTCTTCGGTGCCGACGAGCAGTCCGACGAGCCGGTCGACACGATTCGCTGGGTCGGCCTGGCCGGCGCCGTGCTCGAGGCCGAGGGGGTCCGAGGCGACGTCGAGGCGTCGCTGCTGTTCGTCGACGAGACGGCGATGGCCGAGCTGAACCAGCGGTTCCTGGGCCGCAGCGGACCCACCGACGTGCTGGCCTTCCCCATCGACGACGACGTCTACGAAGGGCCGCGATCGGCCGACTCCCTCGGACCGGGGCCGGGTGCCGACCCCGAGATGGCCGACCTGCCGACGATCCTCGGTGATGTCGTGGTGTGCCCGGCCGTGGCCCGCCGCAACGCGCCCGACCACGCCGGCACCTACGACGACGAGCTCGCCCTGCTGGTCGTACACGGCGTCCTGCACCTTCTCGGGCTCGACCATGCACAGGCCGCCGAGGCGGAGAAGATGGAGCGCCGGGAGCAGGAGCTGCTCGACCGCTTCCACCGATCATGAACTCCAGCGAGATCACCATGGTGGTGGCGGTCATCGTCCTGATCTTCATGGCTGCGTTCCTGGCCATGGCCGAAACCAGCCTGACCCGGATGAACCGGGTCAAGGCCATCAGCCTGAGTGAGGAGAAGCGGCGGGGCTCCACCGCCCTGCTCCGACTGGTCGAGCATCCCGAGGGGTTCCTCACGCCCGTCCTGCTCCTCGTGCTGCTCTGCCACCTGGTGGCGGCAACGCTCGTCGGCATCGTCGCCGAGGGTCAGTTCGGGGCCCTCGGCGTCGCCGCCGCCACCGCGTTCGAGGTGGTGGTCATCTTCGTGTTCGGGGAGGCGGTTCCCAAGACCTTCGCCGTGCAGCGACCCGAACGTTCAGCCCTGCTGGTCGCTCCGGTGATCTCCACCATCGTCCACCTCCTGCCCGTCCGCCTCATCTCGCGGGCCCTGATCGGGCTGTCCAACGTGATCGTCCCCGGCAAGGGCCTGAAGGAGGGCCCGTTCGTGTCGGAGGAGGAGCTGCTGGCCATGGCCGACGTCGCCGTGGAGGAGGACGTCATCGAGCGCGAGGAGCGCCAGCTCATCCACTCGATCATCGAGTTCGGCGACACCGTGGTGCGCGAGGTCATGATCCCGCGCCCCGACATGGTGTCGGTCGAGGCCCGGGCCTCTCTCAGCGACGTGATGGAAGTGGTGATGGCGGCCGGGTTCAGCCGCATCCCCGTCTACGAGCAGGGCATCGACGACATCGCCGGCCTCGTCTACGCCAAGGACCTCATGCGGGCCACCCGCGACGGTCGGGGCGACGAGGCCGTCCGCGACCTCGTACGCCCCGCCCGGTTCGTCCCCGAGACCAAACGGGTGGCCGAGCTCATGCCCGAGATGCAGCGTGAGAAGGCCCACATGGCCATCGTGGTCGACGAGTACGGCGGTACCGCGGGGCTCGTCACCCTCGAGGACCTCATCGAGGAGCTGGTGGGTGAGATCGTCGACGAGTACGACGTCGAGGAGGCGCCGGTCGAGCCGCTCCCCGGTGGTGACGTCCGGGTGAACGCCCGCATGCCCATCGACGAGCTCAACGAGTTGCTCGACGTGGAGTTCCCCCAAGGCGACTGGGACACCGTGGGGGGATTGGTCTTCAACCTGCTGGGCCACGTCCCGACAGAGGGCGAGGCCGTCGACTACGACGGCCACCGCCTGCGGGCCGAGAAGGTGCAGGGCCGCCGCATCGGCCGGGTGCGCATCAGCCGACCGGAACCGGTGAACGGGGGGGCATGAGGTCGGGCTTCGCGTCCCTCGTGGGACGCCCCAATGTGGGAAAGTCCACGCTGCTGAACGCCATCTGCGGCACCAAGGTGGCCATCGTCTCCGACAAGCCCCAGACCACCCGCAACCAGATCCGGGGCGTGCTGACCACCGGCGACGCCCAGGTGGTGTTCGTCGACACCCCGGGGATCCACAAGCCCCGCACCGCGGCCGGAGAGCGCATGAACGCCACCGCCACCGGCACGCTCGACGACGTCGACGTCGTCTGCCTGGTCATCGACGCCACCGCGCCCGTGGGCAAGGGCGACCGCTTCGTCGCGTCGAGGGTGCCCCGGGGTGGGTTCTGCGTGCTGAACAAGATCGACGCGGCGACGCCCGAGCAGGTCCTCACCCAGCTGGCGCGGGCCGCCGATTTCGAGCTCGACGAGTACTTCCCGGTGTCGGCCCTCACCGGCGAGGGCGTGGACGAGCTGGTGGCGGCCGTCGTGCGCCGCCTGCCCGAGGGGCCTCAGTACTACCCCGACGACACCGTCACCGACGTCCCCGACGCCCTCTGGGTGGCCGAGCTGGTGCGCGAGCAGCTGCTCGTCGTGGCGCGAGAGGAGCTGCCCCACTCCATCGCCTGCCGGGTCACGGAGTGGGAGTGGCCCCGAATCCGCTGCGAGATCCTGGTCGAGCGGGACTCTCAGAAGGGCATCGTCGTAGGCCACGGGGGCTCCGTGCTCAAAGCGGTGGGCACGGCCGTTCGGGCCCAGCTGCGGCCCGGTGCCTACCTCGAGCTGGTGGTGAAGGTCGACAAGGACTGGCAGCGTCGCCCCCAGGCCCTCGACCGCCTCGGCCTCTGACGCCGGCTCAGTCTCATGAGATCTCTCTCATTTGAGTCTCATGGCCGCGTCATCTCCCATGCCCAGACTCGCGCGTGCCATGTGGAGATGGGCCACCGCTGCGGCTGCAGCGCTGTTCGTGACCGCCCTCGTCGTGGTCCTGGTCGTCGCCGGGTCGTTCTCCCGTGACGTCCGCCCGCCGGCTCCGCCCATCGAGCTGACCGGTCCCGACCCCCACCCCGGTCAGGACCCTGCGCTCGAGCCGGCGCCGACGTCCTCGACGGGCCCTCCCACGGCCACGGGCTGAAGGGGTGGCCCGTCGGCGACGAGGAGTGGGCCGGGCCCGCCTCCGGATCCTCGGATGGCTGGTCGTCCTCCTGGCGCTGGCCAACGTGGCGTCGGTGCTCCTGCAGCGCCAGGTGCTGCTCGACCGGCTCGAGGCCGAGGTGGCCGCCGCTCTCTCCCAGGAGGTCGACGAGCTGCGGGCCCTGGCCGAAGGTCGCAACCCGGACACCGGCGAACCCTTCGGTGCCGACGTGGCGGCCATCTTCGACACCTTCCTGCGCCGCAACATCCCCCACGAGGGAGAGGCGCTCTACACGCTGGTCGACGGCCGACCCTACCGAGCCAGGAATGCGCTCTACCCGCTCCACGAGGACCCCTCGCTCGTTGCCCGGTGGGCGGCGTTGACCGAGCTGCAGCAGGACGAGGTGGCAACGCCGGAGGGCCGGGTGCGCTACCAGGCCGTTCCCCTCCGTTTCGAGGGGCAGACCAAGGGCGTGTTCGTGGTCGCCAACTTCCTGGCCGGCGAGCGAAAAGAGGTCGAGAGCGCCGTCCAGACCGGTGCCCTGATCTCCCTGTCGGTCCTGATCGTCGCATCGGTCCTGGCGTGGGTCGTCGCCGGAAGGGTGCTGGCGCCTGTCCGGGTGCTGACCGAGACCGCCCACTCCATCACCGAGACCGACCTCCGCCGCCGCATTCCGGTCAGGGGCAACGACGAGATCGGCGAGCTGGCCGAAACCTTCAACGCCATGCTCGATCGTCTCGAAGAGGCGTTCGCCACCCAGCGGGCCTTCGTCGACGACGCCAGCCACGAGCTCCGCACGCCCATCACGATCATCCGCGGTCATCTGGAGCTCATCGGCGACGATCCCGACGAGCGCCGGGAGACCACCGAGCTCGTCATGGACGAGCTCGACCGCATGGTTCGCATGGTCGACGAGCTTCTCCTGCTGGCCAAGGCCGAACGACCGGACTTCCTCCAACCCGAGCCCATCGACGTGGCCGCCTTCACCCGCGAGCTCCTCGCCAAGGCCAGTGCCCTCGCCCCCCGCTCGTGGGAGCTCGATGCCATCGGGCGGGGCACGATCGTGGGTGACCGTCAGCGCCTGACGCAGGCGATGATGAACCTGGCCCGCAATGCCGCCCAGCACACCGACGCCCAAGCGGTCGTCGCCCTGGGCTCGTCGACCGCCGACGGTTGGGTCCGGTTGTGGGTACGCGACTCGGGCCGCGGGGTGAAACCCGCCGACCGGGAGCGGATCTTCCAGCGCTTCGCCCGCGGCGGGGGCACCCAGCGCCGGTCCGACGGGTCCGGCCTGGGTCTGGCCATCGCCAGGGCGATCGTCGACGCTCACCACGGTCACATCGACCTCGACAGCAATCCGGGCGTGAGCACCACGTTCACGGTCGTCATCCCCGAAGGAGACGTGGAATGAGTCGTATTCTCATCGTGGAGGACGAGCCCCGCATCGTCTCGTTCCTGGAGAAGGGCCTGCGGGCGAACGGGTTCGCGACCACGGCGGTAGGTGACGGCACGCAGGCGGCGGCGATGGCTCGGGCCGACGTGTCCGGTGATTTCGACCTCGTGATCCTCGATCTGGGCCTACCCGGTGAGGACGGCCTCGAAGTGCTCTCGGCCATCCGCAGGCGGAGCCAGAGCATTCCGGTGATCGTGCTCACCGGGCGCGACGGCGTGGAGCCCACGGTCGCCGGGTTCGACCAGGGGGCCGACGACTACGTCACCAAGCCCTTCAGCTTCGAAGAGCTTCTCGCCAGGGTCCGCGCCCGGCTGCGGGCCACCGATGCCGAGCCGACGGTTCTGCGGGTCGGAGACATCGCCCTCGACCTGCGCACACGGCGCGTGCGGGTGGGGGAGCGGGTCATCGAGCTGACGGCGCGGGAGTTCGCCTTGGTGGAGACCTTTCTCCGCCACCCCGACCAGGTGCTCAGCCGCGAACAGCTCCTCGACCACGTCTGGGGCTACGACTTCGATCCCGGCTCCAACGTCGTCGACGTCTACATCCGCTACCTGCGCAAGAAGCTCGGGGCCGAGGTCATCGAAACCGTTCGCGGCATGGGGTACCGCCTGTACGCCGAGGGTGTCTGACGCGACAAGGTGGTCGACCAGTCGGCCGACCACCGTGTCCACTCCGGGTGACGTCAGGGCTCAGGCTCCCGGGCGTCAGCGTGTGGGCCCTACAGCCGGGCGCACTGGTCTTCCTTGTTGCCCTGGACGATGTTGCCACTGCCGGTCGGGGCGGGCCGGTTCTCCTTGCACTGGAGGTTCCCGTCGACGCGGTTGCCGGAGATGGCGACGCCGCCGGTGTTCTGGAAGGCCTGGATGTTCCCCCCGACCACGTTGCGCAGGGCGCTCACGGCCCGGGTGTTCTCGTCGAAGAGGATGTCGGCGTTGACCGTGCTGTCGGCGATCCGCGCTGCGCCTCCCTGGACGATCTGGATGCTGCCGCCGACCCTGGACGCCGACAGGACCCGCACGTTGGCGGCGCCCTCGGCCTGCACGTTGCCGACGACCCTGACGCCGCTGGCGGTGAGGGTGGCCGCCCGCTCCACCTTGATCGTCCCCTTCACCACCGTGCGGTTCAGGGTGCAGCTGGCGCCCTGGGGCACGCGCAGGTTGTCGACGGTGACGGCACCGAGGCTGCCACGACACGTTCGTTCCTCGGCCGACGCCGGCGGAGCTGCGACGAACGTCATTCCCGCGGCAATCGTGCTGACCAGCAGTAGCTTTCGCATGAGTGTCCTCCCTGTGGACCTTGGCGGCCCGTTCGTGTGTGTCGAGGACACCTTCGCCAGTGGGCATGACAGGGCCATGAGAGGCCAATGAGAAATCGCTCATGGCCGGTGGGCGTTCTGGTCAGGTTTCGAGGTGCCTGGACCCCCCGAACCCTGACCAGAACGTGATCGGTCGGACTCGGGGCGGCCGGGCCACGACCTCGTGGGCGGCTGCCTCGACCCGCCATACCCGCGGCCGCCACAACCTCGCGCTCACCGTACAGGTCGCGTGGGTGGAGAGCAGCCCGGACAAGTTCCGTAGTCCACCGTGCCCTCGTCCTCGCCCCCATCCGGAGGAGGCAGCGGCGGCGGAGGGGGTTCCTGCGGGGGTTGCGGGCGCTTCGGGGTCTCGTACGGGTCTGTCCTGGCCGCCAGGGGAACCAGGAAGACAGAGTGCCGCGGGTCGGTCGTCGAGATCGTCAACGTGCCGGAGGTTCGGCCATCCGTCGACCCAGTGGCCGGCGCGTAGGACACGACGACCGTACAGCTCGTGCGGGCCGGCAGGGACTGACCGACGCAGCCGCGGTCGACCGCGAAGTCTTTGCTGCCGGCGACCGACGTCGATTTGACGGTGAGGGGGGCGGCGCCCGTGTTGGTCACCAGAACCGATCGCTCGATCGTGCTCTTCAGCAGCGGCACGTAACCGAAGTCGAGGGTTGTCGGGGAGACGGCGGCGGAGGGCGCATGCGCAGTCGCGGGCGCGGGCTCGCCGGAGGGTGTCGAGGCACTGGTTCCCGGCCCGCCCGTGGCCACGGTCGTGTCCGAGCCGCTCGTCGAGTCCTTCAGCCGACCCGTGCCGGTAATGGGGACGGTCAGCATCGACGTCGACGCTTCCACGTCGAGGCTGGCATGACGGTCTCCGGCCGTAGTCGGGGTGAAGTTCAGGGCTACCCGGCAGCTCGAACCGCGCGCCAACGAGGTTCGGCGACAGCCGTCCTCGACGATGGTGAAGTCGGACTGGTCGCCGGAGCCGATGCTTGCGGCGGCGCCGGCGGGCAGCGGCGTGGTCCCGACGTTGGTGAGGGTGACCTCCTGAAGGGGGCTCACGGAACCGACGTCGTGGTCGCCGAACATCAGTCGCTCTGGATCGACTTTCACGGAGTAGCTGGTTCCCTGGGCCACGAAGGACCAGGTCTTGGAACCCGGCGATCCTGGGCGGCCGAGGAAGGGTAGTGCCACCAGCCCGGCGACCAGCACCAGGCCGGCCGCAGCCATGATCAGCTTCGGAATCCGCGGGGGCTTGGTCGGCGTCGTCGGCGTGCGGGGCGGCCGCGGGGGACCGGGCGGCGGCGGCCTGTCGGGCCCGGACCGGCGCGGAGGCGGCGGTCCCTGGAGCCCGTCGAGGTGGTAGCGGGTGACGTCGGCTCCGGCGCGGTCGCCGAGGGACCGGCGCAGCTGGAGCGCCTGCTCGAGGTGGAGGCGCGCCACGCCGGTGTCACCGAGGCAGATGGCACGCGTGCCCAGCTGGTGGTGGGCCCACGCCTCTGCAGCACGGTCGCCGAGGCCCCGCGCCGCCTCGAGCACGCACAGGGTGACCCGGTCCGACGCCCCCCAGCGACGGGCCAGGCACATCACCGGAGCGATGGCCCGTCCAAGGCGGACGACGTCGGCCGTCCGCCGGGCGGACGCGGCCCACTCGAGCGACGCCAGCGCGGCGTCGGCGCTGTCGAACAGCCGGTCCGGGCGCCGCCGGTGGCGTTCGGCCACGGCCGTGAAATGTGCGACCGCCCTGGCCCCCCACCGCGTCTCGTCGGCCTCGGCGATCCAGGGCAGGGGGGCGGTGAGGGCATAGCGGGGGCTGAAGGCCTTGACCAGCCCGCTGTCGAGCAGCGACTTCAAGAGTGCGGTGGCATCGGGCTGCCCGGTGATCGCCTGGACGTGCTCGGTCGGCACCGGTGCGTCGCGCAGCGCAGAGAGCAGCGACAGAACGTCGCGCTGCTCCGGGCTCAGCGAGTCCCACAGGCGGTCGTCGAGGGCCTCGGCCCCCCGGGCGGGCGTCGTCGCCACCACGTCGCCCAGCGACATCTGCCCGGAGGCCAGCGCGGCGCCGGCCTGGGTCAACCGCAGGGGGTGCCCGTCGACGGCCCGGGACAGCCGGCGGGCCTGCTCGCGCTCGTCGGGGTTCAGAGGCCGTCCCGCCCGCCGTTCCACCAGAGCCACCCCCGCCTCGTCGCCCACCCCGCCGAGGGCAACCGCTCGGCCCTCGTTCCAGAGGTGGCAGGCCTCGGAGGCCAGCAGGAACCGGCAACGCGGGGCGGCGTCGAGCAGGGCGCCGACGTCGTCGCGCTCGAGGTCGACGTCATCGATGACCACGAAGGCATCGAC
>CAYTTL010000059.1:9176-12711 GCA_964440725.1 uncultured Acidimicrobiales bacterium | reverse complement strand
AGAGCCCCGGCGGCGTGTGGTGATCACGCCCGACCCCGACGACGCCGGCTAGATCACCGATTTCCGGGGCGTGGACCCGGCGCGCGCAGAAGGCCGCGGCCCGGCCGGCGCCATCCTCCCCTATCTGCGGGAGGCACAGACCCTCGGTCTCGTCGGTCCGGGACCGGTTGAGGCGCATCTCGACCACGTAGGTGGCTTCGCCGAGATCGTCGGCCCTCCGCCCGCCGGGTTCTCACTCGACCTGGGTAGCGGTGCCGGTCTGCCGGGGCTGGGCCTGGCGCTTCTGTGGCCGAACAGCCGATGGATGCTGCTCGACGGCCGGGCTCGCAGCGCCACGTTCCTCGCCGACGCGGTGCGGCGTCTGCAGGTGGCCGACCGGGTGAGCGTCGTCGAGGGCCGAGCCGAGGTCATGGCCCATGACGTCGCCTACCGGGCGACGGCAGACCTGGTCGTCGCCCGCAGCGTGGCATCACCGGCGGCGGTCGCCGAGTGCGCGGCGGGATTCCTCGTCCCGGGTGGGCTGCTGGTGGTGAGCGAACCGCCGGACTCCCCCACCCCCCGCTGGGACGGCGACGCCCTGAGCCGCCTGGGCATGGGACCACCGAGGACCGTCGAGTCGTCGTCGGGGTTCCACTTCAGCCTGGTGCAACAACGGGAGCCGTGTCCCGACCGGTTCCCCCGCCGCACCGGCGTCCCCATGCGCCGCCCGCTCTTCTAGGTGTGCCCCGGGTTCCTGTCCGGCAGCGGGTTCCCCTCCCGCAACCGCCCACCCGCATCGGGCGAGTCGAGCCACCCTCTTGGGATGGTCGAGGTTCCACGTGGAACGTGTCACCCTGTCCGAGGTCGTTTCACGTGAAACTACAAGAAACCCTTGACCCTCACTCTCACCGTGGCAAGATGGGGCGGATGAGTCGTTGGGACGGTGGGTGGGGTCAACCGACGGTGGTCGACCCAGACGAGTCGATGGTCGACGACCGCGTGAACGACTCCGAACGCAGCGACGTCGCGGCAGACCGGCCGGCTGACGACGGCGGGGGAGTCGACGAGACTGAACCGCCTGTCGCGTGGGACAACCCGCCGGCGCCGGGGGATGCAGGGACCTTCGCACCCACCGGCACACCGACGGTTGAGCCCGCACTCGGCCCGCAGTCCCCCGCCGATCCCCAGCCCCCTGCGTCGCCACCTTCCGAACAGGCGGCGAACGGCGCTCCCGAAGAGGCAGCCGAGTCGGGCCTGTATCCGCCGGCCCCACCGGTGGGCGGCGTAGGTGACGTCGTGGTCGATCTGAAGATTCCCGACGTCGAACCGGTGATCGCCGGCGTCCAGGAGGACCCGGCACCTCGGGTCGAGCCACCGCCCGAACCCACGCGCCCTCCCGGTGCCCGACCGCTTCCCCGCACGCTCGCCATCGCCAACCAGAAGGGCGGCGTGGGCAAGACGACCACCGCCGTCAATCTTGGCGCAGGACTGGCCGACCTGGGATACCGGGTGCTGGTCATCGACCTCGACCCTCAGGGCAACGCCACGACGGGGCTGGGCATCGACGCCCGCAACCTCGGCTCCTCGGTCTACGACGTTCTCCTGGCCGATCGGGCCCTCGAGGATGCCATCGAGCCGACGGCGGTGCGGAACCTGTTCCTCGCCCCTGCCACCCTCGATCTGGCCGGCGCAGAAATCGAGCTGGTTCCCGCCTTCAGCCGGGAGCTGAAGCTGCGGCGGGCCGTCGACGCCCTCGACGGAGAGTTCGACTTCATCCTCATCGACTGCCCGCCCTCACTTGGGCTCCTCACCGTGAACGGCCTGGCCGCCGCCGACGAGGTCCTCGTGCCCGTGCAGTGCGAGTACTACGCCCTGGAGGGCCTCGGCCAGCTCCTCCGGAACATCCAGTTGGTACAGAGCAACCTCAATCCCCGCCTGGAGCTGAGCACGATCGTTCTCACCATGTACGACGCCCGTACCAAGCTGTCCGATCAGGTGGCGGGCGAGGTCCGAACCCACTTCGGGTCCCGGGTCTGCCGCAACATCGTTCCCCGGAGCGTCCGGCTGTCGGAGGCACCGTCGTTCGGCCAGCCGATCCTCGTCTTCGATCCGACGTCGCGAGGGGCCATCGCCTACCGGGAGCTGGCCAAGGAGGTGAGTGGTGGCGCGCCGCGGCGGACTGGGTAGGGGCCTGGGGGCTCTCATCCCACCCGGAGCGACGGACGAGGTCACCGCCGCCCTCCAGGAAATCCCAGTTTCTTCCATATCGGCGAACCGGCGGCAGCCCCGGACCGCGTTCGACGAGGAGTCGCTGGCCGCACTCACTGCGTCGGTCCGCGAGCTGGGGATCCTGCAGCCGGTCCTGGTCCGGGCCACCGGACCGGGTGCCTATGAGCTCATCGCCGGGGAACGCCGATGGCGGGCCTCAAAACGCGCCGGTCTCCAGGTCATCCCCGCCCTGGTGCGGACCACCGACGACGCCGCATCCCTGGAGCAGGCGCTGGTCGAGAACCTCCAGCGTGAGGACCTCAACCCGATGGACGAGGCTGCGGCCTACCAGCAGCTTATCGAGGAGTTCCACCTCACCCACGACGAGGTGGCGGCCCGCATGGGCAAGAGCCGGGCCACGATCACCAATACCCTGCGCCTGTTCCAGCTGCCCCCGTCGGTACAGCGGCTCGTGGCCGACGGCAAGCTCACGGCCGGCCACGCCCGGGGGCTGTTGAGCTCGCCCGACCGCGCGTTCCAGGAGTCGCTGGCCCGACGGGCGGTCACCGAGGGCCTCTCGGTCCGGGCCGTGGAGGAGATCGCCCGCAGCCATGGGCAGGACGCGCAGTCAGGCACGGGGAGTGGGAACAGCGCCACTGATGGTAGCCGGCTGCGGCCTCCTGGCCTGCTCGAGCTCGAGGAACTGCTCTCCGCCCACCTCGAGACACGGGTGAAAGTGCAGCTGGGCAACGGGCGCGGTCGGGTCACCATCGACTTCGCCGACCTCGAGGACCTCGAGCGGATCTACCGGGCCATGACGACCACGGCGCCGACGCCGACCCCGGCCCAGAGCTAGGACTCCGCCCCGCACCTGTTGTCCCCAACTCTTCCTCAGCTGTGGACAACCGGTGGGCGGGCGCCTAGATGAACTCGGCGAGCTCCTGCTGGAGCTGGCCCTTGCCCTTGGCCCCGACCAGGCGCTTCTTGGCCACGCCGTCCTTGAACACGATCAGGGTGGGGATGCTCATCACCTCGAACCGGCGGGCGATGTTGGGGGCGTCGTCGACGTTGACCTTGGCCAGCCGCAGCTTTCCGGCGTGCTCGGCGGCGATGGCCTCGAGCACTGGAGCCACCATTCGGCACGGCCCGCACCACTCCGCCCAGAAGTCCACGACCAGCGGCAGGTCGGACGATCCGACCTCCTCGTCGAAGGTCTCCTCGGTGAGATTGGTGAGCGAACTCATTGCGTTGCCTCCTCTTGCGGGACCCGATGTGCCCCGCGTGGTTGGTGAAACATTGCCCGCCGGGTCCTCATTCCATGCCTGCTCGACCCATGCCTGCTCGACCC
>CAYTTL010000059.1:4365-9076 GCA_964440725.1 uncultured Acidimicrobiales bacterium | reverse complement strand
GTGCTAGTCGGCCTGGGCCTCCAACCAACGCTCGGCGTCGATCGCCGCCATGCAGCCCGATCCGGCGGCGGTGATGGCCTGGCGGTACACATGGTCCTGCACGTCCCCACAGGCGAAGACGCCCTCGACGTCGGTCTTGGCCCCGTCGTGGGTGCGCAGGTAGCCGGCCTCGTCCATGTCGAGGTGCCCGGCCAGGATGGCGGTGTTGGGGACGTGGCCGATGGCCACGAAGACCCCGGCTACGTCGAGCCTCGACTCCTCGTCGGTCTTGACGTTGCGCACGCGTATGCCCTCGAGGCGGCCGTCGCCTTCCAGCTCGACGGGGACCGAGTCCCAGAGGAACTCGATCTTGTCGTTCTTCTGGGCCCGCTCCTGCATGATCTTGGACGCTCGCAGGGTGTCGCGCCGATGGATCACCGTGACCTTTTCGGCGAACCGGGTGAGGAACAGCGCCTCCTCCATGGCCGAGTCACCACCACCGACCACGGCGATCGGCTGGTCCGAGAAGAAGAACCCGTCGCAGGTGGCGCAGGTGGACAGGCCGCGGCCCATGAACCGTCGCTCGGATTCCAGGCCGAGCATCTTGGAGCGGGCGCCGGTGGACACGATGACCGTGCGGGCCCGGTACTCCTCGTCGCCCACCCAGACCCCGAACGGTCGGGACGAGAAGTCGACCCGGGTGGCCTTGACGGTCTGGAATTCGGCGCCGAAGCGGGCGGCCTGGGCGCGGAAGGCGGCCATCAGCTCGGGACCCTGGATGCCGTCGACGAACCCCGGGTAGTTCTCGACCTCGGTCGTGAGCATGAGCTGGCCGCCGGGCTGGTCGCTCGTGGACGAGGGCTCTCCCTCGAGCACGAGGGGTCGCAGGTTGGCCCTGGCCGTGTAGATGGCCGCGGTGAGCCCGGCGGGGCCTGATCCGATGATCAATACGTCCCGGACGTCAGTCACACTTCCTCCAACTCATGAGCGTCCTCGCGTGCGCCGGCGGGCAGTCAGGCCGCAGCCGGCCGAGGGGTCTTCTTGGCCCAGAGGAACGCCCCGGCGGCGGTAAATATTGCCCCGAGGAGCAGGTAGACGACCCACACCGGGCCGGGGAGCAGCTCGTCGAGGCCCCGGACCAGGCCGATGAGGGCCAGCACCCCGGCAGTGGACCCCATGATGGCGGCGAGCAGGCCGAACACCACGACCCGGGCGATGCGCGCCAGGCGGTCGGTGGTGTTGGTCCGGACCTTGACGACGATCTCGTCGACCTTGTCGAGGGCCTGTACCGCCCACTCCGGGGCAGGCGAGACCGGCTTGCCCCCGGGTGCCGCAGTGCCGATGGGTGCCGGCTTGCCGACGGGTGCCCCCAGGCTGCCCGTTCCGGCGACACGCGGGTCGCGAGGCGTCCCCGGTTGGCCTGGCCCGGGGCCGCTGGCGTGGGCCTCGTGGCGCATCACCGCTCAGCCTACCCTTGCGCCATGCGTCGAATCCTCGGAGTCTGCGCCGGGGCGGCGACCGGGGCTCTCGGTGCGCTCATCCTGGGTGAGTACCCCTTCTCCGGGATCGTCGTACTGGGTGCGGCGATCCTCCTCGGACTGGCCGTGGCCGAGGTCGTCGTCGGCGTGGGCCGGTGGCGGGGCCGGGGTCCAGCGGGGATCGCCGCCGTCCTCGTCGCCGCAGGGCTGGTCTGGGCGGCGTGGATCTCCGAGGGCCGGGACCTGGGCCGCCTGCCCGTCCGGGGCTGGGTGGTCGTGGTCCTCGGGATGGCGACTGCGGCGATCAGAGGATGGCGCCCTGGAGCAGCAGCCGGCAGTCCGACCGGGCACGAACCTCCACCGTGACGGGGTCCGGCTCCCTCGGTGGTCCGAACGCCAGGACCACCGCGGGCGTGCCGTCCTTCTCGGCCGTGGCCTGGTAGATCACCGCGCCCCGCTCGCCGGGACCGCGCCGGGCCTCTGGTTCGCAGGGAGCTGGGTCGCCGGGGGCCGATGTCGCCAGTGATTCGGGCGACGCCGGGGCCGCCGCCGCTCCCGGAGCGGCCGCCTGATCCTGACCGGGGGTCGACGTGCGTGCCGCGTCGAGGCCGGCTCGGACGCGGGCCACCAGGGCGGCGCGGTCGCCGATCTCTCCCAGGTCGCCGGCGACGATCACCGATGGGGTGCCCGCGCCGCCGGCGCCGCCCGCGGCGTCCGCCTCTGCGGTCGTCCGGTTGCCGGCCCCGGGGCCAACCGCCGTGGATGTCGACGGCCGGTCGCTGCGGCTGGCGACCAGAGCCCCCACCGCCACGGTGAACACGAGCATGGCCGCCACCGAGGCCCCCATCCACCAGCGCCTGGGCTCGGGGGGATCTTCGAGCCGGGTGTCGGGCTCGGGCGACTCTCCGCGCTGGGTGTCGGCCCTCTCCGGCGACGGGTCCGCAGCGATGCCCCGGGAGTCGGGCGCGACGGCGGCGACGGCCCGCCCGACGGCGTCGTCACCGGTGCTGGGCCGGGCACCCCGATCAGAGGGCCGTTCGGGCGCGGGCGGGGCCACGCCGTGGGTCGGCGGTCCGATCTGGGCGACGAGGCCGCTGAGGTCGGCGAGCTCGGCGACGCGGTTGCGACACGGGGCGCAGGCGGTGACGTGGTCGGCCCACTGCGGGGCCTCGCCGTCGTGGTAGGCGCTCAGCTCCTCGAAGCCGGGATGCCCGGGGTTCACGGTGCCGGCTTCATGGGGTCGGGTTTCATGGGGTCGGGTTTCATGGTTTCACCGTGTTGGACGCCGGCGGGGGCGGGCGGGTTCCCGCCGAGGTCGGCCAGCAGCGCCGCCCGGCCCCGGGCGATGCGCGAGCGGACGGTGCCGACGGGCACTCCCACCACGTCGGCGATTTCGGCATAGGAGAGCTGGCACAGGTCCCGCAGCACGACTGCGGCACGGAACTCCGGCGCCAGGCCGGCCAGGGCGGCGTCGATGTCGACGCGTTCGGCGACGACGTCGGCAGGGTCGCGCGCCGGGCGTGGGCGGTCGCCACGCTGGTCCTCCAGGTCGTCCGGCAGCCCCGGCCTCGGGCGCCGCCGACGGCGCCGGAGCTCGTCGAGGCACGTGTTCGTGGTCACCCGGTAGGCCCACGTGGCGAACGAGGATCGTCCGTCGAACCGGTTCAGTCCCCGGGCCAGGGCGAGGAGTGCCTCCTGGCAGGCATCGTCGGCGTCGGCGGGGTCGCCGGTGAGGCGCAGGCAGAGGACCCGTAGCCGGGGATGGTGGCGCCGGAGAAGGGCATTCAGGGCCTGGGTGTCGCCTCGCTGGGCCGCTCCCACCAACTCGACGTCGTCCTCCGACGCGGTGCCTGTCGCCGTCGCCGGTCGACGGTGCTCCCACGTGTCGTCGGCGCCGCTCATCAGGTCAGGCGGATCTCACCTACGGCAACCGAGTCACTTTCACCCAGATCGGTGATCCACAGCAGCACGACCGAACCCACCGTGCCCTTGAGGTCGAAGGCGGCATCGCCGCCGATGTCGGTCTCGGTCGCGACGGGCAGCCCCCAACCGTCGGGTGGGGCTTCGGTTCGGGGAGAGTCGGCGACGTACACGGCGGCGCTCCACCCGCGATTGGGTGAGGTGACCTCCAGTGACCGCAGCGCCTGGGCGCTTTCGAGGGTGACGATCACCCCGACGCCGGTCTTCAAGCCGCCGAACTGCGGCGTGCCGTACTGCTCGGTGGCCCATGTCGTGGCGGGGTTGCCGTCGGTGAGATTGACGACTTCGGCGTCGTGCTCGGAGCCGCTGCCCGGCGGTGGATCGAAGGCGGCGGCCGTCGCGATCACCGGCCGGCCCTTCGGACCGCCGTCCGCCGGCGGGTCGAGGATCCGCCGGCCCGTATCGGACCGGAAGAAGAGGATGGCCACCAGGCCCAGGGTGGCGACGAGGACCCCGGCAACCGTTACCGGGAACGCCCATGAGCGTTTCCTGCGGGCGGGGGAGGGAACGCCACCCGGGGGGGTCGGGTCGAGGGCGGCGGGCGCCAGGGTGGGATCCGCCGGCACCCCCGCGCCGGCCTGGAGTGCCGGCCCCGGCCCCGAACGGAGTGCCGGCCGCGTGCCCGAACGGAGTGCCGGCTCCGAGCCCACCGCGGCGGACCGGAGGTCGATGGTGAGCAGCGCGGCGTGGAGCTCGGCGGCGCTCTGGTACCGCTGGTCGGGCACCTTGGCCATGGCCCGCAGCACGATCGTCTCGAGGGGCTCGGGGATGTCGGCCTGCACCTGACGGGGGGATACGGGCGTGGCGGTCGCGTGCTGGACGGCGACGGCCACGTCGGTGTCACCGGTGAAGGGAACCCGGCCGCACAGCATCTCGTACAGCACCACCCCGAGGGCGTAGACGTCGGAGCGGCCGTCCACCGGTTCGCCGTTGACCTGCTCGGGTGAGAGGTACTTGGCCGTACCGACGATCGCCCCGCTCTGGGTGAGGTCGGTGGCGTCGATGCCGGGACTGCTCGAATCCTCGGCGGCCTCGATGGCCGCCTTGGCGATACCGAAGTCGGCCACCTTCACCCGATCGTCCAGTGTCAGCAGGATGTTCCCGGGCTTCACGTCACGGTGGATCACGCCTGACCGGTGGGCGTAGTCGAGGGCATCGGCGACCTGGGTGGCGATGTGGACCGCCCGGCGGGGAGTGAGGGGGCCCGCCACCCCGCTCAGAGGGCCGCTCGGGCCCGCCACCCCGCTCGGAGGGCCGCTCGGGCCCGCCACCCC
>CAYTTL010000059.1:0-4265 GCA_964440725.1 uncultured Acidimicrobiales bacterium | reverse complement strand
CGCTCGGAGGGCCGCTCGGGCCCGCCACCCCGCTCGGAGGGCCGCTCGGGCCCGCCACCCCGCTCGGAGGGCCGCTCGGGCCCGCGGCCGACATCACCTGGCGGAGGGTGCTGCCGTCCACCAGCTCCATCACAATCCATGCCACGCCGTCGTCGACGCCGGTGTCGTAGGTGGCGACCACGTTGGGGTGGGCGAGCCGGGCGGCGGCGATGGCTTCCCGACGGAACCGGGCGAGGAAGGAGTTGTCGGCGGCCAGGTGGGCGTGGAGCACCTTCACCGCCACCTGTCGACCCAGGATGTCGTCCTGGGCGGCCCAGACCTCGGCCATTCCCCCGCTGGCGATGCTGCGAACCAGGCGGTACCGCCCACCGAGGACGCCCTCGGCGTCGACGCGGCGGGTGGCCATCGGACCGACGCTACCGCGGGTTGCCCACCCCGTCGCCGCGTCGAGTATCGCGCCGCGACAGCCCTGTCGGTCAGTCGACCTGGTAGGCGACGCCGATCGTCCGGGGGCCCGCGTGGGTGCCGATCACCGCGCCGAGGTCGGCGAGCACGATGCGCTCATCGGGGACGTGGGGGGAGAGCAGGGAGCGCAGGACGTCGACATCGGGGGCTTCGCCGGAGATGATGGCGACGTCTCCCTGGGGAGCGTCGGTCGCCACCTTGTCGGCCAGCCAGGCCAGGGCCCGGGCCCGGGTGCGCTGGCGGGGACCGGGTTCAACGGCGCCGTCTCGAACCTCGATGACGGGCTTCACCGACAGGATCGATCCGAGCAGGGCCTGGGCGGCGCCGATGCGGCCCCCCTTCTTCAGGTTCTCGAGCGTGTCGAGCGTGCCGTAGACCCGGGTGCGTCCGGCCAGGTCGGTGGCCAGCGCGGCCACGGCGTCCACGTCGCTGCTGGTGGCACCGGCCCTGGCGGTGGCCAGGGCGATCATGCCGAGGCCCATGGTGACCGAGCGAGAGTCGACCACCCGCACCGCCACCTCCCCCTCGAGCGCCGCCGCGGCCGCCCGCGCCGCCTCGATGGTCGCCGACAGCTTGGACGACAGCGAGACGCACACCACGCCGTCGGCTCCGCCCTCGGCGGCACGGCGGAAGGCGGCCTCGAACGCGCCTGGGGAGGGAGCGGAGGTCTCCGGCAGGACGGGCGATGCCGCGCAGCGGGCCCAGAACTGCGAAGGAGTCAGGTCGCGGCGGTCGACGAGCTCGTCGTCGCCGAAGCGGATGGAGAGCGGGACCACACCCATGCCGGCTGCGGCGACGAGGTCGTCGGGTAGGTCGGAGCTGCTGTCGGTGACTATGGCGATGGTCATGGGCCCGAGCGTGTCACGTCGACACCAGTCGACGCGCCTTGCGTCCTCGGAGGGAATGGCGGCCCCACCAGACGGCGAGGAAACCTGCGGCCCCGATCGACACGATCAGGCTGATGTTCGACGCCGCCGTCGAGCGCACGGTGAGGCGGGCCTGGCCGATGACGAGGTTGCCGTCCGGCGACTCGAGAGTGATGCGCAGCGGGAACGCCCCGGACGTCCGCGAGACCACCGGGAACCGCTCGGTCGTGTTCTGCCTGGTGAGCTCGAGCATCTGCACGTTTCCCCGGGGGAAGTCGAGCTTGTCGCTCTGGATCTTCACCACCACCTTGGCGGGACCCCCCGTCCGGTTCTGGAAGGTGACGGGAATCTCGGCGGTGCGGGCCGTGAGGGTGATCGAGCGCCCCCCGGGCATGCGGATGTCCTGGCGGAGCTCGTCGATGCCGCTCATCACGGCATCGACGTACGACTGGCGCTGGCGATCGGTGCGCAGGTCGGTCGACTCCGCCAGGAGCAGACGATCCTCGAGGTCGCCGTGGTCGGCGACCCCCGGCCCGAGCACCGTGCCTATGGCGTCGAGGCGACGACGGGCGTCACGCAGGTCGGGCGCCAGGTCACCGAGGCCACCGGCGGGGGGTGGGGCGGCGGCCCGCACGAGGGGCCGGCCGTTGTCCCCCTTGGCCGGGGCGACGTCGTTGAACAACTGATCGAGCGAGACCGCGTCGATGATGGGGCTCTGGGCCCACCCGGCGGCTGCGGTGTCGAGGAACTGGCGGTCGACGTGCCACGCGGGGGGGACCACGGCCACGACCCCGCGACGGTCGCCGCCGGGTCGGTCGAGATAGATCACGGCAAGGTCGGCGAGCAGGTGGTTGGCCCCCAGCGCAGGGGGCACGGCGTTGTCGAAGTGAGCGGCCAGGCCGGCATCGGCAAGGACGGCCGGTACCTGGCGATCGCCGGCGGAGAGCAGGAAGGGCCGGGTGGGGGTGAGCTTCTGGTTCACCGCCGGTTTGAGGTCGGCATCGCCGACCACCATCCGATCGACACCCCGCCGGGCGAGCATGTCGAGGGAAGCCTCGTCCCATGGCCCCGGGCCTGACCACGTCCGGGCGTCCGGGCGCACGCGAAGGGTGTCGGCCACGGTGACCGATCCCCGCGTCACCTGCGCCTCGGCCTCGGTGTCGAGCTCGGCGTCGAGGAGGGCGGGGAGGTTGGTGGGCACGTACGTGCCGGCGAGGACGGTGGTGGACGCGGCCCGTTGCCGGAGGCCCTCGAGGACGTCGACGGTCTCGTCATCGGTACTGGCGGCGAGGGTGGCGAGGGTCTCTGGTGTCGGGGCCAGGGCCACGGGCGTGGTGCGGAGGGAGTCGAGGCCCGAGCCCACAGCCGCCAGGCGGTCGAGGTCGTTCACCTCGCGGGGCCCTTCCGGCGGCAGCCCGGCCGGTGCATGGAACGGCAGCACGAGGGCGGCGCCGAGCTTGGCCCCGGTGGGGGGGTTGGGTACGTAGACGATGTGGGTGACGAAGCGTTGAAGCAGCCGTCCCGAACGGGGTGACGAACCGGCCTTGGGCCGCTCGCGTAGCTCCACCCGTACCGGGAAGACGCCCTCGTCCCGTCCGAGCGACAGGCGGTCGGCGAGGCGCAGATTGACGGCGACCTCACCCGCAGCGTCGGGGGGGAGCGAGGAGAGGGCGAAGGTCTGGACGGGGAGGAGGGGGTCGGTGTCGATCCTGTCGTCGAGGGTGAGGTCGAACTCCGAACGGGTCTCCACCGTCGGGAATACGGTGACCACGACCTCGGGGTCCGACGGATCCGGCGGGCGCTCGACCCGCAGGCGCATGGTGAACTCGCCCGTCCCGCCCACCCACGGCGACTGGTAGGCGAGGGTCATCGACCCGTGGGCCGGTGGCGGCTCGGCCTTGGCCGAGGTGGCGCCGGCGGGCAGGGCGCCGGGCCCGACCAACGGCACCACCGCCAGGATCATTGCCGCCCACAGGCCGGAGACGACAAGGACAGCCCGCCGGCCACGGGACAGGCGGTGGGAGGCCAGGCGGTGGGAGGGGCCGGCCACGGGACAGGACCCGACGAGGCTCATCCCAGCTCCCGGCGGAGGACGACGAGGTCGGAGGCCTGGCCCCGGAACCCGAGATTCACGTAGAGGGAGTGGGCAGCGTCGTTGGCCAGCTGGGTGTTGACCACCGCTCGTCCCGCGCCCTTCCGGCGAAGCCATTGCAGCCCGTCCAACGCCAGGGCCCGGCCGAGCCCCTGTCTCTGGTGGAGGGGATCCACGGCGAGGCGCTGGAGGTAGCCGTCGCTGCCCGCCCGCCCGGTGATGGCGTACCCGGCGACGCGATCGTCGACGGTGGCCACGCGGAAGCGCGCTGCGGGCGTGGCGGCCAGGGCCTGGTCGAGGCCCCAATCATCGAGGCGCCAGAACGCCGTGAAGGTCACCGCGTCGATCTGGAGGACGGCGGGTCGGTCTGCGCGCCGGGCCTTCCGGAGAGGTGCTTTCGCCGCCCGAGGCACATGGTCGAGGTCGTGGAGCAGCAGCCGCAGGCGCTCCTGGTCCCGGAACCCCGCCACGTAGAAGGGCTGGCGCTCCGACGCCGAGAGGGCGGCGGTGATCACGCTCGTGTACCCCCGAGCCGACAGCTCGCCCAGACAGCTCTGGAGGAAGGCGGCCGACGGCCGCGGGGCATCGGAGATCGGTGCGAGGTAGGCGACCTCGCCGTCGCCCCGCCACGGCCCGGTACGGACCCGCTCCCGCCCCGACGACAGAACGTCGGTCTTCGGTTTCGCTCGGGCCGTCACCTCTGGAGAGGATACCGATGCCGGGCCCGCCGGCCCGGGCAGCGCCGGGCCCAGGCCCGGCGGATGCCCAGAGGCAGTGACGGGCCCTGGGCCCGGGCAGCGCCGGGCCCAGGCCCGGCGGAGCCCAGGACGCAGTGACGGGCC
>CAYTTL010000058.1:0-12774 GCA_964440725.1 uncultured Acidimicrobiales bacterium | reverse complement strand
TGGCCGTCGACCGCTACGGCATGGAACCGTCCGACCTCCTCTTCGACACCCGGGCCCTGCCGCTGTCGACGGGCATGGAGGAGAGCAGGCGCGACGGCATCGAGACCATCGAGGGCATCCGGCGGATCAAGGCCGAGCTACCCGGGGTCCACACCATCCTGGGCCTGTCCAACGTGTCGTTCGGCCTCACGCCCGCGGCCCGCCACGCCCTCAACTCGGTGTTCCTCCACGAGTGCGTGGAGGCCGGCCTCGACGCCGCCATCGTCCACGCCGGGCGCATCATCCCCCTGTCGCGGATGCCCGAGCGTCAGCGCCAGGTGTGCCTCGACCTGATCTACGACCGCCGCACCGACGGCTACGACCCGCTGCAGGAGCTGCTGGGCCTGTTCGAGGGTGTCGACGCCAACAAGGTGGAGAAGGAGGACCGCAGCGGGTGGCCGGTGGACGAGCGCCTGCGCCAGCGCATCATCGACGGCGACCGCAACGGCCTCACCGCCGACCTCGACGAGGCCCTCACCACCACCCCGGCCCTCACCATCGTCAACGACACCCTCCTGGCCGGCATGAAGGTGGTGGGAGACCTGTTCGCCTCCGGCGAGATGCAGCTCCCGTTCGTGCTCCAGTCGGCCGAGGCCATGAAGGCGGCGGTGGCCCACCTCGAGCCGCACATGGAGAAGTCCGACCAGGGGGGCAAGGGCCGGGTGGTGCTGGCCACCGTCAAGGGCGACGTCCACGACATCGGCAAGAACCTGGTCGACATCATCCTCACCAACAACGGCTACGAGGTGCACAACCTCGGCATCAAGGTGGCGGTGAACGAGATGGTGGCCAAGGCCTCCGAGGTGGGCGCCGACGCCATCGGAATGAGCGGCCTCCTCGTCAAGAGCACCCTCATCATGCGGGAGAACCTCGAGGAGCTGAACCAGCGCGGCCTGGCCGACATCCCGGTGCTGCTCGGTGGGGCGGCGCTCACCCGTCGCTACGTGGAGCGCGACCTGCGCGAGGTCTACGACGGGCGCCTCTTCTACGGCAAGGACGCCTTCGAGGGCCTGCGCACGCTCGACAAGCTGATGGACCTCAAGCGGTCGGGCGCCGACGACCCGGTGTTCGGTCGCGAGGTCACCGGGCGCGAGCTGCCCGCCCGGGCCCGCTCGGTGGCCCCCGCCGAGGGGGGCGAGGGCATCCCGGCCCGCTCACCCGAGGTGGAGACCGACAACACCGTCTTCGTGCCCCCGTTCCTGGGGTCGCGCGTGGTCAAGGGCCTGCCCATCGACGAGATCTCCGGCTGGCTCAACGAGACGGCCCTGTTCCGCCACCAGTGGCAGTTCCGGCCCCAGAAGGGGGCCGATGACAAGACCGAGTCCGACGCCGAGTTCAAGGCCCGCATGCGCCCCACGCTGCGCGAGGAGCTGGCCAAGGCCAAGGCCAGCGGCTCCCTCGTGCCCCAGGTGGCCTACGGCTACTACGCGGCCAACGGCGACGGCAACGACCTGGTGATCTGGAAGGACGAGACCCGCACCGCCGAATGGCTGCGGTTCTCGTTCCCCCGGCAGGGCCAGGAGCCCTACCTGTGCATCGCCGACTTCTTCCGGCCGGTGTCGTCGGGGGAGGTCGACTACGCCGCCTTCCACGTGGTCACCATGGGTTCGGCCGTGTCGGAGGCCACGGCCCGCCTCTTCGCGGAGGACCGCTACCAGGAGTACCTGCTGCTCCACGGCCTGGGCGTGGAGATGGCCGAGGCCCTGGCCGAGTACTGGCACCGCCGGATACGCGAGGAGTGGGGGTTCGCCGACGAGGACGGCCGCCTGGTCGACATGCTGCTGCGCCAGCACTACCGGGGGGGGCGCTACTCGTGGGGCTACCCGGCCTGTCCCGACCTGGAGGACAACGCCAAGGTGGCCGAGCTGCTCGAGGTCGACCGCATCGGCGTGGCCGTCAGCGAGGACTTCCAGTTCCACCCCGAGCAGACCACTTCCGCGGTGATCTGCCACCACCCCCGGGCCAAGTACTTCATCGCCCGATAGGAGCCCTCCGGGCTCGAGGCGGCATAGCACGACAGCACGACAGAAGGTAAAGAAAGCCCTAAAGGTCGTGGCGGGGGGTGCCGATAGCTGCAGGGATGCCCGGTGTCTCGACGCCCGTCGCCCCCCCGAGGAACGCCTGGACATGTCCGACGTGCCGGCACGGGTCGCCCGATCCCCGGGACGAGGTCGCCCACCTCGACGCCCATCGCCAGCTCGGTCAGTTCCTCCACGAATGGGATGTGGCCGTTGCGAACGACCGTGACCGGCGCCCGGCCCCACCGCGCCTGGCCGCCGTGCTCGGCGTGCTCGTGGCCATCGTCGTGCTCGTGGGCGCAGCGCTGTTCTGGAGCCTCGACCGCCCGGCGGGCAGCGACAGGCCGGCGCCGCCCCCTGCGGCCACCAGCCCGGCGCCGTCCGATGTCCCAGCGGCCGTCCAGCCCGCCGCACCCGCACCGGCACCGGCCCCGGCGCCGGCACCGGCGGTCACCGATACCGCCCCCGACGCCGCCCCAGTGCCTCCCGCCGCCCCGCCGGTGGCGGTTACCCGGCCCGTCCGTGCCCCCGCCGCCCTGACGGTGAGCGGCCCCGAGCCGGCGCCGGCCGCCGCTGTTCCCGCGCCCTCGCCGGTACCGGTGGCCGCCGCACCCATCCCGGTACCCGCGGCCGCCGACCCGGGCCCGGCCCCCCTGCTGAAGCTCTGCCTGCTGCAGATCTGCGTGAACGTCGGCTGACGACCGACCGCAGATTCACCGTCCGACCGCCGTGGGTCAAGCTGTGGACAAAGTCGCGGTAGATGTGGAAATCACGTATTGACCCGACCCGGCGCGTATCCGAGACTGCCCCTACTGCTCGGGTGGCGGAAGTCACCGGGGAGCGATCGTCGGAGTTGTCG
This sequence comes from uncultured Acidimicrobiales bacterium, assembly GCA_964440725.1. Classification (GTDB taxonomy): domain Bacteria; phylum Actinomycetota; class Acidimicrobiia; order Acidimicrobiales; family AC-14; genus DATAQC01. The sequence continues at coordinate 9,858 of CAYTTL010000058.1, read as the reverse complement.
GGACGGACAGTGACCACTGTCCGATCCGGCGGTCGCCCTCCCGGGTTGTGTGGTGCTCGTCGACTACAGCCGGCGACGCCGACCGCGGGTGTACATCCCGCCTCCGCCGAACAGGAGGAGGAGGATCACGACGATGAGCAGAATTGTGAGCATGGTTCGATGGTGCCCGAGGGCCTGACCGGCCAAACCGGCGAGCAGTCGACCCGCCTCAGCGGCGGGCGGCGGCCAGCAGGCGGAAGGCGCCCGCGGTGCCCAGCCCGAAGGCCAGGTGGGCGCTGAGATCCTTGGCCAGGGTGGTGGCGTCGTACTCCCAGATGGGCTTGTAGAGCTTGGCGAGCGGGAGGACGACGTAGCCCGAGCCCCATACCAGCGTCCCGAGTACCGGGCCGTTGCGGACCTTCGGGGTGGGGAGCGACCCGGCGACGACGCCGTAGCCCGCGCCCCACATGATCCCGTAGGCCCAGTGCACGACGTTGTTGGTGGGTCCCGCCCACGACTCGGGTAGCTCGCGCTGCAGTAACCCCTCGATCACCCGCTTGCCCACCTGGGCGGGCGGGGCCGCCTCGTCCCACGTGAGGGTCGACGGCGAGAACTCCCATCGGGGGAAGCTGTCGCCGCCGCCGCCCTTGCGGTAGCGGCGGTACCAGACCAGGTCCATGGCCAGGATGCCGACCTTTCCCGCGACGGCGCCCCGGACCACCGCACCGATCGGGGACAACGGCGACCTGGTCACGTGCTGAACTCGAGAACTGTCTTCACGTCGTCGGGGCGGCGGGTGTAGGCGTCCCGCCACGACGCCAGCGGCACCCGGCGGGTGATGAGGCGCTTCAACCAGTCGGGGTCGGCGGCGACCAGGGCCTGGGCGCCGAGCTGGTAGTGGCGGCGGTTGGCGTTGACGGAGCCGAAGACGACGTCGTTGCCGAGGACCATGCTGCGGTTGAGCTGGCCGGCGTCGATACGGATCTCGCGGCCGCCCGACGACACACCGGTGAGGCACACGATGCCGTCGGGACCGCTGTGGGCCATGGCGTCGAGCACGAGCTGGGCCACACCGGTGCACTCGATGGTCACGTCGGCCTCGATGCCCGTGTCGGCGATGGAACCGGTGTGGTAGGTGGCGCCCAGGTCGGCGACCAGCTGCGGCTTCAGTCCCTCGGTCACGATGTCGAGGACGTGGGTCTCGAGGCCCCGCTGCGTCGACAGGAGCGTGGCCAGCAGGCCGATGGGCCCGGCACCGACGACGAGCACCGTGGCGGGAGACCACTCGGCGCGGCGGCCGATCCGTTCGATGTGCTCCCATGCCTTGGCCACCACCGTGGTCGGCTCCAGCAGCACCCCGAGGTGGCCGAGGGCGGAGTCGACCTTCACGACGTGTTCGGGATGGATGCGGTAGCGCTCGGACGCGTAGCCGTGGCGTGACTTGATCCCCCGCTCGGTGTACTGGCCGTTGCGACACATGTCCCACTCGTCGACCGCGCAGTTGGGGCAGGGGACGGGATCGGCCCGGCGCACGATGCCGACGACCAGGTCGCCGGCGTCGACGCCGCCGCCCGCAGGAGCCTCGACGACCCGGCCCAGCGACTCGTGGCCCAGGATCAGGCGGTCCTGGCCTTCGGGAGCCCAGCCGTAGTCGCCGTTGATGATCTCGAGATCGGTACCGCAGACGCCGACGGCGAGCGTGTCGACCAGGACGGGCCCGTCGCTCTCGGGCGGGTCGGGCATGTCCGTGAGCTCGACGGAGTCCTTGTGCAGGGGGACGACGGTGACGGCGCGCATCGCCGTACGGTAGGCGACGTGAGGTCGTCGGCGGCTGGCGGCGGGTCAGCTGGTGAGCACGGCCCGGGCCACCAGGTCGGTGCCGAAGGCGGTGAGGATGGCCAGGTAGAGCAGGCCGGTGGCCGCCATCACCGCCGAGTAGGCCCTCTCCTTGAGGGCGGCGTTGGTGACCCAGACGAGGACCACCGTGCTGAGGGCACACGCCACCCAGAACCACCCGAGGGTGCCGTTCCACCCGTCGTCGACCGACCCGGACAGGACCGAGAGCATGCCGGTGGGCCAGATCAGCACCGCCACCTCGAAGGGCCACAGCCCTCCCACCCAGTAGACGAGCTCGAAGATGGGAGCCCGGCCCAGGCCCGGCTGCACGAGGTACCAGTGCCCGAGGAGCATGGCGTCGGTGACGGCGCCGAGGAAGGCGGCCCCGACGAGGGTACGGGCGATGGCCAGCGGGAGCGGACCGCCGGCGGCCATGGCCGCGGCCACCAGGCCGACGGCACCGATGACCGGCGCGACGAGGTCGAGTGCGGGCGGGAACTCGGCCGGCTCCCGTGTCTTCCCGGCATCGTCGCTTGCTGGGTCGTCGCCGGCCTCATCGCCGACCATCGCCGCCACCCGCGCCGCTCGGCGCCGGCGCCGGGCCTGCTCCCCTGCCACCCCGGCCTTCCGGCGGACGACGGACAGGGCCAAGGCGACCGCAGCCGCCCCCGCGGTGGCGAGGGAACACACGTCACGAAAGGCGTCGGGACGGACCAGGCGTCCGGCCACGAACGCCCCCACGGCGATCAGGCCGAACACCGAGCGGAGGAGCCAGCCGTAGCCGATGCCGAGCTCCCGGCGACGGGTGGTGACCCACAGGAACAGCAGCCCCCCGGTGGCCCACTGCAGCAGCACGGTGGCGGCGTCGAGGCGGATCACCGGTCGAGTCTCCCATGAGGGGCCCGTTGCCAGCGGGCCTCATTGGGCCTCCCGGACTCAAGAACCACGCCACTTCTGCCGAGGAAGAAGGTTGGAGCGAGAGGCCCGCGGCACGAGGAGGGCACATGGAACAGCTGATCGGCGTGGCGGCCCTGATGGTGGCGCTGGGAGGACTCCTGACCATCTTGATCGTGCTGGGCTGGCCCATCGCCCACCGCCAGGTGGTGGTCCTGCGCCTGCGGTCGAGCCTCCGTCGCATCGACGACGTGCTGGCCGGCTGGCAGCGGGAGGCCAGGGGCTGGCCCTCGCCGCACGACGGCATCTGACGCCCTCATACCGGCGGATGCCGGGCTGGGCGTTGCCCCTTGGCAACTGACACGGCAACGCCTACCTTGGGCCCCACGCGCGCGGGAGGGGAACATCCCATGGTTGCAGGCGATCGGGCCGAGCGTCATGTCGGAGGCCTGCGGAGGGCGGTCGTCGTCTCCTTCGCGGTGATGGCCCTGGCCCTGACCAGTGTGATGGGTGTCGGGCCCGCCCAGGCCGTTGCCGACCGGGCCTATGTGGCGAACTTCGATTCGGACACAGTGTCGGTCATTGACACCACCACCAACACGGTCGTGGCCGTCGTGGCGGTGGGCGACGGGCCCCACGGCGTGGCCGTCACGACCGACGGCGCCCGGGCCTTCGTGTCCAATGTCTTGGCGGGCACCGTGTCGGTCGTCGACACCACCACCAACACGGTGGTGGCCACCATCGCGGTGGGCGGCTTCTCCTATGGAGTGGCCGTCAGCCCCGACGGCACCCGCGCTTATGCGACCAGCTACAGCTCGGGCATCGTGTCGGTCATCGACACCACCACCAACACGGTGGTGACCACCATCCCGGTGGGCAGCGGGCCCTCTGCCGTGGCCGTCAGCCCCGACGGCACCCGGGCCTACACGGTCAATATCGCGGGCGCCGTGTCGGTCATCGACACCACCACCAACACGGTGGTGGCTACCATCCCGGTGGGAGCGGGGCCCTCTGGTGTGGCCGTCAGCCCCGACGGCGCCCGGGTCTACACGGCCAACACCACCTCGAGCACCGTTTCGGTCATCGACACCGCCACCAACACGGTGGTGGCCACAGTGGCCGTGGGCTCCACCCCCGAGGGTGTGGCCGTCACCCCCGACGGCACCCGGGCGTACGTGACCAATTCCTCAAACGACAACGTGTCGGTCATCGACACCGCCACCAACACGGTGGTGGCCACCGTCGGGGTGGGAGACGACCCCGAGGGCGTGGCCATCACCCCCGACGGCACCCGGGTCTACGTGGCCAATTCCTCAAACGACAACGTGTCGGTCATCGACACCGCCACCAACACGGTTATCGCCACCGTGGGTGTGGGCGACCTTCCCCAGGGCGTGGGTATCAGTCCCCCGGCGCCGACTACCACCACCACGACGACGTCCACGACCACGACCACGACGACGTCCACGTCCACGACGTCCACGTCCACGACGTCGACCACGACCACGACGATTCCCGGTCCCAGCTGCCTCGGGCAGGCGGCGACCATCGTGGGAACGCCCGGTCCTGACCGCCTTTTCGGCACCGCCGGCCCTGACGTCATCATGGGACTGGGCGGGATCGACAGCATTTACGGCTTCGACGGCGACGACGTCATCTGCGGCGGGGCCGGCAACGACGTCGTCGACGGGGGCGCGGGCAACGACATCCTCGACGGTGAGGCCGACAAGGACAGGGTCATCGGCGGGGTGGGCGACGACGACGTTCGAGGTGCCGACGAAGCCGACAGCCTCTTCGGCAACGCCGGCAACGACACCCTCGACGGTGGCCCGGCGGTCGACACCTGCAACGGAGGCACGGGCACCAACACCTTCGCGGCCTGTGAGATCTTCCCCGCGGGCACGGGGTAACCGACCCCGATCGGGTGTCGTCGGTCGAGAGCCTGGCCGAGGCCGATCGAAAACGCGCCAACCGACATGCCAGCATGGTTCGGTGGCGATGGTCGACGACGCCGCCCGGCAGCTGGGGCTCGCTGATGACGCGCTGAACGCGCTCGACGCCGGTGCCGCCGCCGGGCACCTGTCGGCGGCCATCCGCACGTTCACCGCCGCCGGCGACTGCCGGCAGGCAGCACTCGTGTGTGCCCGCCTGGGCGACCTGTACGCGAACGCCCTGGGCAACGGCACCGCCGCCCGGGCGTGGTTCCTGCGGGCGACCCGGCTGATCGAGAACGAGCCACCGTGCATCGAACAGGGCTGGGTGGCGGTCGCGGCGATGGGATGCGACGTCGACGACCCCGCCGTACTCCTCGACCGGGCCGAGCTGGCCCTCGCCCGCGCCCGGCAGTTCGGCGACGTGAACCTCGAGACCAAGGCCCTGGCCGACGCCGGCCTGGCGTGCGTGCAGGCGGGACGGGTGGCCGAGGGCATGTCGATGCTGGACGAGGCCATGGCCCTGGCGTGCGGGCCCGCCGACAACGCCGCCACTGCGGGCAAGTCGGTGTGCTCGTTCTTCACCGCGTGCTACTTCGCCGCCGACTTCGACCGAGCCGCGTCGTGGGCGGACTCCCTCCGTCGTCACGGGCTGATCGGGAGGACTCGGGGAGCGCCGATGTTCCTGAGCGGCCACTGCGACAGCGTCCAGGCGGCAGCCCTGTGCGAGCTCGGGCGATGGGGTGAAGCCGAGGCCATGCTGACCCGCGCCATCGAGGACTTCGAGGCGGGCATGGGGATGCCCAGCTGGCATCCGGCCATCGCCCTGGCCGAGCTCCGCATACGGCAGGGCCGCCTGGCCGACGCCGAGGTGCTGCTGCTCGGCAAGGACGGGCACCTCCAGGCCCTGCTCCCCGCCGCCCACCTCCACCTGGCGCGCGGCGATCACGACCTGGCTCGGGCCACGGCCCTACGCGGCCTGCGGGCGATCGGCGACGACCGCCTGCGCGCCGCCGACCTCCTCGGCGTGCTGGTCGAGACCGAGCTGGCGGCCGGCGACCTGGAGGCGGCGACCACCGCCTGCGACGACATGGCGTCTCGCGCCGAGGGGCTCGACGTGCCCGGGCTGCAGGCCAGGGTGGCCGCCGTGCGCGCTCGCGTGTGCGCAGCCGCGAGCGACATCGCCGGCGCCATCTCCACGATGGAGGATGCCCTCGACAGGCTCCCGCCCACGGGCGTGCCGTTGCTGCGGGCCAACCTCCTCGTCGATCTGGTCCGGCTTCACGACCGAGCCGGGAACCGGGCTGCGGCGCACGTCGAGGGCGGGAGGGCCGCAGCAGCGGTGGCGGAGCTCGACGTCGTCCTCCCGCCCGACGACGTCTCCCTGCTCGATCGGGTCGGCGCGCCGGCGGGAGCGACGGGCATCAGGTTTCGGAGCACGGCGATGCTCTGCCGGGAGGATCGCGGCTGGGTCGTCGCCCACGGCGACATCCGGTGCCGCCTCGCCGACACCAAGGGCCTGCGATATGTCGCCGAGCTGGTGCGCAGCCCCGGCGTCGAACGGCACGCCCTCGACCTGGTCGACCGGGTGGAAGGCGTCGCCGTGGGCGATCTGGCCGTCGACAGGCGGAAGCTCGGCGATGCCGGCGAGCTGGTCGACGCCGAGGCCCGCACCGCCTACCGCCACCGCATCGAGGCCCTGCGGGGAGAGATCGACGACGCCCTCGCCATGGGTGGCGACGACCACGCCGAGCGCCTGCAGGCCGAGCTCGACCAGCTGGTCGCCCAGCTGGCCCAGGCGTTCGGCCTCCGAGGACGGACCCGCCGGGCGTCCTCGGCCGCGGAGCGGGCCCGCCTGAACGTCACCCGGGCGCTTCGAGCGGCGACGGCCCGGGTGACCGAGGCCCTCCCCGAGGCGGGGACCATCCTCGATCAGCGCCTTCGCACCGGCATCTACTGCGCCTACGAGCCTGACGGCGGCGACGACGTGCGGTGGTCCGTTCAGACGTGACTGAACGACGTCGCCCCCGATCGAACGCCTCTGCATTGAACGACCCGACGACCAGGAGGTTCTGTTGATGGATGCTCCCTACCAGGCGGCCCCGGATGTCCACGTGCTGCCGACCAACCTTCCGATTCCCGGCATCGGGGTCCTCCCCGTCAACGCCTACGTGCTGCTGGCCGAGGAGCCGGTGCTCGTTGACGCCGGGATCGGGTTGGACAGCGCCGACTTCCTCGACGCGCTGACGTCGATCATCGACCCGGCCGCCCTGCGATGGGTGTGGCTGACCCACGACGACGCCGACCACACCGGCAGCATCCAGCGGGTGCTCGAGGCCGCGCCCCAGGCGCGCCTCGTCACCAACGCCTTCAGCGCCCTGCGGATGGCGACGTGGTGGCCGGTGCCGTTCGACCGGGTGCACGCCATCCGTGCCGGTGACCGCCTTCCCGTCGGCGACCGCACGCTCCGGGCCGTCCCGCCGCCGTTGTTCGACAACCCGTTGTCGATCGGCGCTCTCGACGAGGCGACCGGGTCCCTGTTCTCCGTCGACTCCTTCGGGGCCCTCCTGCCCGAACCGGCCCAGGACACGGCCGACGTGCCCGATGACGCCCTGGCCGGTGGCATGCAGGCATGGGCGATGGCGGATTCCCCGTGGGCCCACATCGTCGACCGCGAGCAGTTCGGCCAGGTGCTCGACGGCGTGCGCCGCCTGCAGCCGACGCAGATCTTTTCCTCGCACCTGCCCGCCGCCAACGGAGCGTCGCTCGAACGCTTCCTCCAGGTGCTGGAGTCGGTTCCCGACGCCGAGCCGGCGGTGGCCCCGAACAACGAGGAGTTCGGGCACATGCTGGCGGCCATGACGGCGCCACAGGGGGACCGGCAGATGGCAGACGCCGAGTAGGGCCGACGAGCCCGGGACGAGTCGTCCTCCGGCGCGGGGACGAGAGAGGAGGAAGAGGATGTTCATCCAGGTGATCACCGCCAAGGTGGTCGACGAGGAGGCCCTGTGGCGCCAGGTCGACCGCTGGGAGAGCGACGTCCGCCCGGGTGCCGACGGGTTCCTCGGCAGTACGAGTGGCATCACCGACGACGGGCGCCTGATCGTGCTCGCCCGCTTCGAGTCCGAGGATGCGGCCCGCCGGAACAGCGAGCGTCCCGAACAGGGCGCGTGGTGGGCCGAAACCGCAAAGGCACTTCAGGACCCGACGTTCCAGGACAGCGCCGAGGTCGTCGTCATGGGTGCCGGTGGCTCGAACGACGCCGGCTTCGTCCAGGTGATGCGGGGCCACGTGGTCGACGCCGCCAAGATGGAGGAGCTCCGAGGCCGGATGAAGGAGTTCGAGAAGGCGTTGGCCGAGATGCGCCCGGACGTCATCGGCGACGTGACCGCGTTCCACGGCGATGGGACGTTCACCGACGCCGTCTATTTCCGGTCCGAGGCTGAGGCCCGCGCCAACGAGGCCAAGGAACGACCTGAGGAGATGCAGGCGATGTTCGCAGAGTGGATGTCGGCTGCCCCGATCGACGAGTACCTCGACCTCAAACAGCCCCGCCTGGCCTGAGGTCCGGCCCGAGGCGGGTCGCCAGGGGTGACTGCCGTCGGGCCGGGGCCCTACGAGCACGAGCGCAGCCTGACGGGCACGTTGAGCGAAGGGTTGCGGCTCGATGAGCTGCTCCTGCTCGCAGTACTTGTCGAAGCTGGCCAGGGTCGACAGCCGCCGGGCCACCGTGGAGCGCATCCGCCCGCTCTCTTCCATCCACCGGCCGAACAGCTCGAGGTGGGCGCGCGTGACGCTGAACAGGTTCAGGTTCGCCTGGTCGCACCAGTCAGAGAACAGGCGGAGGTCAGTGGCGTAGCTTCTCCGCGTGGCACCGCAGTAGCCGGCGAGGAACCCGGCGATGGCAACCGCTTCGGCCTGGACCGGATCGTCGGTGCGGACGACGTCGACGGTGGTGGTCATGGACATCTGTCTCCTTCGGTCAGGGCAACCGTGTCCGGCCGCACACCGAGATCACCACCGGCGGAGAGAGTTATCGAGCGCTCCTGGTCGTGCCGGAGTCAGGCAGCAGGAGGCTTCACCGCCTAAGTCGGGGACCGGGGGCGGCCCGCGTTGGGGGCCTTGCAGGGAATCAAGTCAGGGTGAAGGCTCTACTCCGGCAGGATCTTGAGAGCACGGCGGTCGAGGAGGGCCAGATGTTGCGCAGAGTTACGGGGGCGACCAACCGAACGCTCACCTACGTTGGCCTCGCCGCCTTGGGCGTCATCCTGGGGCTTCAAGCTGTCATCTTCGCCCTCTGGGGAGACGACGGAGATCCGCCGGACGCCGTCGTCGCCATCGCGTTCGTACTTTTCTGGGGCGCTGTACTCGTGGGGCTGACTGTCGCGTACCTGGCTGTCAGGCGACGTCTCGCCTCACGCCGCACCTGACCGCTGACCGTCTCCGAACGACGGCCGAGGAGTATCAGTGCGGCCGGAGCCGGCGAGATCGAGCTCCTCTCCCACACAAGCCCGCTCGACCGGCGGGTGAGCGTCGCGCTCGCTACCTCGCGCGCCGCTGGGGCCGTACTCGGGCGGCATCGTCGACGGGAGCCACGTGAGACAGCAGGACGCAAGGTGCCGTCTTTGCACGTCCTCTCCGATCAGCCGTACGAGGCGACTTCCACGTCCGTGCGGGCGAGGAAGCAGTAGTTGAGCGGTAGGGCCGCCATCCCGACTGCCATTCGCGCGTGATGCCCTGCGACTTCTCCATAGAGCTCGGGGATCAGGTCGGAGAAGCCGTTTGCGACGTTGGTGGTCTCGGGGTACCCGACGTCGGCGTTGACCATCCCGTACACCCTCAGCCACGCGGCAACTCGGTCGAGATCACTGAGCGCGCGGCTGAGGCTGGCTGGCATCGACAACGCTGCCCCGCGAGCCGACTCCTGGGCCTCGCCCATGGACACCTCCGCCGGGACCTTGCCGGGACCTTGCCGAACGGGCCGATCGGTCTCCAGTCGGCTGCAAGTGCGCCGTGCCCTGACAGGTACGCACGGTTGCCGGAGAGCCGAACCCAGGAGAAGGAGAACTTGAAGCCGGGCGGCGGTTCGGCCGGCTTGGGTAGTTGAAGTGCCAGCTGGGTGAGGGCGATGCTCGATCCGGCCCATGGTCGCTCCTCGTGGGCGAGGGCGATGCTCGATCCGGCCCATGGTCGCTCCTCGTGGGCGAGGGTACCTTTA
>CAYTTL010000057.1:0-13151 GCA_964440725.1 uncultured Acidimicrobiales bacterium | reverse complement strand
TCGGCGTCGAGGACGAAGCGCGGTCCCGGGCCGCGCTGGGCGACTTGGTCGTCGGGATTGAGCAGCTTGCAGTGCCGCAGCGACAGACAGCCGCAGCCGATGCAACCGTCGAGTCGATCGCGGAGGCGCTCGAGCATTCCGATCTGTTGGTCGATGCGGGGACGCCACGACCTCGAGAGCCGCGCCCAGTCCTGGTCGTTCGGGGTGCGGTTGTCGGGGAGCGACTCCAGTGCTTTGCGGATCTCTCCGAGCGACAGCCCCACCTGTTGGGCGATGCGGATGAACGAGACGCGCCGGAGCACGTCGCGGCTGAACCGGCGCTGACCGGACGGCGAGCGGGTCGAGCGGATCAGCCCTTCGGCCTCGTAGAACCGCAACGCCGAGGTCGCCACCCCGGCCCGCTCGCTCATCGCCCCGATGGTCAGCTCCGGTTGCACGGCGTGAGCCTACCCCGGAGCCGACCTCTACCTCACGTGAACTTGAAGGGCTACTCCACGGGCAGCTCCCCTGGCGCAGCGTCGTCGTTCACGATGGTGGCGGCCCCTGTGTTGTCCAGGATCGTCGCGCCGGTGGGGGACGAGAGCTTCACGAAGAAGGTCTCCGAGGGCTCCACCGTCATGTCACCGATGACGGTGACGGCCACCGACTTGGCCGTCTCTCCCGCGGCGAAGTTCACGGTGGTGAGCGCTCTGGCCACGTAGTCGCTCCCCGCCGTCGCCGTGCCGTTCATGGTGGCGTACCGCACCGACGACGCCGTCGACGTCACCCCCGAACGGGTGACGGTGAAGGTGGCCGGCCGGGTCCCGGAGTGGCCTTCGGTGACCCGCACGTTGTCGACCGCCAGCGTCGTGGCGCTGTCATCGTTCAGGATCATGCCGGTGGCACTGGCATCGGAGATGGTGGCACCCACCGGCGACGACAGCTGCAGGTAGAACGTCTCCGTCGCTTCTGCCACGAGGTCGCCGTTCACCGTCACGATCACCGGTTTGGCCGTCTCACCGGCGGCGAAGCTCAGCGTCGTCAGGGGCCGCGCCACGTAGTCGCCGGCGATGCCGGCGGTGGCGGTCCCGTTGGCGGTGGCGTACCGCACCGACGAGGTCTTCGTGGTGTCGCCCGTGCGGGCAACGGTGAACGTGAGGGTCCGCGTGCCGGTGTTTCCCTCGGTGACGGACGCGTCGGCCACCGACAGTGCCGGCAGTGCCGCCGAGGGGCACGGCACCCCGCCGTCGTCGTAGCCTCCGAAGGTGTTGGTCCAGTACCAGTCGTACTGCGCCGTGGCCTGGTAGGCCCGTCCGATACCCATCACCCGATAGCTCGCGCTGAGCATGGTGGTGTTGTGGTCGGGTGAGGCCTTCCACTGGGCGATGGTCGCCGCCGCGGTGGAAGACCCCGCGGCGATGTTCTCCGCCTTGGGGGTCGCATAGGTGTATCCGAACGCCGCCATCCTCTGGGACGGATTGCGCCCGAGACTGTCGGTGTGGCTGAAGTAGTTCTTTGCCGCCATGTCCGTGCTCAGCCACTCGGCCGCGTTCGTCAACGAGGTGGACACCTTGAGGGCCGCCAACCCGTTCTGGGCCCGATAGGCGTTCACCATGGAGCAGAGCGCCGCCTCCTCGGGATCGAGCACCACCGCGTGGGCAGCACTGGGGGGGACGACTGCGATGGCCGCCAACGACAGCAAGGTCGTCGACAGCGCCATGGGCAGCCCTGATCTGTGGCCGCGCGTGCTTTTCACGCTGGCCTCCTTCCGGTTCGCACCGACGCCGCTTTTCACCGACTATCTGTCGGGCTCGCAGCGATCGTCATCCGCCCCAAGATCCCGCCCGGACGCCCGCGGTGACGTTGCGAGGAGATCAGAGTAGGTCATTCGGCCCACTGCGGGAAGGCCCACTTTTCCGGCCTCGGCCGGCCGGCGCGCTACTCTGAACGAGAGTGATTCCTATTTCCAGGACCGGTCAGCGAAGGGGCAGCGTGCGTCGAGCAGCGGCCGCCGTGGCTCTGGGTCTGGTGGTCGTCCCGGCATGTGCGGACGACAGCAGCCCGACCGCGGGGGGAGAACGCCCCCGGGTCGTGGCCAGCTTCTATCCCCTGGCGGAGGCGGCGACGCGGGTGGGCGGCTCGCGGGTGGCGGTCACCAACCTCACGCCGCCGGGATCCGAACCCCACGACCTCGAGCTTGCGCCGCCCGACGTCGACCGCATCGAGGATGCGGACGTCGTCGTCTACCTCGGCGACGGGTTCCAACCGGGCATCGAGAAGGCCGCCGAGCGGACCGAGGGGACGGCCCTCGACCTGCTCAGTGACGACCTCGGGCTCCTGCCGGGTGGCGAGACCGACGAGGGCCACGAGGTGGCCGACCCGCACGTGTGGTTGGACCCGACGCTCATGAAGCAGATCGTCCGACGGTTGCGCACCGCCTTCGTGGAGACCGATCCCGTCAACCGGGCGGCGTACGACGACGCCGCCGCCGCCTACGAACAGGAGCTCGACGCCCTCGACGCCGCGTACCGCGACGGCCTGGCCCGGTGTGACCGGCGCGTGATCGTCACCGCCCACAGCGCCTTCGGCTACCTCGCCCGACGCTACGGGCTGACCCAGGAGGCCATCGCCGGCGTCGACCCGGAGGCCGAGCCCGACCCGAAGCGGCTCGCCGAACTGGCGGCCAAGGTCACCGCAGGCGGCACCACCACGATCTTCACCGAGACCCTGGTGTCCCCCAAGGTGGCCGAGACCCTCGCCAAGGACGTGGGCGTCACGACGGCCGTGCTCGACCCGCTCGAGGGCCTGAGTGACGACGACCGGGAGAAGGGTGCGACCTACATCTCCGTCATGAACGGCAACCTCGAGACCCTGCGGACGGCACTCGGCTGTCGCTGACGCGGCCGACACCCGGACTTCCCATGGCTGACACCGCCCCCCCACCCCCGGCCATCAAGGTCGACGCGCTGTCGTTCTCCTATGGGCGCGAGACCGTGCTCGACGGAGTGAGCCTGCAGGTCCAGGCCGGTGAGTTCGTGGCCCTGGCCGGGCCAAACGGATCGGGCAAGTCGACCCTCGTACGGACCATCCTCGGCCTGGCCCGCCCCGGTTCGGGCAGTGTCCGGCTCTTCGGGGTGGCGTTGTCCGACCTCGCCGACCGGTGGCGGATCGGCTACGTGCCGCAACGGCCTCCCCTGATCGAAGGGGTCGCCGTCACCGTGGCCGAGGCCGTCGCATCGGGCCGCACCGCTCGCCGGGGGTGGGCTCACCGCCTGAACGCCACCGATCACGAAGAGGTGGAGCACGCCCTGACGTCGGTGGGGCTCAGCGACCTGGCCGGGACCAAGCTCGCCGAGTTGAGCGGGGGCCAGCAGCAGCGGGCGTTCATCGCCCGAGCGTTGGTGAACCGGCCCGACCTCCTGGTGCTCGACGAACCCGTGGCCGGCGTCGACGTCCCGTCGCAGGAGTCCTTCCGCTCGTCGCTGGTGCACATGGTGCGCGATCACGGCACCGCCGTGCTCCTGGTCTCTCACGAGCTGGGCGCGGTCGCCCACGACCTCGATCGCCTGCTCGTGCTCCGCCGCGGCACGGTGGTCTTCGACGGCCCGCCCGGGGAGCTGGCGGCGAGAGGCGTCAACCTCGGCATCCATCGCGAGGACCTTCCCATGTGGCTCGAGGGGCTCGGGTGACGCTTCCCCTGCCGTGGCCCTTCGACCGCGAGTACATGCAGCTGGCCCTGGCGGCGGGCGTGATCGTCGGTGCCTGCGCACCGCTCGTCGGCACCTTCCTCGTGCAGAAGCGGTTGTCCCTCATGGGCGACGGTATCGGCCACGTCGCCTTCGCCGGCGTGGCCGCCGGCCTTCTCACCGGCCTGAGCCCGTTGTGGACGGCGTTGGTCGTCGCCGTGCTCGGTGCCGTCGGCATCGAGTGGCTACGGCTGCGTCGTCAAGCCTCGGGCGACCTCGCCCTGGCCGTCTTCTTCTACTCCGGCATCGCCGGGGGAGTGGTGCTCACCGGTCTCGCCGGCTCCCTCAACGCCGGGGTGCTCACCTATCTGTTCGGCTCGATCCTCACGGTCACCCCGGCGGACGCCGCCTGGATCGTCGGTCTCGGCGTCGTCGTGGTGGCGTTGGTGCTGTTGCTCTGGCGACCGCTGCTGTCGGTGATCCTCGACGAGGACGCCGCTCGGGTCGCCGGCCTGCCCGTCGACGGCCTGAGCCTGGGACTGGCCGCCCTTGCCGCGGTGACCGTCGTCGCCGCCATGAGGATCGTGGGCGTCCTCCTGGTGGCCGCCCTGATGGTGCTCCCGGTGGGCACGGCCCAGCGTATCGCCACGTCCTTCCGCGCCACCCTCGGGTGGGCCGTCGTCGTCGGCGTCGGCTCGGTCGTCGGCGGGCTCGTGCTGGCCCGCCTCGCCGGCCTGGCGCCGGGAGCGACGATCGTCCTGCTGGCCGCGGCATCGTTCGTCGTCGCCAGTGGTATCGCCCTGGTGCGACCGGGCCGCCCGGGACCCGGCGACCTGGCCCCAGGCGGGCGATAATCGCGGCGTGGCAGCCCTGGGGCCGAGTGTCGAGTTCGTCGGCCGTTCCCGGGAGCTGGCCCGGCTGGAGGATGCCCTCGAGCGGGCGGTAGCCGGCGAGGCGTCGGCTCTGGTCGTCAGCGGCGAGAGCGGCGTCGGTAAGACCCGCCTGGTGTCGGAGTTCGTCGGGGGGGCGAGACGGCGGGGGGCGACGGTGCTGGTCGGCGGCTGCATCGACCTCGGCGACGGCGGACTGCCCTACTGGCCGGTGGTCGACGCCCTGCGCGGCCTGTTGCGATCGCTCGGGCAGCACGCGGTTGACGAAGCCCTCGGCCCCCTGCGTCCCGAGTTGAGCCCCCTGCTCCCCGAGTTGGCCGCCCTCGACCCTGGCGACGGAAGGTCGCTCCCCGGTCCGGCGTTCACCGGCCCGAGCGCCCAGGGTCGGCTGTTCGAGCTCGTCCTCGGCATTCTCGAGCGCCTGACCCGGCGGGGCCCGGTGGTGTTCGTGATCGAGGACCTCCACTGGGCCGACCGTTCCACCCGCGACCTCGTGTCGTTCGTGGTGGCCAACCTCCGCCAGGAACCGGTGGTCGTCGTCGCCACCTATCGCAGCGATGCGCAGATCAGCCGCCACCAGCTTCAGCCCTTCCTGGCCGAGCTGCGACGCAACCGGCGCGCCGAGATGATCGACCTGCCCCGGTTCACCCGCGACGAGATGGTCACCCAGCTGACGGCCATCGTGGGTTCGGCGCCCGACCCCGAGCTGGCCGAGGCGGTATGGGCCCGGTCGGAGGGCAACGCCTTCTTCGCCGAGGAGCTGCTGGCCGCTGCGGTCGGCGGCCGCGCTCCCGACCTGCCCCCGAGCCTGCGCCAGATCCTGCTGGCGCGCATCGACGGGCTGTCGGCCACCGCCCAGAACGTTCTCCGCCGGGTGGCGGCCGGCGGCCCCCGGATGCCCTACGCCCTTCTCGCCGCCACGGTGTCCATGGACGACGACGATCTGTGCGACGCCCTGCGCGAGTGCGTCGAGCACCAGGTCCTGGTGGGCCAGCGCGACGGCGAGACCTACCAGTTCCGCCACGCCCTGCTCCGCGAGGTCGTGTACGCGGAGCTGTTGCCGGGCGAGCGCACCCGGTTCCACGCCGCCTACGGCCGGGCCATCGCCGAGGACCGGCGCCGATGTGCAGGCTCGGCCGAAGCCGAGTTGGCGTTCCACTGGTACGAGGCGGGTGAGCCCACCCACGCCCTGCCCGCCGCCGTCACCGCCGCCGGCGCCGCCGAGCGGGTCTACGGCTTCGCCGAGGCCCAGCGCCACTACGAGCGGGCGCTGGAGCTGTGGGACCGGGTGGCGTCGACCGCCACCACGGTCGGGGTCGACCTCGACCGCTTAGGGCTGTTCGAGCGGGCGGCCGAGGCCGCCAACCTGGCGGGGGACCACGCCCGGGCCATCGCCCTGGCGCGAGCCGCCATCGGTGACGGCGACGTCGACTCGAACGCGGACGGCACCTCCGACGGAGGCGTGCTCCGGAGTGGCGATCCCGTCCGCCGGGGCCTGCTGCACGAACGCCTCGGCTGCTACCTGTGGGCCGCGGGCCACAGCGAGGCGGCGCTGGATGCCTACGACGAGGCGGCGCGCCTGGTTCCCCTCGAGCAGCCGAGTGCCGTGCGGGCCCGGGTGGTGGGTGCCCAGGCC
Source organism: uncultured Acidimicrobiales bacterium (assembly GCA_964440725.1). GTDB lineage: Bacteria > Actinomycetota > Acidimicrobiia > Acidimicrobiales > AC-14 > DATAQC01. Next base: position 6,960 of record CAYTTL010000057.1, on the reverse strand, counting down.
CAGGCCCTCATGCTCGCCGGCCGGTACCGGGAGTCCCAGGAACGGGCCGAAGAGGCCCTCGCGGTGGCCCGAGCGGCCAGGGCCCGGGCCGAGGAGGGCCATGTGCTGGCCACCCTGGGTGTCGACCTGGCCTTCCTGGGCCACGCCGCCGCCGGCGTGAGCCTGCTCGAAGAGGCCAGGGCGATCGCCGAGGAGGTGGGGACGCCCGAAGACGTGGCCCGGGCCTGGCTCAACCTGGCCGAGTTGCTGTCGGGTCCGCTCAACCGGCTCCACACCGCGGCCGAGGTGGCCGAGCAGGGGGTGGAGCGTGTCCGCCGCCTGGGCCTGGAGCGCTCCTACGGCGTGTCGCTGCAGGCCATCGCCGTGAACACCCTGTTCCGGCTGGGGCGCTGGGTCGAGGCCGACCGGTTCCTCGCCGACGCCATGGCCTGCCGGCCCGGTGGGGCCGCGGCCATCGACCTGCACCTGGCGCGGGCCAAGCTGGCCGTGGGTCGGGGCCAGGCGGACTCGGCCCGGGCCGATCTGGCCGTGGTCGAGGATCTGAGCGCCCATGCCATCGATGCCCGGTATCAGGCACCCCTGTTGACCCTCCGGGCGGGCCTGGCCCTCTGGGAGGGTGACATCGACGACGCGCGTCGGGCGGTGAGCACCGGCCTGGCGCTAGCCGATCGCACCGACGACGCCTGGTTCGTGGCGCCCCTCGTCTGGCACGGGCTGCGGGCCGAGGCCGACAGGGCGGAGCTGGCCCGGGCCCGCCGGTCGCCCGCCGAGGTCGACGACGCCCGGGCCGCGGGCGCCGACCTGCGGGCCCGGGTGCAGGCCCTGGCCGACCAGACCGACGGTGCCGCCCCGCCGGTTCGTCAGGCCGTCGCCGCCTACCTGGGTCTGTGCCTGGCCGAGTGGTCGCGCCTGGAGGGTGTGAGTGCCCCGGAGGCGTGGACGGCGGCGGCGAACCACCTCGAGGGGCTGGGCCAGCCCTATCCCACCGCGTACGCCCGCATGCGGGAGGCCGAGGCCCTGCTGTCGCGTCGGGCCCGGTCGCCGCGGGCGGCCGACGTCCTGCGAAGCGCCCATGGGATGGCCGTGGCCCTCGGCGCCGTTCCCTTCCAGCGCCAGGTCGAGGATCTCGCCGCCCGGGCCCGGATCCCCCTGGAGTCCGTCCCCCCGACGGAAGCGGCGGCCGAGGAGGTGGCCGCCGCGTCCTCACCCGATGCCCTCGCCGACCTCACCCGGCGTGAGCGGGAGGTGCTGGCGCTGGTTGCCGACGGGAGGAGCAACCGGGAGGTGGCCGAGGTGCTGTTCATCAGCGAGAAGACGGCGAGCGTCCACGTCTCGCACATCCTGGCCAAGCTCGGTGTGCAGAGCCGGGTCCAGGCCAGCGCCGTCGCCCACCGGCTCGGCGTCGCCGGCAAATAAGGGACCGAGCCGCCCGGAATAAGGCACCTGCCCGATGGCAGATCGCGATCACGGTGCGACCCTGGCACCTGTTCGAGCTGTGCGATCCGGGGGGACCGATGACACACCTAGCACCCACGTTGACCGAGATGCCCGTAGCGGGCGGTATCACCTCGCCTATTGCCTTGCCCGCACCGACCACCGTGCCCGGCGTGATCACCCGGTTGGCCGAGATCCAGACCTGGGTCGAGGCCACCAGTGAGGGTGGCACCGACGACGGGGTGGCGTGCTTCAACTTCTTGTACCACGTGATCACCTGCCGGGTGCTCGAGTGGATCGAGGCGGACCGCTTCGCCGACGCCGAGTTCCTGACCACGCTCGACCTGGTGTTCGCCAACCGCTACCTTGACGCCCTGCGGGCCGATGCCACGGACCCGGACTCGGCGCCGAGCTCGTGGGAGGCCTTGTTCGAGAACCGCAGCGAGCAGGGGATCACCCCCATGCAGTTCGCCGTCGCCGGGGTCAACGCCCACGTCAACTTCGACCTGCCCTGCGCGGTGGTCGCCACCTGCGAGCTCCTGGGCCGCGACCCCGGGTTCGGCTCCCAGCGGGCCGACTACGACAAGGTCAACGAGATCTTCGCCGTCGAGATGGAGGACCTCCGCCAGCATTTCCAGAACCGCTTCGAGCGCTGGCTGGACGAGCTGGTCCTGCGCCACGTGAAGAACGTCCTCGGGAACTTCAGCGTGGAGGCGGCGCGCGACACGGCGTGGGCCCAGGCCGAGGTGCTGTGGACGCTGCGTCAGCACGACGAGGCCGAGCAGGGCCTGATGGACGGCATCGACCGCCTGACCGGTCTGGCCGGGCGCGGTCTGCTGGTGCACCTGTGACCGGCGTGGGCAGTGCCTACCGCGGAGAAGCGACGATGGAGCTGCTGACCTCGGCGGCGCCGACCCCGGCGGGAAATGGGACGGCGAGCCCGGGTGAGCTGGTCGAGCGGGCAGCGCGCTCCGACGAGGCGGCGTGGCGGGAGCTGGTCGACCGGTTCAGCGGCCTGGTGTGGGCGATCACCAGGGCCCACAATCTCTCCTCCTCCGACGCCGCCGACGTATCCCAGACGGTGTGGTTGCGCCTCGTCGACAACCTCGACCGCTTGCGGGAGCCCGAGCGGGTGGGAGCGTGGCTGGCGGCCACCACCCGCCACGAGTGCATCCGGGTGTCGCGGCTGCGCCGGCGCAGCGTCCCGACGGCGGAGATGGACGCGGTCGACGGAGCGGTACCGGTGGTCGACGCCGACCCCGCGGCCTCGCTGGACCGGCGTCGCACGGATGCCGCCGTCCAGGAAATCCTCATCACCCTGCCCGAGCGGTCTCAGGCCCTGCTGCGCATGCTGATGGCCGACCCGCCCGTGCCGTACGGAGAGATTGCCGCCGGCCTGGGGATTGCCGTGGGGTCCATCGGCCCCACCCGCCAGCGCTGCCTCCGGGTGCTCAGGGCCAAGTGCGTGAGTGCCGGGATCGCGCCGTGAGGGCCGACCACGCCGTCGACCGGCCGGTGGCAGCGGCCAAGGCCCTGCACCCGTCGGCGTGGCGGGACCGGGAGAGCCGGGACGATCGCCATCTGGTGCTGGTGAAGCCCACGCCGCCGCCGGTGACACCGGAGGCGTGGTCGGCCGGGCTGTGGGGCTCGTTCGCCTGATCCCGTAGTCCCCGGCCGCGGCCTACCGTGGAGCCGTGCCCGCCCCAGAGGCCGTGCCCACCCAGGAATCCGTGCCCACCGAGGAATCCGTGCCCACCCGACTCGAGGCCGACGTGACGGCCCTGGCCCGGCAGCTGGCCGGGTTGGCGGGGGAGCGGTCCCGGGTGGTGCAGTCCTCGTGGTGGAGCGAGCGCATGCTCGAGTGGGCGATGTCACACCCCTCGTTCCGCACCGAGCTCTTCCGCTTCGTCGACGTGTTCCCGGCGACCGTCGACGACGCCGACGTGCTGCGTCACCTCGACGAGTACTTCTCCGGCTCCGATGTGCCCAGGGTGCTCGACCTGGGTCTGGGGGTGGCCGATCACCTGCCGTTCGGATCGGTCGCCGCCGCCGGACTCGCCCGACGCAACATCTCCAGGGTGGCCGAGCAGTTCATCATCGGCTCCGAACCCGCCGACGCGGTGGGCGGGCTGGAACGGCTGTGGCGGCGGGGGCGCGCCTTCACCGTCGACCTGCTCGGCGAGAAGACCATCACCGAGACCGAGGCCGACCGCTACGCCTCGCGGGTGGGCACGTTGCTGTCCGTCCTGAGCGAGGCCAGCCGGCAGTGGCCCGCCGACGGCCACCTCGAAGCCGACGATCTCGGTCGCCTGGCGCGCGTCAACGTGAGCCTGAAACCGACAGCGCTGGCGTCGCGGTTCTCGCCCCTTACCCGGGCCGACGGGCTGGCCCAGGCCAAGGGGCGGCTACGGCCCATCCTCCGCCAGGCCCACGACCTCGGCGCGTTCGTGCACTTCGACATGGAGCACTACGAGGTGAAGGATCTCACCCTCCAGCTCGTCAGGGAGCTGCTGAGCGAGCCGGAGTTCGGCGACGTCGAGGCGGGGGTCGTGGTGCAGGCGTACCTCAAGGACTCGCGGGATGACCTCGCCGACCTGATCGCCTTCTCGGGGTCGCGGTCCCGGCCCCTCACCGTGCGCCTGGTGAAGGGGGCCTACTGGGACACGGAGACGGTACTGGCCCAAGCCCAGGACTGGCCGGTCCCGGTGTACCAGCACAAGCAGGAGACCGACGCCAACTTCGAGCGCTGCGTGCGCCTCCTCCACGACCATCACGGCGAGGTGCGGGCCGCCTTCGGCAGCCACAACCTGCGGTCGCTGGCCTACGCGGTGGAGCACGCCCGGGCGCGCGGCATTCCCGACCGGGGCATGGAGATCCAGATGCTCCACGGCATGGCCGAGCCCGTGCACGCCGCCGTGCGCCGGCTGGGCGTGCGCCTGCGGGTGTACTCCCCGGTGGGCGAGCTGGTGCCGGGAATGGCCTATCTCGTGCGACGACTGCTGGAGAACACCGCCAACGAGAGCTTCGTGCGCCAGCGCTTCGTCGAGGGCCGGGAGCTCGACGAGATGCTGGCGGCCCCGGCGGTCGACGTGTTGCCGACGCTCGAGCCCGCCGTGGGGCGCCCGGCCACCTCCGCCGACGACCCCGGGCCCTACCGTCACGAGCCTCTGGCCGAGTGGCGCAGGCCGATGGCCCGGGACACCTTTGCCGCCGCCGTGGCTCGCGTGGAGGGACAGGCGACGGCGCGCCCGGTTCCGGCCGTGATCGACGGGAAGGAGGTCATGACCCCGGCGAGGATCGCATCGGTCGACCCCGCCCGACCCACCACCGTCGTCGCCGTCTCGGCCGCGTGCGGGCCGGCCGAGGCCGACGCCGCCGTGGACGCGGCCCTCCGGGCGTGGCCGGCCTGGCGGCGCACGCCGGTGCGGGAGCGGGCGGCGGTCGCCTTCCGGACCGCCGACTGGCTCAGCTCCCACCGGGCCGACCTCGGTGCCCTCGAGGTCCTCGAGGCCGGCAAACCGTGGCGGGAGGCCGATGCCGACGTCTGCGAGGCCATCGACTTCTGCGAGTACTACGGCCGCCAGGCTCTGCGCCTCGGCGCGGGGGGCGAGGTGGCATCGGCGCCGGGGGAGCGCAACTCCCTGCACTATTCGCCCCGTGGGGTGGGCGTTGTGATCGCTCCGTGGAACTTTCCCCTGGCCATTCCCACCGGCATGGTCGTCGCCGCCCTCGTCACCGGCAACGCCGTGCTGTTCAAGCCGGCGGAGCAGACACCGGCCGTGGGAGCCCGGCTGGTCGACGCCCTGCGGGCCGCAGGCCTTCCCGCCGGCGTCCTGGCCTTCCTGCCCGGCGCCGGCGAGGAGGTGGGAGCCCATCTCGTCGAGCATCCCGAGGTGGCCTTCGTGGCCTTCACCGGCTCCCGGGAGGTGGGCCTCGGAATCGTCGAAGTGGCGGCTGTCCACCGCCCGGGGCAGCGCCACGTGAAGCGGGTGATCGCCGAGATGGGGGGCAAGAACGCCCTCGTGGTCGACGCCGACGCCGACCTCGACCAGGCCGTGCCGATCGCGGTGTCGTCGGCGTTCGGCTACGCCGGCCAGAAGTGTTCGGCGGCTTCGCGCCTCGTCGTGGTCGACGCGGTGTACGACGAGGTGGTCGACCGGGTGGTGGGCGCCACCCGGGGTCTGCGGGTGGGCCCTCCCCGGGAGATGGGGATCGACGTCGGGCCGCTGATCGACGCCGACGCCCTCGAGCGGGTGCGGTCCTACGTCGAGCTGGCGCCCTCGGAGGGAGAGGTGCTGCTGGGAGGCCGGGACGTGCCCGACGAGGGGTACTTCGTCGGCCCCACCGTGGTCGGCGACGTTGCCGGCGGTTCCCGCCTGGCCACCGAGGAGATCTTCGGGCCGGTGCTCGCCGTACAGCGGGCCGAGTCGTTCGACGACGCCCTGGCGCTGGCCAACGACACCGACTACGCCCTCACCGCCGGGATCATGTCCCGCTCGCCCTCGCACATCGCCAGGGCGACGGCCGAGCTGCGGGCGGGCAACGTGTACGTGAACCGGGCCATCACCGGTGCCCAGGTCGGTTACCAGCCCTTCGGCGGCTACGGCCTGTCGGGCGTCGGGTCCAAGGCCGGCGGGCCGGACTACCTCCTCCAGTTCGTCGACCCCCGCACCGTGAGCGAGAACACTCTTCGCCAGGGATTCGCCCCCCAGGAGACCGAAGGCGGCGTGTAGGAGGCGCTACGATCGTCGCCGGGGCCGTTGGCGCAGTCTGGTAGCGCGCTTGCTCGACACGCAAGAGGTCACTGGTTCAAGTCCAGTACGGCCCACTCCGGACGGCGCCGGTCAGTCCCCGGCGGTGTAGTACTGGTAGGCGATGCGGGCGCCGTAGAAGGCGTCGAAGCTCCCCACGCACACCCCGTAGGTGTAGGTGTAGAGGGAGTTGGTGACCAGCGCGAGGTTCGCGGGGACCACGTTGTTCACGTAGGTGGGCGTGGCCGAGTCATCGACGACGAAGTGCTGGAACAAGGTTGTAGTTGCAAGGGTCACCGGGTTGGTCCGTTGGAGCCTCATGGACGGGTTGTTGGCGGCTCCGCTGGAATAGGAGGTCCGCACCGAGGTCATCCTGGCTCCCTGCGGCAGGTGAACCGGGGCGCGGAAGCACGCCCCCGAGGAATAGGCGACAACGGAGTCGACTGTGTAGTCGTTCGCGTCGGCGCTGGATTCGGGAAGGAGATCCGCGGGGCCGATCATCAGGTAGCCCGTCTGGACGGCGCTGTAGGTGAAGCTGGTGTCGGTGATGGCCATGGCCGTGCCGCTCAGCACCAGGGTGGCGACCACCCCGATGACGATGCCGGTGACGGGATGCATGTTGCGGATGCGCGTGAACATGGTGGGGTCCTCCCTGCCGTGGATTCGGACCCCCCAGGTTGGCCGCCGTGGCGGAGAATCGCTCGGGCGAGCGACAATCCGTGCGGCCCCCAAGCGTTCTGGGCAGGTTTGGGGCCCTCCCGGGGGCCTTCAACCT
>CAYTTL010000056.1:0-13440 GCA_964440725.1 uncultured Acidimicrobiales bacterium | reverse complement strand
CATGGCGGTTCGGCTTCAGGAGCTCGTGGGAGAACCCGTCGATCACCCCGTTCCATCCTGCGTGGCCGGTGTAGCTCAGCTTGGCCGAGCCGGCGACGAAGGACCGCACGGTGGAGTGGATCCCGTCGGCCCCGATCACGATGTCGCCGGTCGAGCGGCTTCCGTCGGCGAGCACGGCCGTCGCACTGTCGCCGTCGGTCTCCACTGCCACACACTCGGAGCCCATGTGCACGACACCCTCGCCGAGCAGCCCCATGAGCGTCCGCTGGACGTCGGCCCTGCGGGCGTCACACGATGGCGCTCCGCATCTCTTCGATGAGCTTGCCGCTCTGGTTCCTCACCTCGGTGACCTCGATCGGGCCTCCGATCCGCTCGGGGTCGTCCAACCCGAGGTCCAGGAGATGTTTGACGGCGTACGACCAGAGGGTGAAGCCGGTCGCCCGTCCCTGCAGGTGTGAGAACTTCTCGTGCACCTCGACCTCGACCCCGGCGCGCTGAAGTGCCAAGGCGCTGGTGAGTCCCCCCACCCCGCCGCCGACGATCACTGCCCGGCCCACGTCAGCCACCGGCCCCTCCTTGTCCGGTCAACAGTCCCCGCGCCCGCAGCGTAGTGCCGGGGTCGTCCGTTGTCCGGGGCGCGACGCGAAGGCGCCCGCTAGTGTCGGTTTCCGTCATCCGAACCGGAGGGGGTTGTGATGGGACGCTTGGTGGAACGCGCCAGGATGAACGCTCGGAAAGTCGTCCTGGTCGCGTGCGTGCTGTCGCTGGTGGCGGCATGTTCGGACAACGGCTCGGACGATGCGGCACCGGTGGGTTCAGGCGACGACGCAACGGTGCCGACGACCGTTCGGTCGACCGATCCGGCCAAGGCCGACGCCGTGCGAAAGGTTGTGCAGGATCAGATGGCGGCTCGCCACCTCCGCGCCGTCATCGTTCGGGTGACCGTCGACGGCAAGGAGATCATCACCGAGGCCTTCGGTGAGTCGATGACCGGCGTGCCCGCCACGACCGACATGCACTTCCGCAACGGCGCGGTGGCCATCTCCTACGTCTCGACGCTCCTGCTCCAGCTGGTGGACGAGAAAAAGGTGAGCCTCGACGACAGGGTCTCCAAGTGGGTTCCGGAGATCCCGCACAGCGACGAGGTCACCCTCGGTCAGCTGGCGCAGATGACCTCCGGCTACGTCGACTTCGTGATCGGGAACCAAGAGATGGGCGTCGAGCTCTACACCAACCCGTTCCGCCAGTGGACCCCCCAGGAACTCATCGCCGGCGTGACGGCGCAGCCGCTGCTGTACCCCCCGGGCACGAACTGGAACTACGCCCACACCAACTACGTGATCCTCGGCCTGGCCCTCGAGAAGATCACGGGCAAGACGATGCCGGACTTGATGCAGGAGAAGGTGCTCGGCCCACTCGGGCTGACGAACACGAGTGGGAACAACGGGACGCCGGCGATCCCCGAACCCGCCCTGCACGCGTTCACCTCCGAGCGCCGCGGGCTCCTCGGCATCCCGGCGGGCACGCGGTTCTACGAGGAATCCACCTACTGGAACCCGTCGTGGACGATCACCCACGGCGCCATCCAGACGACGAACATCTTCGACGTGGACAAGTCGGCCATCGGGATCGGCACGGGCAAGCTGCTCTCGCCGGAGTCGTACCAGAAGATGGTCTCGACCGACCTGAGGGGCAATACGAGGCCGCAGCCCAACTGCCCGGCCACCTGCTTCGCGCAGAACGAGAACTACAGCTACGGGCTCGGCATCGTCGAGACCGGCAACTGGCTGATGCAGGATCCGCTGTTCTCGGGTGAGGCCGGCGCCTTCGCCTACCTGCCCTCGCAGAAGGTGGCGATCTCCGTGGCGGTCACGTTCGCCGAGGACGCGTTCGGCCCCGACGGGAGCTACACCGAGGCCACCGGCGCCAACGCCGCCGACCTGCTCTGGCGGCCGATCGCCGCCCTTCTCGCGCCGACCGATCCGCCACCTGTCAACCGGAAGTAGGTCGCCGCTCACCGAAGCCGGTCAACCGGGTGGCCCGGCGATCGGCAGCACTCTTCCCATGAGTCGCTCAGCCGACCAGGACTTCGCGGAAATCTCCCCTCAAGGTCGCCTCCCTTGGCGCCGATGAACATTGGAGCGGGCCTTCACGCGTCCCCCCGTGGAGGCTCACTTGAACTGTGGTCGGAGGTGGCGGAGCGGCCCCGGACATTTCCTGAGCCCGGTGAGCCCGGTGAGCCCGGTGAAGACGCGACGCCGGCCCGGCCGGGGAGTCGTGGCCGTGGTGCTGGCCGCCCTCGGGGCACAGCTGGCGGTGTGCATGGGACCGGCCCTCGCCGCCATACCCGAGCCTCGGTTCGCTCCATACCAGCAGTACGACGTGGGCTCCTCGCCCGAGGGAGTCGCATTGGGCGACTTCAACGGCGACGGGCGGGCTGACGTGGTGACGGCGACGGGCGGGTCGGTGCCGTGGCCGACCAATCACAAGCTGTTCGTGTTCACGGTCGGGAGTCAGGGCGAGTTCCACCGCACGGCGATGCTGGACACCGACCTGACGGTGTCGAACCGTTCGTGGCCCGGGCTCGCCGCCGGTGACCTGGACGGCGACGGCCACTCGGACGTGGCACTGGCCACCGACAAGGGCATCGACGTGTACCTGCAGCGCGACGGCGCCCTCGGCGAGCGAACGCTCCTCGGCCCCGCCGGCGCCCACCAGCTGGAGATCGCCGACCTCGACAGCGACGGCTTGGTCGACATGGTGGTCACCGGCACGAGCGGCGTGGCCTGGTTGCGGGGCCTCGGCGGAGGAACGTTCGCGAGCGGGATCGCACTCGGCGTGCCCCAGGCCGAGATCGAGGTCGGTGACGTCACGGGCGACGGGCGCCTCGACGTGGTCGGGTCGAGCTCGCCGGAGTCGACCCTGCGCGTCTGGCCCGGGCGCGCCGACGGCGGGCTCGGCCCGTCGACCGACTATCCGGCGTCGGCTGCCGTGGGACTGGCGCTCGGCGACTTCACGGGCGACGGTCGGTCGGACGTGGCCGCCACCGCCGGACCCACGGTGATGGTCTATCCGCAGCTGCCCGACGGCACTCTCGGAACCCGCCGGACCTACGGCAACTTCCCTAACATGAAATCGGTCGAGGCCGCCGACCTGAACGCCGACGGCCGGCTCGACCTCATCGTCCTGCACGACACCTGGGAGGCAGTGGGCGCCTTCATCCAGCAGCGGGACGGGACGATGTCCCAGGAGCACCGCTTCCCCGTCCCGTACTCCAGCGTCTTGAACCTCAAGGGCCTCGCCGTGGGCGACGTCACGGGTGACGGACTCCCTGACGCCGTCTTCGGCCTCCAGAACACGCTCAGCGTGCTGGCGGGCCTACCTCCCGCCGGCACCCCTCGGGTGGTGCGGGGGGCGGGACTGAACCACGTGGGCCAGCTGGGAGACTCCAGCGCCGTCAACCGGACGCCGCCCGTGCTCTCGGCCGACGCCGCCGCGAACCCCGACGGGGTGGCGGCCGGCTTCTTCCACAGCCTTGCGGTGAGCGGGGTCGGCACAGTGCGGGCCTGGGGGTGGAACGCGCTCGGCCAGCTCGGTGACCGCTCGACCGTCGACCGGCAGACCCCGGTCGCGGTGCCCGGTCTCACCGGCGTGGTCGCGGTCGCAGCCGGCGGCTATCACAGCCTGGCTCTGAAGGCCGACGGGACCGTGTGGGCCTGGGGCTGGAACGTGGTGGGGCAGCTGGGGTCGGGGACGACGGACAGCTCGACGCCCCGGCTGGTGCCCGGCCTCACCGGCGTGGCCGCCGTCTCCGCGGGGGGGTACCACAGCCTCGCCGTGAAGACCGACGGCACCGTGTGGGCGTGGGGATGGAACGGCGCCGGTCAGCTCGGCAACGGCTCCGCCGTCGACAGCGGCGTCCCCGTCCAGGTCCCGGGCTTGACCGGCGTGGTGGCGGTGAGCGCCGGGCTCGTCCACAGCCTGGCGCTGCGGTTTGATGGGACCGTGCGGGCGTGGGGCTGGAACCTCGAGGGCGAGCTCGGCAACGGGTCGACCGCGAACAGCTCTTCACCCGTCGTCGTGGCTTCCCTGGATCACGTGGTCGGTATCAGCGCCGGGGGCCTGCACAGTCTGGCGGTGACCCGCTACGGCGACGTCGTGGTGTGGGGCTCGAACGCGCACGGTCAGATCGGGCCGGGATCGACCGAGGCCAGGCTGGTGCCGGTGGTGCTGCTCTGGGAGGTCGCCGTCTCCGTCAGCGCCGGGATGATCGACAGCTTCGCGGTGACGACCAAAGGCCGCGTCCTCGCCTGGGGCTGGAACGGCGTGGGTCAGCTCGGTGTCGGTGACACCGTCGACCGCCGAGTCCCCACCCAGCTCCCGCTCTCCCAGGTGAAGGCAGTCTCCGCCGGGCCGTTCCACACGCTCTTCGCGACGGTGACATGAACGTCGGTCTCGGACGGCGCGAATTCCCTGTGGAGGTGACCGGACTCGAACCGGCGACTTCTACGTTGCGAACGTAGCGCTCTACCAGCTGAGCTACACCCCCGTCGGTCCGTCCGAGGATACCCCCGGCGGGAGCCGACTTTCGATGGCCGCCTGCAGACGCGCCTGCAACAGCGTGGTGGTCAGGTCGCCGCGGGTGCGCTCGAGCACCGCCCGCAGGGCGTCGGTGGTGCGGCGCAGCCCGCCGGTGACGGCATCGGGGAAGTCGATGGTGACGAGGGTGTCGTACACGTCGCCCATGATGCCGAGAAGGGCCTCGCCCGTCGGCAGGTCGCCGTCACGCAGGCGGTCGAGCAGGTATCGGCGCAGCTCGCTGGCCGCCTCGGCCAGTCCGTTCAACCAGGCCGAGGCCGACACCCCGAGGTCGACGTGCGAGGGCAGCTCCTCCTCGCTCACCAGCGCGGCGGTGATGCGGGCTTCGGCGTACTCCTTCTCGGCGTCGTGCAGGGGCCCGGTGCCGGCCAGCGCCGGATAGGGCCTGAGGGCCTCATGGGCCTGGCTCAAGGCGGCGGCGGCCTCGTCGGCCAGCGACTCGGCTGCGGCGGTGTCCCGGCGGTGGGTGGCGCGGATGGCGTTGCCGCACGCCCGGATGGTGCGGCGGCACGCGGCCAGTGCGATCTCCCGGGCGGCAGAGGCGGCGTTGAACTCGCGGCGGACGGCCGCTTCCAGCACGTCCAACTCCTGCCGCCGGGTGGTGCGCGGCAGGGACCCCGGTCCGCCCACCGCTGAAGCGGGTCTAGTTGGCGGAGCGGCGGAGGAGAACCGGGTCCAGGTTGGCCGTGCGGCGAAGCACCGGCGGCTCCAGAGCCTGCGGTCCCGGGAGGAAGCGCACCTTCATGTCCTGCTCGGCGGCCACACCGCGCTGGCGCACCAGCAGGGCCACATAGGCGGCGAGGAGCACGTCGATGACGAGGTGGGCGTAGAGCAGGACGCGCAGGGGTGGCAGCAGCCCGAGGACCAGGGTGATGCCTGCGCCGGCGAGCAGGGCGACGAACACATCGCGCCGGCGCCGCAGGGTGCGGGCCCGGGACGTCGGCAGTCCGGCGGCGGCCAGGGCCCGGGGGGCGACCGGACCGGCACCGCGCGAGCGGGCGGCCATGGAGCGGCGGGCGGCCAGAGAGGTGACGGGGGCGGCGGGGCCGGGCACGTAGGCGTGGGCCGGCGGCCGGTCGGGCACGAGGCCGTGCGGGGAGTAGGGCCGGGTCCGACGGAGGACGGTCAGCTGGCGGCGGAAGGCGCTGATGGACTCGGCCGGGCGAACCTCGGTGCGACGCCGAATGAACGACGGAAGGAGAAGGGCTGCCCAGAGCAGAGCCAGAACCACCAGCAGCAACGTCACGCTCCTTGACCTGCCTTTACTCTCGGGGACCGTACTGGACCGGATGGCGCGGATCGCGGATGCCGAGGGACACCTGGCGTGCGGGGGAAGTGGAACCGCCCACCTCATTGCTACCAGTCGACCCGACCCGGGGCAAACGGGCGGGTCGGGTTTCCCCCCCGGTCAGGCTCCGGTGTCGTCGCTGCGCCGGTAGGTGCCGGAGCGCCCGCCCGTCTTCTCCCAGAGGGTCAGCTCGCCGATGACCATGGACCGGTCGACCGACTTGCACATGTCGTAGATCGTGAGCGCAGCCACCGCGCAGGCGGTCATCGCCTCCATCTCCACGCCGGTGCGGTCGACGGTGTCGACCTGCACCTCGACCTCCACGTGGTCGTCGCCCACGGTGAAGTTCACGTAGACGCCGCCCACCAGGAGGGGATGGCAGAGGGGGATGAGGTGCGGGGTCACCTTGGCCGCCTGGATGCCGGCCACCCGGGCCACGGCCAGCACATCGCCCTTGGCGATGGCGTTGCTGGCGATCTTCGACGTGGTGTCCGGCTGCATCATGACCTTGCAGCGCACGAGGGCCCGGCGGTGCGTGGCCTCCTTGGGCGTCACGTCCACCATGCGGGCGCGCCCGAGGGGGTCGAGATGGGTAAGGCCCCGATCGGACACGGCCGAAGTGTATGCGAGCTACGTGGGCGTCGCTCAGCCGCCGATCTGGCTCATGCTGCGGGCCGGGCGGCGGAAGTGGACCTGGCCGATCGAGTGACCCGCCCATTTGCGTCCCACGTCGTCGGCGATGGCGGCGGCCACGTCGTCGTCGTCTCCGCCGTTGCGCATGATCGCCCGGAGGTCGGTCTCCTCCACGGCGAAGAGGCAGTTGCGGAACATTCCCTCGGCCGTCAGCCGGACCCGGTCGCAGCTGGCGCAGAAGCTGTCGCTCACGCTGGAGATGACGCCGATCTCGCCGGCGCCGTCGAGGTATCGCCAGCGACGGGCGGGCGCCGAGCCCACGCCCGGGCCCTCGACCGCCTCGAGGGGCCACACCGCGCCGATGGTGGAGACGACCTCGTCGGCGGGTACGACCTGGTCGGGTGACCACGCCCCGTCGGCGTCGAGGGGCATGAACTCGATGAAGCGCACCTGCACACCCCGGTCTCGGCCGAACGCGGCGAAGTCGACGAGCTCGTCGTCGTTCACCCCCCGCAGGATCACGCAGTTGACCTTCACCGGCGAGAAGCCGGCGGCCACCGCCGCGCCGATGCCCTCGATGACCTGGCCCAGGCTGTCGCGGCGGGTGACGGCGGCGAAGCGGTCGGCCCGCAGCGAGTCGCAGGAGATGTTGACCCGCGTGAGGCCGGCCCGGCGCAGGTCGTCGGCGAGGAGGGCGAAGGTCGTGCCGTTGGTGGTGAGGGCGAGGTCGAGCTCGTCGTCGGGCGGCGACAGGCCGGCCAGCATGCCCACCAGGCGGGGGAGGTGGGCCCGCACCGTCGGCTCGCCGCCCGTGAGGCGGATGCTGTTGAACCCGAAGCGCTCGACGCAGACCCGGGCCACCCGGGTGATCTCCTCGAAGGTGAGGAGATCGGACCGCGACAGCCAGTCGAGACCCTCGGCCGGCATGCAGTAGCGGCAGCGCAGGTTGCACCTGTCGGTGACGGAGATCCGGAGATCGCGGACGCGCCGGTCGAAGGGGTCCACGAGAGGCCGGTTCACGCCACCAACGCTACGCCGGTCGCGCGCCCTACATACCCGGGGGGTGTTACAGGAGCATGACATCGACGGGCGCACCGGCGTCGACGCCCTCGCCGTCGGGAAGCAGGGCCAGGGCGTTGGCCCGGGCCATGGCCGCCAGCATGTGCGAACCCTGGCCTCCCGACGACCGCACGTGCCAGCGTCCGTCACCATCGGTCGCCGCCACCACGCGGACCAGGTGCAGCTTGCCGTCGGCCCGCCGGCGCAGCGCCTCGTCGGCCACCGCTCTCACCCGGGGACGGTCGATCACGGAACGGCCCATCATGGCCAGCAGGGCGGGCCGGGCGAACAGCTCGAACGACACCATGGACGACACCGGGTTGCCGGGGAGCCCGAACACGGGTGTGTCGCCGACCAGCCCGAAGGCCAGCGGCTTGGCCGGGCGAACGGCCACCTGCCACCACTGCATGCGACCTAGGCGGTCGAGCACCGCCTTGACGTAGTCGAAGTCGCCCACGCTCACGCCCCCCGTGGTGACCAGGGCGTCGCAGGTGGTGGCCCCGCCGGCCACCGCCGCGGTCAAGGCCGCCTCGTCGTCGCCGACCTGACCGAGGTCGACGGCGTCGCAGCCGGCCGCCGCCGTCAGGGCCAGCAGGGTGGGCCGGTTCGAGTCACGGATCTGGCCTGGCCGCAGCGGGCGTCCGTCGGCCACCAGCTCGTCACCCGTGGACAGGACCCCGACGCGCGCCCGGGGCACCACCGTCACCGTCTGGCGACCGACGCTGGCCAGCACGCCCACGTGTCCGGGCGACAACGGCGTGCCCTCGTCGAACAGGGTCTCGCCCCGGCGCACGTCCTCCCCCGGGCCCCGCACGTGGTCACCCGGAGCCGCGGCGATCTCCACGATCACGGATTCCCCGTCCTCCGCCGCCCGGGTGCGCTCCACCATCACCACGGCGTCGGCGCCGGGTGGCATCGGGGCGCCGGTCATGATGCGTATGGCCTGCCCCTCCCCGACCTCCACGTCGGTGGCGGCGCCGGCGGCCAGGGTGGCGATCACCGCCAGGCGCACGGGGGCCGCCGACGTGTCGGAGGCGCGGACGGCGTACCCGTCCATCGCCGTGTTGGCGAACGGGGGTACGTCCTCGTCGGCCACGACGGACTCGGCGATGACGCAGCCGGCCGCCTCCAGCAGCGGCACCTGACGAGGCAATAGGGACTCGCACGCCCCCAGGATGTGCCGGCGGGCGTCCTCGACGGAGATCACGGGTACGGAGCTGTCACCCCAGCCGCTTGCGTTGCACCAGGTCGACGAGGAACGCGCGGAACTCGGGACCGAGGTCGTCGCGATCGACGGCGATCTCGACCATGGCCCTCAGGTAGTCGGCCTTGTCGCCCACGTCGAAGCGGCCCTGCTCGAAGACGTGGCCGTAGATGGCCTGGTCGGCGAGCAGCATGGCCATGGCGTCGGTGAGCTGGATCTCGCCCCCCGACCCCGGCGTCACCTGGGCGAAGACGTCGAAGATCTCGGGGGTCAGCACGTAGCGGCCCATCACCGCCAGATTGGACGGGGCCACGTCCGGCGCCGGCTTCTCGACGATGTCGAGCACCCGCACCAGGTTCTCCTCCACCGGTTCGGAGCGCACGCACCCGTAGGACGAGATCTTCTCGGGGGGGAACGCCTTGAGGGCCACGACCGAGCTGTGGTAGCGGTCGTACACGTCCAGCATGTCGCGCAGGACGGTGGACTCGGCGGCCATGATGTCGTCGCCCAGGAGCACGGCGAAGGGCTCGTCGCCCACGTGCTCGGCCGCCACCGACACCGCGTGGCCGAGCCCACGGGGCTCGCCCTGGCGCACGTAGTGGATGTCGGCCATGTCGGCGATCTCGCGCATCTCCTTCAGCAGCTCGGTCTTGCCGGCCGCCTCCAGGTAGTGCTCGAGCTCGAATGAGCGGTCGAAGTGGTCCTCGAGGGTGCGCTTGCCCCGTCCGGTGATGATGAGGATGTCGCACAGCCCGGCCCGCACCGCCTCTTCGACCACGTACTGGATGGCCGGCTTGTCGACCACGGGGAGCATCTCTTTGGGCTGGGCCTTGGTGGCGGGCAGGAACCGGGTGCCCAGGCCCGCCGCGGGAATCACCGCCTTGCGGACCGCCTGTCGCTGCTGCCGGCCGGGTCGGACGTCGCTCACCCGTCGACCTTGGCGTGCTCGACCCGGTTGCCGCCCAGACGCTTGGCCCGGTACAGGGCGCCGTCGGCCGCGGCCTTGAGGTCCTTCTCCGACGTTCCGTGCTCGGGGAACGAGCCCACGCCGAGCGACATGGTGACGGCCAGCTCGAGCTCGTCGCTCCGGAAGACCTCGTCGGCGACCGCCGCCCGCACCTTCTCGGCCACCCGCAGGGCACCGGCCAGGCCGGTGCGGGGGAGGAGGAGGGCGAACTCGTCGCCGCCGCCGCTCAGGCGGGACACCACGTCGACCTCCCGGGTCGACACCATGAGCCGGTGGGACAGCTCGACCAGCACGCTGTTGCCTGTCTGGTGGCCGTGGGTGTCATTGACGCCCTTGAAGTTGTCGAGGTCGCAGAGCACCAGCGAAAAGTAGTCGTCGGGAAAGCGGACGGCGCGAGAGAGCTCCTCGCCCAGCCGAAGGTCGAAATGCCGGGAGTTCCACAGCCCGGTCAGGCCGTCGGTGAGCGACAGGCGCTTGGCCTCGTCGTACAGGTAGCTGTTGTCGATGGCCGTCTCCGCCTGGCGCACGAGCGACTGCAGGGTCTCGACGTCGGCCGTCGAGAAGGGCAGGCCGCTCACCCGCCCGTAGAGCGCCAGCACGCCGAATGGGTGGCCGTCGGAGCGGACGGGCACGGCCACGGCGGTCACGACGGCGTCGGTGGGCTCCGATGGCGATGGGCGGGGGGCGTCGTGGCCCGGCCACACGACCACCCGTCCCGTCGCCCCGGCCGAGCCTGCGACCCCCTCGCCACCGAGCAGGTCGGGTGGTTCGTCGACGACGGCGCCGAAGGTGGCCAGGGGCCGGAGCCGGTCGCTCCCGGCCACCCCGGTGTAGAAGACGCCGGCGGTGCTGCCGAGGAACAGTCCCGACGTCTCGAGCACCGCGCCCACCATGGCCGGTCGGTCGTGGGTGGCCGTGAGGGCGTCACCGAGGCGGGTCAGGGCCCGGCGGAACTCGAACCCGCTCTGCTCCAGGGCCGCGAGCCGGCGCTCGACGTTGCGCAGGTGGTCCTCGGCCCGCCGCAGGCGGGCCAGAGCGTCGTCGGAATCGGGAGTGCCGCTGATGGGACCCATGGTAGGGACTCTGCTCCCGGGAGGCGGCGGTCTCGGTCCCACCGGCACAGGACAGTGATGGAAACCTCCACGACTACGATGGGACCAGATTCGTCCGACCACTGCCGAGGCCAACGCCAATGCCCACATACGAGTACGCCTGCAAGTCGTGTGGGGAGCACCTCGAGGTCGTCCAGTCGTTCACCGACGAGTCGCTCGACACCTGTCCGGCGTGCGGCGGCCGACTGCGGAAGGTGTTCGGGTCGATCGGCATCGCCTTCAAGGGCAGCGGCTTCTACCGCACCGACAGCCGGCCGGCGGCCACCAAGAAGGATCGCGACACGGAGAAGGCCACCGAGAAGGCCGGTGACAAGGCCAAGGCCGGGTCCGGCGACGGCGCGTCGGCCAAGGAGGGCGCGTCGTCGTCGAAGACCTCGGACTCGTCGTCGTCGAAGTCGGACTCCTCCTCGGGATCGACGTCCGACGCCGGCTCGTCGTCGAAGAAGCCGGGTGGCGGCGACCCGAAGCCCGGCGGCGACAAGGCGCCCGCCGCCGCCACGAGCTGAGCCCGACTCCGGTGGCCGGGCCGACGGCCGAGATCGGGGTGTTCGGCGGCACCGGCTTCTACCGGTTCCTCGACCATCTCACCGAGGTGGCGGTCCAGACCCCGTACGGGGCGCCGTCGGCCCGGGTGGCGGTGGGCGAGGTCGACGGGCGGTCCGTGGCCTTTCTGGCTCGTCACGGCCTGAACCACGAGGTGCCGGCCCACCGGGTCAACTATCGGGCCAACCTGTGGGCCTTGCGGTCGCTGGGTGTGCGGCGCGTCCTTGCGCCGTGCTCTGTCGGGTCGTTACGGCCCGAGATCAAGCCCGGCGAGTTCGTCCTGTGCGACCAACTGGTCGATCGCACGAGGGGCCGGGCCGACACCTTCTTCGACGGGCCCCTGCCGAACCACGTGTCGTTCGCCGACCCCTACTGCCCCGAGTTGCGGGCGGTGGCGGCGTCCTCGGCCACCACAGAGGGCATCGTCGCCCATCCCCGGGGAACGGTCGTGGTCATCGCCGGGCCGCGGTTCTCCACCCGGGCCGAGTCGCGGTGGTTCGCGGCCGCCGGATGGGACGTGGTGAACATGACCCAGTACCCGGAGGCCGCCCTCGCCCGGGAGTTGGGCATGTGTTACGCGGGTATCGCCCTGGTCACCGACTACGACGCCGGCCTCGACGGCGTCGAGGGCATCCACGCCGAGCCGGTCACCATGGAGACGATCTTCCGGGTGCTGGCCGACAACGTCGAGCGGGTACAGCGGCTCCTGTCATCGGTGATCCCCGCCGTTCCCGCCGAGCGGGCGTGTGGATGCGGCCCGG
The DNA here is from genome assembly GCA_964440725.1 of uncultured Acidimicrobiales bacterium. Classification (GTDB taxonomy): domain Bacteria; phylum Actinomycetota; class Acidimicrobiia; order Acidimicrobiales; family AC-14; genus DATAQC01. Next base: position 1,274 of record CAYTTL010000056.1, on the reverse strand, counting down.
GTCTGGACCCGGGGTCACTGCCCTCCTAGTCTGGTCCCGCCTCGCTCGGCGGCTCCCTTCCCCCTCGGCAGTGCGTTTCCCACCGAGGAGTCGTCGTGCGCCTGCGTCGCCTGTCCCGTTCGCCGTTGTTCTTCTGGGTCGTCGTGGCCCTGCTCGCCCTGCTCACCGCCACCGTGGTCGGCGGCCTCGTGGGTGAGGCCCGGGCCGAGGCCGCCCGCTTCGGGTCGTTGCGAGCCGTGATCGTGGCCACCGACCCCGTCGCATCGGGGGAGGTCGTGGGCGACGGCGACATCCAGGTGCGCTCCGTTCCCGCCGCCTTCCTGCCCGAGGGGTGGATGGGCTCGCCCGACGAGGTCGTCGGACGGACCGCGCTGATGCCTCTGTTCCGCGGCCAGGCCGTACTGCGGGGCAACCTCGCCCCATGGGGACTCAAGGGGCTGGCCGCCCTGCTGCCGCCCGGGACCCGAGCCGTGAGCGTGCCCACCGGGTCCGCCAGCCCGCCACTGCAGCGGGGCGACCTGGTCGACGTCCTGGCCAGCTTCGATCCCCAGGCGGCGGGCACGGGTGAGCCCACCTTTGCCGTGGCCCTGGCCGCGTCGGTGGTCGACGTGGGCGAGGAGTCGGCGACGGTCGCCGTCACTCCCGCCGAAGCCGCCAAGGTCGTCTACGCCGTGTCGCACGGCGCCGTGGCCCTGGCCATCACCGCCGGCCCCGAAGATGGGCCGGCCCCCCGCTCATGACTCGTGGACGCCGCCGTCCTGACGACGGGACCGCATCCGGCCGACCACGACCCGCAACCCGACCAGCGAGGCGACGATCCCCAAGGCGACGTACCCGACGATCCGTTCACCCTCGATGAAGCTCGTGATCGCCTGGACGAACACCACGACGGGCACCATGATCATCGCCGTCGCTCCGATGTAGCGGTGCCATTGCCCTCTCTCTATCCGGGCGTTCTTCGTACGGTCGAGTTCGTCCAGCCGGTCCCAGACCTCCCAGTCGAGAACTCCCATGCCGAGCATCCTACCTGGGTGTGTCGCCCGCTCACGCCCATGAAAGGCGTCGCGACGCTAGTCCTAAATGTCATACCCCGTCGCTATGATTGACCTCAATTCCCCTTCTCATCGGCACCCTGTTTGAAGGACCACGGCGATGTGCCAAGCACTTGCGGGCCTGCGGCAATCGATGGGTCGATACGCGACGGGGTTCGATCCTGCCCTGATATCCGCAGTGGACGCCGCCCGGGTGGTCGACAATGCCGCCGCCATCGAGAA
>CAYTTL010000055.1:0-13647 GCA_964440725.1 uncultured Acidimicrobiales bacterium | reverse complement strand
GAGGAGCTCGAGGAGCGCCAGGGCCCGAGTGGCCCTCTGAGCGGGGTGACGGGCCCGAGCACCGACCACGGTTGACGGGGACGGACGCGCCAGTGGCTCCCCGTCATTGGGGAGCCACTGGCGAGACTGACCGGAGCGTCAGGCGGCGATGCGGGGGCGCTTGGCGCCTCCGGTCTCGCTGACCGTGCCCTCGGGGGCGTGCAGCCACGCCAGGACGGTCTGCCAGGCCATGGCCAGGGAACCGACGATCAGGCCGGTCACCCAGGTGCCCATCGACGCCTCACGGATGTCGATGCCGAACCCGGCGAGGACGGAGTAGTCGAGGGCGACGACGCCGGCCACGGCCAGGACGAACATGAACAGCGTGCGGAACCGGGCGCTATCGGGGAGCAGGCCGACGATCAGGTTCGTCACTCCGAGCACACCCAGACCGAGCAAAACGACGGTTGCGAACTCGTACATATGGATCGCCCTCCTTGTGTGGACGTTATGGACCCATACGACCGTGGGGATTGGGCAAAGGTGACATCAATTCTTCCGGGCCCGGAGGTGTGCTCCCGGCCACGTCGCCCCGGCCGGCGCCGGGCGACACCAGGCCCGGCGAGGGCCCGGCCGGCGGGGATGCGCGCCCCGTGTCCATTTTGCGGCAAGACTGTACGTAGATCGTCTGCGAAGGGATGAACATGGCTGACTACGAGGGTTACTGCGTGAAGTGCCGGGAGAAGCGTCATTTCGACGGCACCGAGGTCAACCTGGCCAACGGCCGGCGCGCCGCACAGGGCACCTGTCCGACCTGCGGCACCAAGATGAACCGCATGCTCGGGAAGTAGCGCCGCCTGGGCCGCTACCCGGCTCTCCGGTCTCCGGTCTCCGGCCGCGTACAGTGAGACACCGTGGCCGACCGGTACTGGATCGAAACACTCGGCTGTCCCAAGAATCAGGTCGACTCCGACAAGCTCGTCGGCACGCTGGTGGCCGACGGCCTGGAGGCGGCCTCCGCGCCCGGTGACGCCGACGTGGTGGTGGTGAACACCTGCGCCTTCGTCGAGGCCGCCCGTCAGGAGTCGGTCGACGCCGTGCTGGCCCTGGCCGAGGTCCGACGTCCCGGCGCCCGCCTGGTGGTCACCGGCTGCCTGGCCGAGCGGTACGGGACGGAACTGGCCGAGGCCATCCCCGAAGCCGACCAGGTGACGGGGTTCGGCGTTCCCGTCACGCTGGGCACCCGCCCCGACCTGATTCTCACCGACACGGCCCGCCTCGATCTGCTGAACCTGCCAAGGCCCCGCTCCACGGCGCCGTGGGCCTACGTGAAGGTGGCCGAGGGGTGCGACCGGGCCTGCGGGTTCTGCGCCATCCCGTCGTTCCGCGGACCTCAGCGGTCGCGAACCCGCGAGGCGATCCTGGCCGAGGTCGAGGCCCTCGACGTGATGGAGGTGGTCCTGGTCGCCCAGGACCTGGCTTCCTACGGACGCGACATCGGCCGGCCCCGGGCGATTCTCGACCTGGTGGCCGATGTCGCCGACCGCGCCGAGCGCGTGCGGCTCCTTTACCTGTACCCATCGGAGTTGAACGACGGTCTCATCGACGCCATCTGCTCGACCGGCGTGCCCTATTTCGACCTGTCGCTGCAACACGTCTCCCGCCCGCTGTTGCGACGCATGCGCCGGTGGGGAGACGGCCGGCGCTTTCTGGAGCGCATCCGGGTCATCCGCGAACGTGAGCCCGACGCCGCCTTCCGATCGTCGTTCATCGTCGGGTACCCGGGCGAGACCGAGGAGGACCACGACCGGCTGCTGTCCTTCCTCTCTGAGGCCGACCTCGACTGGGCAGGGTTCTTCCCCTTCTCCCACGAGGAGGGCACCTATGCCGCCGGCCTCGACGGTGTCGTCGACCCGGCCCTGGTGGACGAGCGCCTCAGGGAGCTGAGCGAGCTCCAGGACGCGGTCACCGCGTCCCGGCGGGCGGGGCTGGTGGGACGGTCGATCGAGGTGCTCGTCGACGAGCCCGGCGTGGGTCGCAGCCACCGGGAGGCACCCGAGATCGACGGTGTGGTGGCCGTCCCACTGTCGATCCCCACCGCCACATTGGCTACCGTCACCGTCACCGGGGTGGCCGGACCTGATCTCGAGGCGGTAGGCGCGGTGGTGGGATAGGTGTCGAACGAGAGCTTCGGTCCCTCGGCCCTGGCCACGCCGGCCAACGCCCTCACCATGATCCGGGTGATCGCCACCCCGGTGCTGCTGATCATGGTGATGAGCGAGGGTCCGTCGTGGGCGGCGCTGGCCGTGTGGGTGGGCGTGGCCATCACCGATGTGGCCGACGGCGTCGTCGCCCGCCGCCAGGGCCAGACCCGCTCGGGCGCGTTCCTCGACCCCCTGGCCGACAAGGTGCTCGTCGTCGGCGTGATGGCCGCCCTGGTGGTCAAGAGCCGGTTGTGGTGGCCACCGGTCGTGATCATCGGCCTCCGCGAGCTGATCGTGAGCGGCTACCGGTCGTGGGTGGGCCGCCGGGGTGTGTCGGTGCCCGCCCGACCGTGGGCGAAGGTCAAGACGGTGGTGCAGGACGCCGCGGTGGCCATGGCGTTGGCTCCGCTCGAGAGCCCGACCTACCGCCACTTCGTGGCCGGGGTCCTCTGGGTGGCCGTGGTGCTCACCGTCGTCACCGGGGCCCAGTACCTGATCGACGGGCGCCGACAGGTCGTCCGTGCGGTGTGAAGTCGTGGCGGTCGGCACGGAGCTGCTGTTGGGCCAGGTCGTCGACACCAACTCGGCGTGGCTCGGCGACCGGCTGGCGTTGGCCGGCATCGACTGTCATCTGCGCACCACCGTCGGCGACAACGTCGAGCGCATAACCGACACGGTGCGCCAGGCCCTCGCCCGGGCCGAGGCCGTCATCGTCTGCGGCGGCCTGGGCCCCACTCCCGACGACATGACCCGCGAGGCCCTCGCCTCGGCTCTCGACGTTCCCCTCGTCCGCGACCCGGCCATGGCGGAGCGGATCTCGTCCATCTTCGCCGACCGTCGCCGCGACATGCCTCCCGCCAACCTGCGCCAGGCCGAGCGCCCCGAGGGCGCCGAGTTCATCGACCAGGAGCGGGGGACGGCGCCGGGCCTGATCTGTCCGGCCGGGGCCGACGGGTCCCGTGTGGTCTACGCCGTGCCCGGCGTGCCCCAGGAGTTGCAGGAGATGGTCGAGCGCGCCGTCATCCCCGACCTGGTGAAGCGGGCCGACGACCCCGGCGTCATCCGCAGCCGCATGCTGCGCACGTGGGGGCTGTCGGAGGCCACCGTCGCCGAGCGCATCGATGACCGCGTCGCCGCCCAGAGCAATCCCACCATCGCCTTCCTGGCGTCGGGGATCGAGGGCATGAAGGTGCGGATCACCGCCAAGGCGGCCGACGAGGACGAAGCTCGGTGCCTGCTCGATGCCGAGGAGGCCGAGTTGCGCCCGCTGATCGGCGACGCCGTCTTCGGTGTCGACGACCAGTCGATGGAACGGGTGGTGGCCGACCTGCTGGTCGAGCGTGAGCTCACCCTGGGGGTGGCCGAGTCGCTCACCGGTGGGCTCCTTGCATCGCGCCTGGCCGAGACGGAAGGGGCGAGTGCGTGGTTCCGGGGCTCGGTCGTGGCCTACGACTCCAAGGTCAAGTACGACCTGCTCGGCGTGCCCGAGGGCCCGGTGGTCTGTGAGGAGGCGGCGGTCGCCATGGCCAGGGGCGCGGCCAAGGCGCTGGAGGCCGACATCGGGATCGGCCTCACCGGCGTCGCCGGGCCGGCGACCCAGGAGGACCAGCCGGTCGGGACGGTGTTCATGGCCGTGGCCCGCGGCGGCGACATCGAGGCCCGGGAGACGCACTTCTCCGGCGACCGCCAGCAGATCCGCCAGTTCTCCGCCATCTCGGTGCTCGACCTGCTGCGCATGCGCCTGTTGCGTCGCCGCTGAAGGCTGGGCCCTGGCGTGGCCCGGCTGTTCGTGGCCGTGTGGCCGCCCGACGAGATCCTCGACCTCGTGGCCGCCCTGCCCCGCCCCGCCGTCCCCGGCCTGCGCTGGACCGACCGGGGCGCGTGGCACGTCACCCTCCGGTTCCTCGGCCGGGTCGCCGCCGTCGATGACGCCCGGCGCGCGCTCGGCGACCTGGTTCCCCTCGCGGAGCCGGTTGACGCGGTCGCCGGACCCCGCGTCGACCGTTTCGGCCGGCGGGTACTGCACGTGCCCGTGGCCGGTCTCGACGCCCTGGCGGCGGCGGTGACGCTGGCCACCGCCCGGGTGGGCGACCCGCCCGAGGACCGACCCTTCGCCGGCCACCTCACCCTGGCCCGGACCGCGAAGCGGGCATCAGTCGACCTGCGGCGCCTCACCGGGCAATCGATCACCGGCCGGTGGACGGTCGACGAGGTGTGCCTGGTGGAGAGCCGGCTGTCGCCGAGGGGAGCGAGCTACGAGGTGCTGTCGCGACACCCCCTCGCCCGGCGTTGAGCTGGTTACTCCAGGCGCTCGGCCAGCGTGGGGTGGCCCCGCTCGGCGGCGAGGGTGGCGGCGTCCATGCCGTCGTCACCCCGCGCGGTGCGGTCCGCTCCGTGGTCGAGCAGGGCGGCGACACTGGCCTCGTCGCCGTTGGCGGCGGCCGACATGAGAGGCGTGAAGCCCCCGTGCTGGCGGGCGTCGGGGTCGGCGCCGGCGTCGAGGAGCAGGGCGACGATGTCGGCGTGGCCGCCGGCCGCCGCGGCGTTGAGGGCGTGCACGGCCATGGCGTTCCGTGAGACCGGGGTCACCGAGGCGCCCCGGCTCACGAGGAGGCGCACGGCGGCGGGCTGGCCGAAGAAGGCCGCCAGCTGCAGTGGGGTGAAGCCGTCGGCGGCGACGGCGTCGACCAGGTCGGGTCGGGCGTCGAGGATCGCTTCGAGACGGCCGGTACGGCCCAGGGTGGCGGCGTCGAACACGTCGAGGTCGGCCCCGGCGGCGAGGAGCGCCTCGACGATCTCGGTCTGGCCGCCGTAGCGGGCGGTCCGCACGGCCGAGACCCCGTCGACGCCGACGGCCGAGGCGAGCGAGGGATCGTCGGCCAGCAGCTCCCGGACCCGGTCGGTGGCACCGGTCGCTACGGCGGCGAAGAGCTCCTCGGACACGACGCTCCAACCTACCCGGGTCCTTGACCGAACGAACGTTCGCAAACTACGCTGATGGAAGTACAGAGGCGTAACCGTCATACCCTGTTCGTAGGGTGAGACCCGTCACAGACAACGGCCGCCGGGCGGCCACGACGGAAGGATCCAGCGTGGAGCGAGACAAGGCCCTCGACATGGCGCTGAGCCAGATCGACAAGCACTTCGGCAAGGGGTCGGTCATGCGCATGGGCGAAGCGGGCCACATGGAGATCGAATCCATTCCCACCGGGGCCCTGGCCCTCGACATCGCCCTGGGCGTTGGCGGCCTGCCCCGGGGCCGCATCGTCGAGATCTTCGGCCCGGAATCGTCGGGGAAGTCCACCCTGGCCATGCACGTCGTCGCCGAGGCCCAGCGCACCGGGGGTATCGCCGCCTACATCGACGCCGAGCACGCCATGGACCCGGTGTACGCCCGGGCCATCGGCGTCAACGTCGACGACCTGCTCATCTCCCAGCCCGACACGGGGGAGCAGGCCCTGGAGATCACCGACATGCTGATCCGCTCGGGCGCCCTCGACGTGGTCGTCATCGACTCGGTGGCCGCCCTCACCCCCCGGGCGGAGATCGAGGGGGAGATGGGCGACACCCACGTCGGCCTGCAGGCGCGGCTCATGTCCCAGGCCCTGCGCAAGCTCACGGGCACGCTCAACAAGACCAACACCATCTGCATCTTCATCAACCAGCTGCGGGAGAAGATCGGCATCATGTACGGCTCCCCGGAGACCACGCCCGGGGGACGGGCCCTCAAGTTCTACTCCTCGGTCCGTCTCGACATCCGCCGCATCGAGGCCATCAAGGACGGTGTCGAGGTCGTCGGCAACCGCACCCGGGTCAAGGTCGTGAAGAACAAGTGCGCGTCGCCGTTCAAGATGTGCGAGTTCGACATCGGCTACGGCAAGGGCATCAGCCGGGAGGGCTCGCTGCTCGACGTTGGCGTCGACCTGGGCCTGGTGAAGAAGTCGGGCGCCTGGTACACCTACGAGGGCGAGCAGCTGGGCCAGGGCCGCGAGAACGCCAAGGTCTTCCTCATCGAGAACCCCGAGATCATGGTCGAGATCTCCGAGCGAATCCGCCAGCAGACCAACCCTGCGACCGAGGCAGTGGCGGCGCCCGACCTGGCCGACGCCGACGACCAGCCCATCCGGATCGACTGACCCCATCCCGACGGCCGGGCAGGAGTTCCCGGCCCGGCCGTCGAACCTAGAGAGGAGTCCTACCGCTCTGGGGAGATGAACGTGGTCGAAGTCCTGAAGGTGTCCAGCCGTTCCAACCCCAACTCCGTCGCCGGAGCCCTGGCCGGGGTCCTGCGCCAGTGCGGAGCCGTCGAGGTCCAGGTCGTCGGGGCCGGCGCGCTCAACCAGGCGGTGAAGGCCATTGCCATCGCCCGAGGGTTCGTGGCACCGTCGAACATCGACCTGGTGTGCATCCCCACCTTCGCCGACATCGAGATCGACGGCGAGGGGCGCACGGCCATCCGTCTGGCCGTCCAGGACCGCAGCTGGCGGCAGCCCACCGACGACACCGCCCGCCCCGTGCGGCCGGCCCCCGCCGTCGCCAAGCCGGGTTCGGCGCCCGTGCCTCCCGTCGCGCCCCTCGTGCCCCCGCCGGTCGCCAAGCACGCATTCGGCTGATCCCGCCTGCCGGGTCGGGCCCGGCAGGTACCGTACGCGGGTGACCCAGAAGGCGCCCCGCCGGTTCCTCATCCGCACCTTCGGGTGCCAGATGAACGAGCACGACTCCGAGCGCCTGGCCGGGCTGCTGGAAGCCGACGGCTTCGAAGCCACCGACGACCTCGACGTCGCCGACGTCGTGGTGCTCAACACCTGCTGCATCCGGGAGAACGCCGACAACCGCCTCTACGGCCAGTTGGGCCAGCTCAAGTCCCTGAAGGAGCAGCGTCCCGGCATGCAGATCGCCGTCGGCGGCTGCCTGGCCCAGAAGGACCGGGCCACCGTGCAGGAGCGGGCGCCCCAGGTCGACGCCGTGTTCGGGACCCACAACCTGGCCTCGGCCCCGGGGCTGCTGCGGCGGGCCGCCACCGAGGGCCCGGTCATGGAGATCCTCGATGCCGCCCAGGCGGGAGACGAGGCCGCATTTCCGTCGGCCCTGGCCACCCGGCGGAACCTGGCCTACGCGGCCTGGGTCACCATCCAGGTCGGCTGCGACAACGCCTGCGCCTTCTGCATCGTCCCGGCCGTCCGCGGCCCGGAGATCAGCCGCCCCTTCGCCCAGCTGGTGGCCGAGGTGGCGGCGCTGGCCGCCGCCGGGACCACCGAGGTGACCCTCCTCGGCCAGAACGTCAACTCCTACGGTCGTGACATCACCACCCGGCTGCGCTCGGCGTCGGAACCCGCACCGACGGGGTGGGCCGGCGAGGCGGGCCCGGCGTGGGCGTCGGCTTCCCGTCGCCGGGCCCGGCCTCTCTTCGCCGACCTGCTGCGGGCCGTCGGTGCGGTCGATGGAATCCGCCGGGTGCGGTTCACCAGCCCCCACCCCAAGGATCTGCGCCCCGAGACCATCGAGGCCATGGCCGACACGCCCGAGGTGTGCGACCACCTCCACCTGCCGCTCCAGTCCGGCAGCGACCGGGTCCTGGCGGCCATGCACCGGGGGTACACCGCCGAGCGCTACATGACCCGCCTGGCCGAAGCCCGAGCCGCGGTGCCCGACCTGGCCGTGACCACCGACATCATCGTGGGGTTCCCCGGTGAGACCGACGACGACTTCGAGCGCACCCTCGAGGTGGCGGCCGAGGTCGGCTACGACAGTGCCTACACCTTCCTGTTCTCGCCCCGGCCGGGCACCACGGCGGCCGAGATGGCCGATGCCTTCGTGTCTCCCGAGGTTGCCGCCGAACGCTTCGAGCGCCTCCGGGTGGTCGTCGAGCGGTCGGCCCTGGCCCGCCACCAGGCCCGCGTGGGACGCGTCGAGGAGGTCCTGGTCGAGGGGCCCAGCAAGCGCGACGCCGCCGTCACCAGCGGGCGCACCGGCCAGAACAAGCTCGTGCACTTCCCGGCGGCGGCAGCCGGCCCGGAGGCAGTGGTCGCGCCCGCGCCGGGGAGCTACGCCACCGTGCGGGTCACCGGTGCCGCCCCGCACTACCTGCGGGGCGAGCTCGTCGAGATCACCGCCCGGCCCCGTCACCGCACCCTCATCCCGGTGGCCGGTTCCTGAGCGAGGACCGAAGCGGAGCGGAGGCCCGCAGCGACCCGACGATGCCGAGCGGGCCCCACCTGGCCCTGGTGGGGCCGACGGCGTCGGGCAAGTCGGCCCTGGCCCTGGCCGCGGCCCGTGGCCTGGGCGACGTGGAGCTGGTGTCTGTGGACTCCATGCAGGTGTACCGGGAGATGGACATCGGCACGGCCAAGCCGACCCTCGCCGAACGCGCCGAGGCCACCTGCCACCTCCTCGACCTGGCCGACCCCTCCGAGGATTTCTCCGTCGCCCGCTTCCAGGCCGCCGCCGCCGACGTGATGGCCGGCATCGAGGCACGGGGGCACCGGGCCCTGCTGGTGGGCGGTACCGGGCTCTACCTCCAGGCGGTGGTCGACGGGCTGACCCTGCCCGGTGAGTGGCCGGAGGTGCGGGCCCGGCTGGAGGAGGAGGCGCTCACCCCTGCGGGCGTGGGCACCCTGCACCGCCGGCTGCGTGAAGCCGACCCGCCGGCCGCCGCCCGCATCGAGCCGGCCAACCGCCGCCGCATCGTGCGGGCCCTCGAAGTGACACTCGGCAGTGGTCGCCCGTTCTCGTCGTTCGGACCCGGGCTGGGCGCCTACCCCCCGAGCCGCTTCCGCCTCGCCGGTGTGTGGTTGCCCAGGCAGGTGGTGGCCGACCGCATCGCGGCCCGGTATGTCGACCAACTGGCCGACGGCTTCGTCGAGGAGGTCCGGGCCCTGGCCGACCGTCCCCGCGGCCTCTCCCGCACGGCCCACCAGGCGCTCGGGTACCGGGAGCTGCTCGACCACGTCGCCGGCCGCACGACGCTCGATGACGCCGTTGACCTCGCCGTTCGCCGCACGCGAAAGTTCGCCCGCCGCCAGCGAGCGTGGTTCCGGCGTGATCCGCGCGTCACGTGGTTCGGCGCGGCGACGAATCCTGTCGCCGTGGTGCCCGCTCTGCTGGGACACTGGGCGACGTGAGGTTGCACAAGTACCACGGCCTGGGCAACGACTTCCTCGTCCTGCTCGACGTCGACGGACGCCGGCCCATCGACGCCGCCCTGGCCATTGCCGTGTGCGACCGCCATCGGGGAGTGGGCGCCGACGGCCTCATCCGGGTGACGCCCGGGAGCGGGGCGGCCGACCTGACGATGGAGCTTCGCAACGCCGACGGTGGCCGGGCCGAGACCAGCGGCAACGGGCTGCGCTGCCTGGTCCGGGCTGCGGTCGACGCCGGATGGGTCCCGGGCCCCGACCTGGTCGTGACCACCGACGCCGGCGACCGGCGGGCCACCATTGGTTCCGGCGGCCTGGTGAGCGTGGAGATGGGTGCGGTCTCCGTCGTCGAACGGCCGGGCCAGGCCGACGACCTCGGGCCGCCGCACGCCGGCTGGTTCGGCTTCGTCGACGCCGGCAACCCCCACGCCGTGTTCGGCGTGGACGATCCCGACAAGATCGACGTCGTCGCCGACGGTGAGGCGTGGGACCGGCACTACCCGGGCGGCGTCAACGTGGAGTACGTGATGGTCGGGCCCGAACCCGACGGGTTGACCATGCGGGTGTGGGAGCGCGGGGTGGGGGAGACCCTCGCGTGCGGCAGCGGCAGCTGTGCCGCCGCCGTCGTGGCCCGCCACGCCGGACTGGTCGGCGACCGCGTCACCGTCCACCAGCCGGGAGGCGACCTGGTCGTCGACCTGTCCGGCGACACGGTGGTCCTCACCGGCCCGGCCGAGTTCGTCTGCACCGTGGACGTGCCTTTGTGAACGTGGTGGTGGGCCTGTGACGCTGATCGAGCGGCACCGGCGTGAGCGGATCGTGCTGGTCGGTGTGGCCATCCCCCCGGTTTCGGCCGAGGCGGCCGAGTCGTCCCTCGACGAGTTGGCCGCCCTGGTCGACACCGCCGGCGCCGACGAGGCCGAACGGGTCCTGCAGCGGCGCGACGCGCCCGACCCGGCCACCTTCGTGGGCCGGGGCAAGGCCGAGGAGCTGCGGGAGATCTCCGAGACCGTCGACGCCGACACCGTCGTGTTCGACGACGAGCTGTCGCCGGCCCAGAGTCGCAACCTGGAGAAGATCCTCGGCCGCACGGCCATCGACCGCACCGCGGTGATCCTCGACATCTTCGCCCAGCACGCCCACACCCAGGAGGGCAAGGCCCAGGTGGAGCTGGCCCTCCTGCGGTACCGGCTACCCCGGCTGCGCGGCCGGGGCAAGGGCCTCAGCCAGCAGGCGGGTGGCATCGGGACGCGGGGGCCGGGCGAGACCCAGCTCGAGGTCGACCGCCGGCGCCTGCTGCGCCGGGCCACCAAGCTCGAAGCCGACCTCAAGGTGCTCACCCGCAACCGCCGCACCCAGCGCAAGGCGCGGACCCGGTCGCGCCTGCAGACCGTGGCCCTGGTCGGGTACACCAACGCCGGGAAGTCCACCCTGCTCAACCGTCTCACCCAGTCCGACGTACTCGTGGAGGACCGCCTCTTCGCCACCGTCGACCCGACGACGCGGCGCCTCCACCTTCCCGGCGGCGAGCGGGTGCTGATCACCGACACGGTCGGGTTCGTCCGCAAGCTGCCCCATCAGCTGGTCGAGGCGTTCCGCTCGACGCTCGAGGAGGTGGCCGAGGCCGACCTGCTCGTGCACGTGGTCGACGCCTCCGCCGCCGAGCCCGAGTTCCAGATGGACGCGGTTCGGTCCGTGCTGACCGACCTGGGGGCCGACCGGGTCCCCGAGCTGCTGGCCTTCAACAAGTCCGACCTGGTGGTCGACGGCGCCGGCAACGGAAACGGGATGGGCCGCCTGGAAGCGCGCCACCCCGGCGCGGTGCTGGTGTCGGCCCACACCGGCCAGGGCGTCGACGACCTGTTGGTGGCCATCGGGGAGCGCCTGCGGGCCCTGACCCAGGTGGTGGAGCTGGTCGTCCCCTACGACCGGGGTGACCTCGTGGCCGCCCTCCATCGCCACGGCGAGGTCCTCAGCGAGGAGCACGAGGACGCCGCCACGCGTCTGCGGGTGCGACTGGATGCCGCCGACGCCACGCGCTTCGACGAGTTCCGGCCGGCGTGACGCCCGGATTCTCGCCGCCGCCGTACCCCTACGACCGCTTGGGTCCGGTGCAGGCCCTGGCCGCCGCCCATCCCGGCGGATCCGTCGACCTGTCGGTGGGCGCACCGGGCGATCCCCCTGCTCCCGAGGTGGTGGCGGCCCTGGGATCGTCGGGTGCCGAGCGGGGGTATCCGCCGTCGATCGGTTCGGCGGCATTGCGGGAGGCGGCGGTCGCCTGGATGGCCCGGCGGCTGGGCGTGGACGTGCCCGTCGACGCCGTGGCCGCGTGCGTCGGCACCAAGGAGGTCGTGGCGACCGTGCCCCAGTGGCTGCGGCTGCGCACCCCCGGACGCGACACGGTGCTCTACCCGTCGGTGTCCTATCCCACCTACGCGATGGGGGCGATGCTGGCCGGATGCCGCTCCGTGCCCGTGCCCGTCGACCAACGGTGGCGGCTCGACCTCTCGGCGATCGCCGACGACGACGCCGATCGGGCCCTGTGCCTCTGGGTCAACACGCCCGCCAACCCCACCGGCGCCCTCGACGATCTCGGGGCGGTGGCGGCGTGGGGTCGGGCTCGTGGGGTGCCGGTGTTCTCCGACGAGTGCTACGTGGAGTTCACCTGGGACGGCGGCCCCCGCACGATCCTGGAGTACGGCCTCGAGGGCGTGGTGGCGGCCCACTCGCTGTCCAAGCGGTCGAACCTGGCCGGGCTGCGGGCTGGCTTCTTCGCCGGCGACCCCGACCTGGTGCACTACCTGGGCGAGGTCCGCAAGCACGTGGGCATGATGATGCCCGGGCCGGTACAGGCCGCCGCCGTCGTGGCCCTGGGCGACGACGTCCACGTCGACGAGCAACGCGGGCGCTATCTCGAGCGGCTGGCGTACCTGGCCGACGTCCTCACCGCTGCGGGCTTCGCCTGCGCCGTCCCGGGTGGCAGCTTCTATCTCTGGGCCCGGGCGCCGGGCGGCGACGCCTGGGCGGGGGCCGAGGACCTGGCCCGGCGGGCAGGTCTCGTCGCCTCACCCGGCGAGTTCTACGGTCCGGCAGGATCGGCCTTCCTCCGCGTGGCAACCGTCGTGGGGATGGACCGCCTGCGCCTGGTGGCCGACCGCCTCAACCCGTAGAACGGTGCCTTCGTCGCGCTCATGCGGGCAGCGGTGCACCGCCAACGCTGGTGACGTACCATCCGCTCACCAAAGGTTATGGGCGGAGATGTGGTTCGCGAAAGGTGGGACATGCACAGCACATCGGGGCATGACATTTCTTCACTCCGGTCGGAGACGGGGCGGACGGCAGGCAGGTGGGCACGGAAGGCGGTGGTCGGCCTGGTCGCCTGTGGCGCGGCGGTCACGGGATCCCTCGTGGTCGCAGCGATGCCCTCGGGCGCCGTCGTGCCCGGGCCGAACGGCCGGATCGCCTTCGAGTCGAGCCGCTCCGGCGACACCGACATCTTCACCATGGGCCCGGACGGCTCCACGCAGATAAACCTCACCGCCGACAGTCCGGCGATCGACGTGTTCCCGGCGTGGTCGTCCGACGGCAGCAAGATCTCGTTCAGCAGCAACCGCCACGACCCCGCACCCATCCCCAACGTCGACGTGTTCGTCATGAACGCCGACGGGTCCGGGGTGACCCAGCTCACCGACTCGCCGGGCGAGGACCGGGGTACGAGCTGGACGAGCGACGACCAGACGATCGTGTTCCACAGCGCCCGCGACCGGGACGCCACCCACACCTTCGACGTGTTCAAGATGAACGCCGACGGAAGCAACGAGACCAAGATCTTCACCAACGGGTCCGCCGCCTACGTGTGCGGGGACAGCACCAACGGCATCATCGTGTTCAACAGCAACGGCGACCCGCTGGGCACCAACCCCCTCAACCCTCCGGTCGGGACGAACCCCCCCGCCCGAGACTTCGAGATCTTCACCATGGACGTGAACGGCGGCAACGTGTTCCAGGTCACCAACAACACGGTGCTCGACAGTGGGCCCAAGTGGTCACCCGACTGCTCGCAGATCGTCTACAACTCCCAGGACACCACGAGCCTCGACATCCACCGGATCGACGCCGACGGCACCAACGACGTCAACCTGACCAACGCCCCCGGTGTCTTCGACGCCTTCGCCGCCTGGTCGCCCGACGGCACCGAGATCGCCTTCTCCAGCAACCGCGACGTCAACTTCGAGATCTACAAGATGGACGCCGTCGACGGCAGCAACGTCACCCGCCTGACCTTCACCGGCCTGGGCCAGGCCGACTTCCGGTCGGATTGGGGGACG
>CAYTTL010000054.1:4460-13769 GCA_964440725.1 uncultured Acidimicrobiales bacterium | reverse complement strand
GGCCCGGGCAGCGCCGGGCCCAGGCCCGGCGGAGCCCAGGACGCAGTGACGGGCCCGCCGGCCCGGACCCTGGGACGGCTGGACATGGGCTTGCCCTCGCGCTGCCCGGCGCAGCTGAACGCAAACGGGAAGCGGTCGGCTGGGCGGCCTAGCCGGTCCCTTGTGGGTAGATCTCGCAGGTGGCGAAGGTGTTGGCGCCGGGGCCGCCATAGCAGTAGTCGATGTTGGGCCCGCCGCTGACCTGGTCGTTGCCGTCGTTGCCAAACACCCGGTCGCGGCCGTCGCCGCCGCGCACGTCGTCGTTGCCTGCGCTGCCGATCACCCGGTCGTCGCCGGCCTCGCCGTCGATGGTGTCGATGCCCGCTCCCCCGTCGATGATGTCGTTGCCGTCGCCGCCGCAGATGACGTCGTCGCCACCGAGGCCGTAGAGGCTGTCGGAACCGCCGAGGCCGACGATGACGTCGGGGCCGGCGGTGCCGAGGATGCGGTCGTTGGCGGCTGTGCCCATGATGGTGGCCGCCATCCCGAGGCACGTCGGGCCCACGGTGGAGCTGATCCTGGCCACGAACGCGTCGGCGTCCCCGGCATTCGCGGCCTGGAGGGGGCTGGCGGTGGGGAAGTCGGTCGAGGTGGTGTAGCCCGTGACGTAGGCCGAGCCAGTGTCGTCCACGGCGATGTCGAAGCCCTGGTCGTCGTCGGTGCCACCCAGGTAGGTGGCATACACCAGCGCCGAGCCCGCCGGGTCGAGCGTGGCCACGAAGGCGTCGGAGCCCCCGGCGTTGGCGGCCTGGAGGGGGGTGGCGGTGGGGAAGTCGGTCGAGTCGGTGGTGCCGGTGACGGAGGCGGCGCCGGTGTCGTCCACCGCGATCCCGTGGCCCTCGTCGTAGCCGGTGCCGCCCAGGTAGGTGGCATACACCAGGGCCGAGCCCGCCGGGTCGAGCTTGGCGACGAAGGCGTCGATGCCCCCGGCGTTGGCGGCCTGGAGGGGGCTGGCGGTGGGGAAATCGGTCGAGGTGGTGTACCCGGTGACGTAGGCCGCGCCGGTGTCGTCCACGGCGATGCCTTGGCCCTGGTCGACGCCGGTGCCGCCCAGGTAGGTGGAGTAGGCCAGGACGGGGTCGATGACAAGGGGGCGGGCGCGGTCGTAGGAGCCGACGGCGAAGCCCACCTGGTGCTCGCTGGTGAGGACGTAGCGACCCTCCACGGCTCGGCGGCTGCCGTCGATGTCCTGGTACAGCACGGGCGCCCGCTGCACCACGGGGCCGGCGTCGGTGACCACGTTCAGGTCGCCGTTGGCCTCCACGGCGAGGCCGCGTGCTCCGTCGAAGTCGATGCGGATGACGCCGGGGTCGGCGCCGGGGGCGAGGCGGAAGTCGTACTCGAGGGCGCCGCCGCTGCCGTACCAGGACAGGTCGATGCCCGGGTACACGGCGGTGGTGTCCACCCGCCCGTAGGTGGGCACGCCCACGTGCCACGCGCTCGGGTCGTCGCCGGCCAGGTAGTTGACCGTGCCGGGCAAGGTCTCGGTGGCGGTCATGGCTGCCGCCGGGTCCGCGCCCACCAGACTCATCCGCAGCAGGCGAGTGGCGGCCTCGGGCGTCGCCGCCGGGCTGGCGGGGTCCGGCGGCGCTCACGAGGGGCTGAGGGCCAGCACCGCGCTGGTGGGGGCCAGGGCCAGGGCGTAGCCCCCGCCCCGGGACACGAACCGGGTGGCGGCGTCGGCCTGGCCCACGTTGGGCTCGAAGCTCAAGGGCAACTTTGCGTAGGCGTCGGCGGCCTGGTCGTCGGTCATGGGCGCGTCGGCCGAGGTGGTCACCGCGGCCACCAGCGCGTCGCGCAGGCCCGATCCCACCACCGCAGGCACGCCGCCCACCCAGGCGATGACACAGACCACGAGAAGGGCCCAACTCCCGCACTGGCTGGCGCCGGGACGCGAGACGTGTGCTGTGCCGATCAGGTCGGTGCTCATGAGTACTCCCCTATGGTGTCGTCGTCGAAAGGCTCCGCAGACGGCGAAGGCGCTGGTGGCCGGTCCGATCAGCGCAGCCGTCGACATCCGCATCACGACAGAGCCGGTGGCCCACCGCAACACAGCTCTGGCCCAACTCGCGTCCTGCGGATGATGCCCACCTCCCGCAGAATCCGGCATGGAGACGCTACGCCCGTTCCTTGTCGCGGGCACGGGACCAGTGGCGCCCCCGTGGGGCCCTGTGGCTAACCGCTCTCGCAGGATCAGGGCCGTCGGGATGGCTGGACATGTGCTCGCCCTAGCCCTGCCCCGCGCAACTGAACGAGAACGAGACGCCGGGGACTGGGCGGCTAGCCGGTCCCTTGTGGGTAGATCTCGCAGGTGGCGAAGGTGTTGGCGCCGGGGCCGCCATAGCAGTAGTCGATGTTGGGGCCGCCACTGACCTGGTCGTTGCCGTCGTTGCCGATCACCCGGTCGTCGCCGGCCTCACCGTCGAGCGTGTCGTTGCCGGCACCGCCGTCGACGAGGTCGTTGCCCGCGCCCCCGCAGATGGCGTCGTTGCCGTCGAGCCCGTAGAGGCTGTCGTTGCCACCGAGCCCGACGATGACGTCGTCGACGGCGGTAAGAGGCGGTCGGGTCCCGCCGTGCCCACGATGGTGGCCGGGCGGCCGTCGCTTGTCGGGCCGGGGATCGTCGTGGTCGTGGTCGTGGTCGGCGGCAGAGTCGTCGTGCTCGTGCTCGTGGTCGTCGTGCTCGTGCTCGTGGTCGTGGTCGTCGTGCTCGTGCTCGTGGTCGTCGTGCTCGTGCTCGTGGTCGTCGTGCTCGTGCTCGTGCTGGTGGTCGGAGCCACGGTGAACTCGACGTCGCAGTGGACCTGGCCGAGGATGATGTCGTCGGCCGGGAACCGGTGGACGTGGACGGCGTTGACGGTGATGCTGGTCGACGCGCCGGCGTTTGCCGTTGATCGGCGGTGGGCACCCTCGATCAACCAAAGCCGTTTCTAGGAGGACACATGCTGGGATTCATTCTGGGGCTGATCATCGTCGGTCTCATCGCCGGCGCGTTGGCCCGTCTGCTGGTGCCGGGGCGCGACCCCATGGGCATCGGAGCCACCATCCTGCTGGGCATCGTGGGCTCGTTCGTCGGAGGCTTCCTCGCCGACGTCCTGTTCCGCAGCGATGCCGAGGACCGCGGCCTCGGCCCGGTGGGGATCATCGGGTCGGTCATCGGCGCGATCATCGTGCTGCTGATCTACAACGCCGTCACCCAACGACGCCGCTCGGCGATCTGACCGCCTCTGGCCGCCGTCATGTCAGAACCTTTACCAGCCCGGCGAGTGCGGCCAGGGCAATCACCACCGGCACGGCGAGCAGGGCGAGGACGGTGAGCGCCCAGAAGGTGGGGGCCAGCAATTGCGCCACCGTGGCCCACGAGCCCACGACGTCGCCGTAGTCGCGGACGACGCCCCGCAACGAGCGGATCGTCGCCAGTCGACCCGTCTTTCGCACGGGCACCGAGCCGGTGGCGGGCAGGTCGAGTCGAGGGGCGCCCAGGAGCTGGGTGCCCCTCTTGACCGTCACACCCGACAACTTCCCGGGGAGCTCCAGCAGGGCGAGCAGCGAGAAGCGGACATTGACCAGCCACACCGCAGGCGCCAGGCACAGGACCAGTACCAGGAGAGCGACGACGGTGCCCTCCTGGTCGTCGTCGACCCGGTGGCCGGTCGTGGTCCCCCACAGCACCAGGCCACCGACGGCACCGGCGATCGCCGCGAGCGTGGCCAGCCGGGCGACGCCCTTGGCCGTGCCCTCGACCCTGGCCACCAGGCCGACGACCCTGGCCAGCCGGGGGTCCGTGCCCGGCCTGAGCTCGTCGCCGTCGTCGTGGCCGCTCCGGCGGTCGCTGTCCACGGGCGCCGACTAGACCGGAGGCGTACGACCGGCGAGAGCCGGGGTGGGGCCGGAAGCGGCGTCGGCGAAGCCGCCGAGGAGGTCGAGCAACGCATCGCCGGCCGTCCAGGTGGGCGACCATTTCAGCTCGTGGTGGGCCCGCGTGGTGTCGAGCACCGGGACGCTGAAGGCCATGTCGACCCATCCCGGAGGCGTGGGTTGGAGGCGTAGGCGCCACGACAGGTCGGCCCCGACGCGCAGGACGAGTCTCGGAGCGGGCACGGGCCGGGCGCCCAGGACCCGCCGGAGCTCGGCGCCGTCGAGCACCGGATCAGCAGCCACGTTGAACGCACCCCGTACGTCGCTGGTGAGGGCCAGGCGGTAGGCCTCGGCGACGTCGCTGGCGTGGGCGGCCTGGAAGACGAGGCGCGCCGCGCTCGGGACCACCGGTATCCAACCCGGCCGCAGCAGGCGCGCCGGGAAGTGGGATCCGAGGAACAGGCGCCGGATGTCGGCGGCCGACTCCCGTTTGAAGATGAGGCCGGGCCGTAGCCGGACGACCCGGACAGTGGGGTGGGCGGCCTCGAAACGGTCGAGGACCCGTTCCACCTCGGCCTTGTGGCGACCGTAGAAGCTCGTGGGCGTGCCCCCCGTGGGCCAGGTCTCGTCCACCGGCCGGTCCTTGGGCCCGGCCGAGTAGGCGCCGACCGACGAGGCGTACACGACCGTGCTCACACCCGCCGCCGCAGCCGCGGCGAACACCCGCTCGCTGCCGACGACGTTCGTGGCCCGCATGACGTCGATCCGGTGCGAGGGCTGGATGAGCCAGGCCAGGTGCACCACGGCGTCGGCTCCGGCGAACACCGGGGCCAGGTCATCGGTCGACACGTCGGCCGCCACCCACTCGACCTTGTCCCACGGCCGGTCGGCGACGGGGGTGTCGGGGACGCGCCGGGCCATCCCGACGACCGACGCCACCGACGGCTCCGCGCCCAGGGCGTCGAGCACGCTCGTCCCCACGTTGCCGGTTGCCCCGGTGACGACCACACGCACGTCCCCGCCCTACCCGGCCCCGACTCCGGGCAACCGGGCGTGTGGCACGGCCGCGGAGCGGGGTAGTGACCGGAGATGGCGTCCTACGGCTACACCCTGTCGAGCGAGGAACACCCGCCGCCGGCCCTCGTGGACAACGCCCGCAAGGCCGAGGAGGCGGGCTTCGACTTCGTGACGATCTCCGACCACTTCCACCCGTGGGTGAGCGCTCAGGGGCACAGCCCCTTCGTCTGGTCGGTGCTCGGCGCCATCGCCGCCTCGACCGAACGGGTAGGCGTGGGCATCGGCGTCAACTGCCCGACCACGCGCATCCACCCCGCCATCGTCGCCCACGCTGCGGCAACCACGTCGCTGCTGTTCGGCGACCGGTTCTTCCTGGGGGTGGGCACGGGCGAGGCCCTCAACGAGCACATCGTGGGGAGGCGTTGGCCGCCACCGGAGGTGCGCCTGGAGATGCTGGAAGAGGCCATCGAGGTCATGCGCAAGCTGTGGGCGGGCGACACCGTCGACCACCGGGGCCGGTACTTCGAGATCGACAACGCCAGGCTGTTCGATCCGCCGGTCCGGCCCGTCCCCGTCGTCGTGTCCGCCTTCGGTCCCAAGGCGGCGGCACTGGCTGCCCGGCTGGGTGACGGGTACTGGGGCACCTCGCCCAGCAAAGAGGTCGTCGAGCGCTTCACCGGGGCCGGCGGCACCGGGCCGCGGTACGGCCAGATCGACGTGTGCTGGGCCGAGGACCCGGCGGCCGCCCGCAAGACGGTGC
This sequence comes from uncultured Acidimicrobiales bacterium, assembly GCA_964440725.1. Classification (GTDB taxonomy): domain Bacteria; phylum Actinomycetota; class Acidimicrobiia; order Acidimicrobiales; family AC-14; genus DATAQC01. Next base: position 8,095 of record CAYTTL010000054.1, on the reverse strand, counting down.
ACGAGGTGTGGCCCAACGCCGGGATCAAGGGACAGCTGGCCCAGGACCTGCCCACCTGGTCGCATTTCGAGGAGGCGGCGGGGATGGTCACCGAGGACGACGTCACCGCCTCGATCCCGTGCGGCCCCGAGGTCGGCCCGGTGATCGAGTCGGTGCGCGAGTACCTGGATGCCGGCTACGACCACCTCCACTTCCACCAGATCGGCCCCGACCAGGGCGGGTTCCTCCGCTTCTGGGAGTCCGACCTTCGCCCCGCCCTCGACTCCGTGTCCGACTGATCCGGCGGGTCAGGTCCCGTCCGCGTCGGGACGAAAGACGCGGTGCTTCCCTGTCGGGCGGTCGTCGTGCACCCGGTTCCACTCCTCGACGGCCTCCCGGGACCAGATCCGGCCGACCGCCAGCTTTGCCAAGGGAGCCGGGAAGTCTTCGTAGGTGTCGATGAGCTGGTACACCCGCTGCCGGGAGACCCCGAGGATCTGCGCGACTTCGGGGGCGCCCACGACGTCCACGGCGGAACATTAGCTATTGACAGGTAGCAAGTCCAGCCCTACTGTGGTCTTGACAACACGACAAGGCCGTTGGGCAGACAGAGGTGTGAGATGGGCGCCGACAGCAGGCAAGCGGACGAGAATCCTTCAGGACCCGGGCGGGGGACCAGGCACCATCGTCGGTCGTCGGCCCGGTCGCTTGTCCTGCCGGTGATCCTGGGCGCCACCATCGGCCTCGCCGGCTGCTCCGGCGCCGACGAGCGCCCGAGAGCCGCAGGCACGACGCCCACCACGGTCGCGGCGGAGGCGTCGAACACGGGCTCGGGTTCGGCGGCCGCTTCATCCGGCACGTCGGGGCGGTCGGCCGGCGGCCCCCGGCAGGTGTCCACCGGGTCCGACACGCTGCCCTTCGTGGCCGACACGAAGCCCGACATATCGAACGAGATCGAGGGTAGCCCCGTCCTCGTCTCGGTGGCCAAAGGACGCCACGACGGGTACGTCCGCTACGTGTTCCGGTTCGACCACAGCGATCCGGAAGGCCATCAGCCGTGGAGGCAGTTCGCCCGACCGGCCTGGGACGTGCGCTACGTCCCGCAGGACGAAGCCGTGTTCGACGGTTCCGGCGACCCGGTCGCCAACGCGGGTGCCGCCGCCCATCTACGGATCAGCTTCGCCGCCAACATGCACGACGAAGCCGGCGGCAGCACGTTGCAGACGTCGATCGGTGACCAGGACGAGCTGGTCTTCGGGGGTGACTACGAAGGTAGCGTCCGGTGGTTCTACGGCTCCGACCGCCAACGACCGTTCCGTGCGCTCTACGCCGGCGACGGTCGAGTGGTCGTCGACATCGTCGACTGACCCGGCGGTTGACCGCCCGCTCGCCGGCCCGGGCGGGCGAAACGCTGGGTACCCTCCAGGTGTGATCGCGTCGTGATCCCCGAGCGCATAGTGCCGTTGCTGGACGAGATCCAGCCTCTGGCCGAGCGCTTCACCGCGGCCGGGCACCGCATCTACCTGGTCGGGGGAAGTGTGCGCGACGCCATCCTCGGACGCCCGCTGGCCGAGATCGACCTCGACCTCACCACCGACGCCCGCCCCGACGAGATCCAGCGGATCGTGGGCCCCTGGGCCGACGCGGTGTGGACCCAGGGCAAGCGCTTCGGCACCATCGGAGCGTCCCGCGGCGGGCGGGCGTACGAGATCACCACCCACCGGGCCGAGGCCTACACGCCGGAGTCCCGCAAGCCCGAGGTGGCATTCGCCGACGCCGTCGAGGTCGACCTCTCGCGACGGGACTTCACCGTCAACTCGATGGCCCTCTCCCTTCCCGACCTGGCCCTGGTCGACCCGTTCGGCGGGGTCGCCGACCTGGCCGGCAAGCGCCTGCGGACGCCCCTGGCGCCCGAGGACTCGTTCGGCGACGACCCCCTGCGCATGCTCCGGGCGGCCCGTTTCCTCGCCGGCTACGGCCTGGTGCCGGAGCCCGACCTGGTGACCGCCGTGCGGTCGATGCGCGGGCGCATGGAGATCGTGTCGCCCGAGCGAATCCGCGACGAGCTCGACAAGCTCCTGGTCGTCGATCAGCCCGGTCCCGGTCTGTGGTTCCTCGTGGAAACGGGCCTGGCCGAGGAGTTCCTCCCCGAGATCCCTGCCCTCGGCCTGGAGCAGGACCCGGTCCATCGCCACAAGGACGTGCTCGCCCACACCCTCGCCGTGGTGGACAAGACCCGTCCCGATCGCATCCTGCGCATGGCCGCCCTGCTCCACGACGTGGGCAAGCCCAAGACCCGTTCGATCGGCCCCGGCGGGGTGTCGTTCCACCACCACGAGGTGGTGGGCGCCCGCATGGCCGAGGAGCGGCTCCGGGCCCTTCGCTACCCGAACGACGACATCGCCGCCGTCCGCCGCCTGGTGGAGCTCCACCTAAGGTTCCACGGCTACGGCGACGAGGCCTGGACCGATGCGGCCGTGCGCCGGTACGCGCGGGACGCGGGCCCACTCCTCGACCGCCTCAACGAGCTGACCCGGTGCGACTGCACCACCCGCAACCGGGCCCGGGCGGAGGCGCTGTCGGCGCGGATGGACGACCTGGAACGACGCATCGCCGACCTGAAGACCCGCGAGGAGCTCGACGCCGTCCGTCCCGACCTCGACGGTATGCAGATCATGCAGCGCCTCGGGATCGGGCCGGGCCGCGACGTCGGTCAGGCCCGTGAGTTCCTGCTCGAGCTACGCCTGGAGGAGGGTCCCCTCGGCGAGGAGGAGGCCGGCCGCCGTCTCGACGCGTGGTGGGCCGCCCGCCGGCGCACGGGCTGAGGAGCGGCCCGGCAGGACTCCCTATTCCTTGCGGGCCCGCATGATGAGCGTGCGGGGCACGAGCCTGGCCGTCTCGCTCCACCAGGGGTCGCCCGAGTCGTCGCCTCGGGGCTCGGGCTCGAGGATGGTGTCGACGCGGAAGTTGGCACGAGCCAGGCCCACGAACAGGTCGGCCACGGTGTGGTGGTAGCCGAAGTACGGAGGGCGGTCGGCCCCGAGCTCGACCGGCGTGGAATCGAAGTACGACCGGCTGACGAGCAGGTCCTCTTCGTCGCCGAACATGTCGTTGGCCGGGTGGGGCACCGAGAGGATGAGGGGGCAACCGCTCTTGAGCACCCGGTGCACCTGCCGGAAGACGCGGTTGACGTCCTCCACCAGCCCGAGGGCGTACACCGAGAACGCCACGTCGACGGTGTCGGCCCGGGAGAAGGCGAGGTCGGCCAGGTCGCCCTCGTGGAACTCGACCCGGACACCGGCCCGCTCGGCGAGCCGCCGGGCGGCGCTGAGGTGCTCACCCGAGAAGTCGAGACCGATCGGACGCGCCCCCTGGGTGGCCAGGGCCACGGAGTTCACGCCCGAGCCGCACCCGAGCTCGAGCACCCGCTTGTCGGCCGGCTGGCCGAGCAGGCGCAGTTCGGCCTCGGTGGCGATGTTCGGCCCGTAGCGCACCACGTCGGCCGCCGCCGGATCGGTGACGGGCTGGCGGTTCCAGAAGATCTCGCTGGTCAGGGCCACAGGGAGATCTTGCCACTGCCGCGCTCGGCCGACGGTGTTCCCCCCTGCCCTCAGCCGGCGATGAACTCCTCGACCATCCGCTGGGCCTCGTCGTCG
>CAYTTL010000054.1:0-4360 GCA_964440725.1 uncultured Acidimicrobiales bacterium | reverse complement strand
CCCCTGCCCTCAGCCGGCGATGAACTCCTCGACCATCCGCTGGGCCTCGTCGTCGTGGTACTGCACCGGCGGCGACTTCATGAAGTAGCCCGAGGGCCCGAGGAGCGGTCCGCCGATCCCACGGTCGAGCGCCACCTTGGCGCAGCGCACGGCATCGATGATCACGCCGGCCGAGTTGGGCGAGTCCCACACCTCCAGCTTGAGCTCGACGTTGAGGGGCACGTCGCCGAAGTTGCGGCCCTCCAGGCGGATGTAGGCCCACTTGCGGTCCTCGAGCCACGGCACGTGGTCGCTCGGGCCGATGTGGACGTTGTCGGACGCGATGCCGTTCTCGACCTGGCTGGTGACCGACTGGGTCTTGCTGATCTTCTTGGACATGAGACGGTCGCGCTCGAGCATGTTCTTGAAGTCCATGTTGCCGCCCACGTTGAGCTGGTACGTGCGGTCGAGGACCAGGCCCCGGTCCTCGAAGAGGCGGGCCAGGATGCGATGGACGATGGTGGCGCCCACCTGGCTCTTGATGTCGTCACCCACGATGGGAACGCCCGCCTCGGCGAAACGGGCAGCCCACTCGGGGTCGGAGGCGATGAACACGGGAATGGCGTTGACGAACCCGACACCGGCGTCGAGGCAGGCCTGGGCGTAGTGCTTCTGGGCCTCTTCGGAGCCCACGGGCAGGTACGACACCAGCACGTCGGCGCCGCTGGCCCGCAGGACCGCCGCCACGTCGACGGCAGGGGCAGGCGATTCCTCGATGGTCTCGCGGTAATACCGGCCGAGCCCGTCGAACGTGGGGCCACGGAGGACCTCCACGCCGAGCTCCCCGACCGGAGCGAAGCGGACCGTGTTGTTCTGACCGGAGAAGATGGCCTTGCCCACGTCGAGGCCGACCTTGGTGGCGTCGACGTCGAACGCCGCGACCACCTCGACATCGCGTACGTGGTAGCCGCCGAGGACCACGTGCATCAGGCCGGGTACGGCATCGGTGGGGTCGGCATCGCGGTAGTAGTCGAGGCCCTGTACCAGCGAGCTGGCGCAGTTGCCGACGCCGGCGATGGCCAGGCGAACTGTCCGGCGCTGAGGCTGCGGCGACGAAGTGCTCACGTTGGGTGTCCTTCCTGAAGGGAGGAGACCGTGGTCTCCTGCGGCGGGGGGGTGTGCTCCTGCTGCGGGTTCTCCGGTAGGTCGACCCGCTCCATGGCGATGAGACCGTCGATCCAGGTGATGTCGCGTTCGGTCGTCTCGGCGCTGTGTTCGACCAGCGACCGGGTGGAGGAGTCCATGCGCTCCCGGCGACCGCGGGTGGTGGTGCGGGCCCGGGCCAAACGCTCGACCAGCTGCGCCCTCCGGCGTTCGAGAAGCCCGAGACGGGCGTCGGGACGCAGGTGGCGGCAGAACGCCAGGCGGAGGGTGAACGCCCGGTCGTCGTCGATCGGCTCCGATTCCAGGAGCTGCTCGAACAAGCGCTCGCCGGCCGGCGTGATGCGGTAGACCTTGCGCCCGCGTCCGGTGCGCGCCGCAGGATGGCGACCGGCGGAGCGCCGGGCCCGGAAGGCGGCGAGCTCGCCGGCGATGGAACCGGTCATCGGAATCGGCGGCAACACCGACCCGCCCTCGGCGGGGGTGGCCTCCAGCGCCTCCTTGCGCTCGAGCCGGGACAGCGCCGGGTAGAGCGAGCCGAACGAGACGCTCGACAGGGGGCCGAGAGCCTCGCTGAGGCGCTTCTTCAACTCGTAGCCGTGGAGATCCTGCTCCTTGAGCAGCCCCAGGATGGCCAGTTCCAGCACCTGCGCTCCTACCTGCCGATACATGCTCGATATATCGGCTCGATATATCGGCAGCATTATGTCGTTTCTGCCGGGACCCGTCAACTGCGGGAGCGGTGACACAACCCGCCCGGGCGGCCTAGCCTGAATTGCCGTGAGCTTCCGGCCCGAGTCGATCCGGGGCCATCGCCCGGCCACGACGGCGGGCCAGGTCGACTACCGCCTGGTGCGCCGCCGCACCATCGACGAGTTCCACCGGGGTCGGCTGTCCCGACTCGACGTGTGCGACGCCCACCCCGAGCTCCTCCGGGCCGCTCGCAACGTCGGCGGGGTGCGAAGCGAGCCCTGTCCCATCTGTGACGACCCGGGTGTGGTGCTGGTGTCGTACGCCTTCGGGACCCGGCTGCCCGCTCACGGGCGGTGCATCACCTCGGAGAAGGAGCTCACCAAGCTCACCCACCGGGCCGATGCCGTCACCTGCTACGTGGTCGAGGTGTGTCCCGACTGCGCCTGGAACCACCTCGTGCGCATGTTCGCCGTCGGCGGCCGCGCCTCTTGCGATCCGTCCTCGCTGATCCGCCCCCCGTGCGGGGGGCGGTCCCTCCCCGGCGCGCGCCGGTCGACCTGCCCGAGACGCCCGGGCGGTTGCTCGCCCTGGGTGCCGCGGCCGGCCTGGCGCTCATGGCCGCCACGACCTCGGGCGACGCCCTGTTCGCGGGTGTCCTGCTCGGATTGGCCGCCGCCGACGTGGCCGCGGGGGTGACCGGCGTGCTCGTCGCCGTATCCGTCGCCGGCCGCTGGGGGTTGGCGTCGTTGGTGGCCCTGGCCGGAGGTCAGGCCGTCGTCGGCGCCGCGGGGTGGTCGGGTTCGCCGGCCATGGTGCTGTCGTCGTGGGCCGCGGCCGCCGCCGTCGTGCTGGCGTGTCCCCGTCGCCCCAAGGCGAAAGGTGCCGCTCCGGCGTCGCTGCCCGGTGCCGTCGCCTGCGGGCTGTTCGCCGCCGCACTGGTCGCCGGGCCGGCGGGCGGCTGGTCGTCGACCTCGGTGGTGGCCCTCCGGGTCGTGGCGTCGGTGCTGGGCACGGCCGCCACCCTGGTGGTGGCCCGGATTCTCCCCCGACGGGCGGCACGGGTGCTGGGACTCCTCGCCGCCACCGGGGCCGCCGCCATCGCCCTCGTGGCGTGACGGAAGCCCAGACCGCCGCCCTGGTCGTGGCCCTTGCCGTCCCCCTGCTGGCGCCGGTCCTTGTGGCCGGCCGGCCCGGGCGGCGAAGCGGCCCAGGAGGCAGTGACGTGGCCGGCCGGCCCGGGCGGCGAAGCCGTCCGTATCGGCCTGCCCAGCTGGTGGCCACGGTGGCCGCCGGTGCATGGCTGTTCCTCGTGGCCGGCGGGGCCAGTGGGGGAGGCCTGGGCTTCCATGTGACGCCACTGGTCGCCGCCGCCGGATGTGGCGCCGCCCTGCTCACCATCGCCGCTCTGGAGGGCCTGACCTCGCGGCGGTCGGTGGCCGCCACCAGCGTGGCCCTCGCCGCGGTGGGCGCGGGGCTCGCTGCGGGCGACGGAGGAATGCAGGCGTTCGCGGTCGTGGCCGGTCTGGCCGCCGCCGCCACGCTCACCATTCGCGTGCTCCCTCGGTCCGACGGTCGCCTGGTGGCCGGGCTGCTGGCCGCCGCCGGGGTGGTCGCATGCGGTGCCGGGTTCGTGGTCGTCCACGGGCAGAACGGGCGATGGTCCCTTCCGCCCGGCGACGTGCACTCCCTGGAGGCGATCACCACCTTCCTTGGTGCCGGTGCCCTGCTCTGCGCCGCAGCCGCCGTGGGCCGGCGGCGCCCGCAGGCCGTGCTTCTCGCCGGAGGCCTCGCCGTGGTGCTGCTGGCCGCCGCCCTGCGCGCCGGCGCCGACGAGCTGGGAGTGGTCGTCGTCATCCTGGCCGCAGCCGCCGTCGTGGCTGCCGGGGCCCGGCAGGGCACCTTGAGCCTGGCCCTCCTGGCCGTGGCCGCGGCCGCCGGCCCGACGGCGCTGACCCCCTCCTCCAGGCTTCTGGCCGCCGCCGCGGTCGTCGCCCTTGCCGTGGACGCCCCGTGGGCCTGGCTGGCCGCCGTTCCCGCGGCCGCCGGCCTTGCCGCAGGTGTGATCGACGACGGCAGTCGGCTGGGCGTGGCCGTGGCCGTGGCCGCCGCGGTCGTGGCACTCCTCCTCGCCCATGCCGCCGCCGAGCGCACCGGCTCACCCCGGGCGGCGCCGACGGCGGCGGGCGACGATCACCCCGACCTCACCCCCGGTCCCCGGGCGGCTGCATCCGCCGGCGCCTGGCCGGCTCTGTCCCCTGGCGCCTGGCCGGCTCTGTCCCCTGGCGCCTGGCCGGCGGTGATGGCGGGAGCATGGCTGCTGGTCGCCCCGGGTACCTGGACCTGGACCGGGGCCGGCCTAGACGTCTACGACCAGGGCACGGCACGCGCGGTGGCGGCCGGCCTGCTGGTAGCGGTGGCGCGGGTGCTGCTGGGCAGGCGGAAGGGCCGGGAGGGCGCGGCAACCCGTGCAGGGGGCCGCTCGGGCCCAGCGCCGGTGGAGCGACCGCCGCCGAGTCCGACGCCGGAG
>CAYTTL010000053.1:12398-14036 GCA_964440725.1 uncultured Acidimicrobiales bacterium | reverse complement strand
CCGTTGTCCCACTTCGTCGGCTCGTTGGTCCACGCGCCCTCGAGCCCGCTGGTGATCGTGTCGGAACCCTTGCCGGTGCCGAAGCTGCTGATCCAACCGATGCCCTGGTGCTCGACCGGGCAACCCTCGGGTTCCGGACCGACGAGCTCGGGATCACCCGCGCCGTGGCATTTGCCGAAGGTGTGACCGCCGACGATGAGGGCGAGGGTCTCCTCGTCGTTCATCGCCATCCGACCGAAGGTCTCTCGAATGTCCCTGGCCGACGCGAGGGGGTCCGGGTTGCCGTTGGGCCCCTCGGGGTTCACGTAGATCAGGCCCATCTGCACGGCGCCGAAGGGACCGGTGAGCTCCCTCTCGTCGCCGCTGTAGCGCTCGTCTCCGAGCCACGTGTCCTCCGGGCCCCAGAAGATCTCCTCGGCCTCCCAGATGTCCTCTCGCCCGAAGCCGAAGCCGAAGGTCTTGAACCCCATGGATTCCAGGGCACAGTTGCCGGCGAAGACGATGAGATCGCCCCAGGAGAGCTTGCGGCCGTACTTCTGCTTGACCGGCCAGAGCAGCCGGCGCGCCTTGTCGAGGTTGGCGTTGTCGGGCCAGCTGTTGAGGGGGGCGAAGCGCTGAGCGCCGCTGCCGCCACCGCCCCGGCCGTCGGCGATGCGGTACGTGCCTGCGCTGTGCCACGCCATCCGGATGAAGAGCCCCCCGTAGTGGCCGTAGTCGGCGGGCCACCAGTCCTGCGACGTCGTCATCACCTCGGTGATGTCGCGCTTCAGGGCGTCGAGGTCGAGGGTGGTGAACTCCTCGGCGTAGTCGAAGTCCTCGCCCATGGGGTTGGCCAGCGGCGAGTGCTGGTGGAGGACCTGCAGGTCGGGCTGGTTCGGCCACCAGTCCCGGTTCGTCCGGGGCCGGGTCGCGCTCGGGGTCGGCGCCGAGATCGCCGGGTTCTCGCTCTCGCTGTTGCTCTCGCTGTTGCTCTTGGTGTCAGACACGTCGGACCTTCTCCTGTCTCGCTGGTTCCTTCTGATGGCTGGTTGTCGTGGTGGCGGCAAGGCACTCGGGACAGCGACCCCAGTAGATGACCTCGGCCTCGTTGATCTCGTAGCCCGAGTCGTCGGCTGCCGTCAGGCACGGGGTATCGCCCACCGCACAGTCGACGTCGACCATCCGGCGGCAGTCTCTGCAGATGAGGTGGTGGTGGTTGTCACCGACCCTGTCCTCGTAGCGGGCCGGGGACCCGGCGGGCTGGATGCGCCGCATGAGACCCTTGCCGGTGAGGGCCCCGAGGGCGTCGTACACGGCCTGATGGGAGATGGCGCCGATCTCGGCCCGGACGGCCTTGTCGATGTCGTCGGCCGTGCTGTGCGGGTGCTCCGACACCGCCTGCAGAACGGCCAGACGCTGGGCGGTGACATGCAGACCGTGCCGACGGAGAAGATCAGCGCCGTCGACGGATGACTTCACGGGCATCGCCGTAGTTCTAGCCCAAGTACTGGACTACATCCAAATCTGGAAAGCAGTCCGACCGGTCGGACCTCATGCACGGAATCTCCACCTGGGGCGCGGGACTCCTGAACATCGGGTCCGTATCCTGAACCCGATGCCCGAGCCCCGGACCGTCGTGGTCGTCGAGGACGAGGCGGC
>CAYTTL010000053.1:7677-12388 GCA_964440725.1 uncultured Acidimicrobiales bacterium | reverse complement strand
CCATCGCCTCGGCGGTGGCCGTCCGCCTGCGCAGCGAGGGCTTCCGGGTGGAGACGGCCTCCGACGGACCGGCGGGCATCGAGCTCTGCGACCGCCTCGGCCCCGACCTGGTCGTGCTCGACCTCATGCTTCCCGGCCTCGACGGCCTCGAGGTGTGCAGACGGCTGCAGCGGGATCGGCCCGTGCCGGTGCTGATGCTCACCGCCCGCGACTCCGAAACCGACGTGCTGGTCGGCCTGGCCGTGGGGGCCGACGACTACATGACCAAGCCGTTCAGCCCCCGGGAGCTCGTGGCCCGGGTCCACGCCATCCTGCGGCGCATGGACCGGACGCTGGTGGCCCCCGGACCGAGGGCCACCCTGCTGGTGGGCGACGTGGAGATCGACCCGGCCAGCCGGCGGGTCAGGCGGGAGGGCGAGCAGGTCCACCTGACCCCGACGGAGTTCGACCTCCTGTCCTGGCTGGCCACCCATCCGGGGGCGGTCTGCACCCGGGAGCAGCTCCTGGCCCAGGTGTGGGGCTACCGGGACGGCTCGGGCGCCCGCACCGTCGACTCGCACGTGCGGGCCATTCGCCGCAAGCTCGGCACCGACGTGATCCGCACCGTCCACGGTGTCGGCTACGCCATGGAGGGCGCCGACCGGTGAGACCGCTCGACCCTCTGACCTCGATCAAGATGAAGCTGGGCGCCTGCATCAGCGCGGCGGTGGCGGTCACCGTGCTGGTGATCTCCCTGGGCGCAGGAGCGGGCATGTCGCCGGTGGCCAGTGCCCTGGTGGCCGGCGCCCTGTCGCTCGGGCTGGTGCAGATCCTGGCGCGGGGGATGACGTCGCCCCTGCGGGAGATGGCAGGGGCGGCGGCGGCCATGGCCCGGGGCGACTACGACCGCCGGGTCACCGACAGCTCCCGCGACGAGGTGGGCGAGCTGGCCCGGGCCTTCAACGCCATGTCGACCCAGCTGGCCGAGGTGGACCGGCTCCGGCGCGACCTGGTGGCGAATGTCTCCCACGAGCTGCGGACGCCGATCTGCGCCCTGCAGGCCGGCCTGGAGAACCTGGTCGACGGCGTACAGGCCCCCGACCCCGAGACCCTGCGCACCATGCTGCGCCAGGTCGAGCGCCTGGGCGGGCTGGTGTCGCAGCTCCTGACGCTCTCCCGGCTGGAGGCCGGCGCCGTGCCGCTCCAGCGCCGGCCGTTCGACGTGGGGGCCCTGCTCGACGACGTCGCCGCCGAGAGCCGTCTCCACGCCGGCCACGTCGACGTCGCCGTCGACGTGGCCCATCCCCCGCCCGTGGTCAACGGTGACCCGGAACGGCTCCACCAGGTGATGGCCAACCTGGTCGACAACGCCGTGCGCTTCTCCCCGCCGGGCGGGATGGTGGAGCTGCGGGCCCGGCGGGTGCCGGGGGAGCGCCCCGGCGTCGTCGTCGTCGAGGTGTGCGACCAGGGCCCGGGCATCAGCGAGGACGAGCGCCAGCGGGTCTTCGAGCGCTTCTACCGGCCGACGCGCCCCGGTCGTCGGGGCACGGCGGCGCCGGCCTGGGCCTGGCCATCGCCCGCTGGATCGTCGACCTGCACGGCGGCGAGATCCGGGCCGAGCAGCGGGAGCCGCACGGTTGTCGCATGGTCGTGACCCTGCCCGCCGGCCGCCAGCGTGCCTACCAGGAGGTTTCGTGAGCGAGGACCGAAGCACAGCGGAGGCCGCAGCGACCGGCAAACAGAGCTCAGACGTCCGGTCCGACTCCCCCGTCGTCAACCGGCTCGAGCTGGGGGTGGAGCGACCCGCCGACCGGCGGGTGTTCGTGGCCGTCGTCGCCGCCGCGGTGATGACCGACCTGGCCGTGCGCTCCGAGATCGCGGTGGTGGCCGGCACCGCCCTCGTCGTTGTCGTGGCCGCCGCCCTGCTGTCGAGCGGACGCGTGACCAACCCCCAGGCCGTCGGGCTGGTCGCCGGGGCAGTGGCGTTCGGCGCCTGCCTGGCCGTGCGCACCAGCCCCTGGCTGATCCCGCTCGACATCCTGGCCATCGGCGGGCTCCTGGTCCTGGCCGCGTCCCTGGGACGGGGGGGAAGCCTGTTCGACCTCACCGTCCCGGCGGTCGTGGTCCGCGGACTCCACGCCCTGGCCCACGGCATCGCCGCGCCGGGCTTCTTGCTCGGTGCCGCCGGGCGACACCGGGAGGGCACCCGCACCGCCCTGGCCGTGGTGCGGGGTGTGGCCCTCGCCGTTCCCCTGCTCGTGCTGCTCGGGGTGCTGCTGGCATCGGCCGACGCCGTGTTCGCCGGGTTCTTCGGCGACTGGAGCCCGGAGGCGGTCATAGGCCACGCCGTCCTGCTGACGGTGGGCGCCTGGGGCATGGCCGGCCTGTTGCGGGTGGCGTCGGCATCGCCCGCGCCCGCGCCGCCGTCGCTACCCTTCCGCCTCGGCCGTCTCGAGACCTCGATCGTGCTCGGCTCGCTGGTCGCCCTCTTCGCCGCCTTCGCCGTCGCCCAGCTCATCGCCCTCTCCGGAGGCGGCCGCCACGTGCTCGATACGGCCGGCCTCACCTACGCCGAGTACGCCCGCACCGGGTTCTTCCAGCTCATCGCCGTGGCCGCCATCACCCTGGGCACGCTGCTCGGGCTGCGGGCCCTCACCGACCTGGACGACCGCCGTACCCGCCGCCAGTTCGTGGTGCTGGCCGAGGCCGCCGTCGCCCTGACCCTGGTCGTGGTGTTCGTCGCCCTGCGCCGCCTCGGCCTCTACCAGGACACCTTCGGGCTCACCATGCTGCGCCTCTACAGTCAGGTGTTCGCCGCCTGGCTGGGCGTGGTGTTCGTCATGCTGGCCGCGTCGCTGGCCCTCGGAAAGGGGCGGTCGTGGCTGCCGGCGGTGGCGGCGGCCGCCGCGCTGGCCGCCCTGCTCGCCCTCAACGTGGCCAACCCCGAGGCCGTGGTGGTGCGCCACAACATCGACTTCGCCGCCTCCTCGGGGCGCTTCGACCCCGCCTACCTGGCGGAGCTGTCCGACGACGCCATACCCGCCCTCGTGGACGCGCTCCCCCGCCTCCAGCCCGAGGCCCGGGCCCAGGTGCTGCAGGTGGTCTGCGCCGCCCGTCCGGTCTCCCAGGGCCTGTGGGGGTACAACGGCGGTGTGGACGCCGCGACCGAGGCCCGCAACCGGGTCTGCGCCTGATCCCGGGCCTCGGCGACACCTTCGAGGGTGCCCGGATCACCTACAGCCGCCTTGTCGGGCTGGGGAGATTTGAACTCCCGACCTCTTGACCCCCAGTCAAGCGCGCTAACCAAGCTGCGCCACAGCCCGAAGTCCCCAGCCTACCGCCCGCTGACGGCGACGCCGAGCCCTACAGGTTGCGCACCAGCCACTCGACACCCTGCACCGCCCGCCAGCCCAGGTAGACGACAGCAGCCACCACGAGGAGCCTGAAGTGCCAGGGCGCGCGGGGCGGCTTGCCGATGACGGTGGTGCAGTCCGGACACTCCCCGCCCTCGCCCAACTGGCTCCCGGGCCAGTAGCGGCTGCAGGTGTCGCACCAGGGCAGTGCGTCAGACCCTGCGAATGGCCAGGATGGCCACGTCGTCGGTGAGAGGGGCGCTGGCGAAGTTGCGCGCCGCCGCCAGCAGCGACTTGCACAGCACGTCGGCCTGCATGCGGGGGTCCCGGCGTATGGCCCCGGCGATGCGGTCCTCGCCGAACAGGGCCCCGCCGGCCCGGGCCTCGGCCAGGCCGTCGGTGTAGAACAGCACCAGGTCGCCCACCTCGAGGGGGACCTCCCGGCTGAGGTAGGTACCCCGGGGGTCGAGGGTGAGCATGGGCCCGGTGGACCGCAGCGGCCGCACGTCGCCGTCGTGCCACAACCACGCCGGGGGGTGCCCGGCCGAGGCCCACCGCAGCGTTCCCGCCTCCACGTCGACCACGCCCACGCACATGGAGACGAACTCCTCCTGGCGCACCTGCGGCGAGATCTGGACGTTCAGCTCCTCGAGGGCCTGCGCCGGGTCGCGGTACTGGCGCAGGAACACCCGCAGCAGGTACTTCACCTGGAAGGCGGTGATCGACGGTTCGATGCCGTGCCCCGACACGTCGCCGATGACCACGGCCAGTCGCCCGGGACCGACGGGGAACACGTCGTAGAAGTCACCGGCCATGAGGCCGGTGCCCGCCTCGTACACCTGCCCGACCTCGAAGCCCTCGACCGCCGGCAGGTCCTGAGGTGCCAGGCGGGCCGCCCAGCGACGGGGCGCCAGCTCGTCCTGGGACAGGGTCTCCTCGGCCTTGCGCTCCAGGCTGGCCCGCTCGTCCATGAGGTCGGCCTCCTGGATGAACCGTCGCCCGTACACGAGCGTCATGGCGATGGGCACGAGCAGGAGCAGGCGAACCGCACTGAGCCACCCGTTGGTGCTCACCGCCCCGAGGGCGGCGGTGACCGCGGCGATGGCGTACAGGAGGGTGTTGTGCACCTCCTTGCGGTACGCGGAACGGGCCAGGTCGGCGGCCACCGACGGCTCGGCGCCACTGGCTTCTTTGATGCGCCGCCACGAGCGCTCCAGGCGGAGGGCCGAGCGTCCCCAGATGGCGCCTGCGACCAGGCACCCGAAGGCCACCCCGAGCAGTACTGGGGCCTCGATCATGGCGACGACGATGCTACGACCATTGCCGCCCGATTGCCGAGGGGAACGGTCAACCCCATCGTTCTGGGCAGGTTCGGGGCC
>CAYTTL010000053.1:0-7577 GCA_964440725.1 uncultured Acidimicrobiales bacterium | reverse complement strand
CCGCGGGACCGGGCCTAGCCGGCACGCTTGCGGACCCGCAGCTTGAGGGGCGTCGGCCCGAACCCGAAGTGCTCGCGGATGCGACGCTCCAGGAAGCGCAGCCACGTGGGGTGCAGGGTCCGATCGCTGAACAGGGTGAAGGTGGGCGGGTCGACGGCACCCTGGGTGGCGTAGAGCACCCGGGCCCCGGGCGCCGGATGGGCGGCCTGGGCGGCCTGGACCACGTCGTTGAGCTCGCGGGTGGGCACCCGGCGGTGGTAGGCCTCGATCGACTCCGCCAGGGCGGGCATCAGGCGGTGGACGCCCTTGCCGGACAGGGCGCTGGTCTTGAGCACCGGGGCGTAACCGAGGAAGGCCAGGCGGTCCTCCAGGTCGGTGGTGGCCTGCACCCGGCCCTCGGCGTCGAGCAGGTCCCACTTGTTGAGCACGATCACCACCGGGCTTCCGGCGGCGTCGATGCGCTCGGCCAGGCGCTGGTCCTGGTGGGTGACCCCCTCGGAGGCGTCGATCACCAGAAGGGCGGCACTGGCCCGGTCGATCGATTGGAGAGCCCGCACCAACGAGTAGTACTCGGGGCCCTCGCCGATGCGGCTGCGGCGCCGCATCCCCGCGGTGTCGACGAAGCGGATGGGCCCGTCGGGCGATTCCACGATGGTGTCGATGCTGTCGCGCGTGGTGCCCGGAGCATCGTGCACGACCGACCGCTCGTCGCCGATGAGGCGGTTGAACAGGGTGGACTTGCCCACGTTGGGACGGCCGACGATCGCCACGGCGGGGACACCGGCGTCGGGCTCCTCCCCCGCCTCGGCCGCTGCCTCTTCCGCCGACAGTGGCGGCAGGGCGGCCACGACGACGTCGAGGAGGTCGCCGCTGCCCCGGCCGTGCAGGGCGCTCACCGTCCACGGGTCGCCCAACCCGAGGCGACCGAAGTCCCACGCCTCGGCCTCCCGCTGCTGGTTGTCGACCTTGTTGACCACCACCACCACGGCGGGGGCCCGTTCCTTGGCCCGCAGGGCCTTGCGCAGAATGGCCGCCACCCTGTCGTCGTCGTCGGTGACACCTACCGTGACGTCGACCACCAGCAGCACAACGGCCGCCCCCGACAACGCCCGTTCGGCCTGCCGGCTCACCTGGGCGTCGAGGGCGTCGTCGCTGTCGAGCCACCCTCCGGTGTCGACGATCTGGAAGTGGCGGCCCGCCCACTCGGCCTCCAGGACCTTGCGGTCGCGGGTCACGCCGGGACGCTCCTCGACGATGGCCTCGCGCCGGCCCACGATGCGGTTCACGAGCGTCGACTTGCCGACGTTGGGCCGCCCGAGCACGGCCACCACGGGGAGGCCCACTCAGGTCCTCACGGGCACGGCGAGGGCACGGCGCAGGGCCACGCCGTCGGTGGCGACGATCTCCACCGGCCGGGGCAGGTCGTCGGGGCGGGTGCCGTCGAGGAACACCCCACCCGACAGGCACACATCGGGCAGCAGGTACCGGCGATCTTGCGGTGCGTCGGCGAGCACGGGCGCGAGGTCGGCCCCCACGAGGAGCCCGGTGACGGCGATGTTGCCACCGAAGAAGTTGTTGGCAACGGGGAGCACCCGGACGTCGGCCCGCCCCAGACCGGCAACGAGTGGCCCCAGCACCCGTGCGCCGTACTCGCCGGTGAGAATGGTGACCGGTCGCTCGTCCTCGTCGTCGGGCACTGCGGATGGACCGTCGCTTCTCGGGGCCCGGTAGCCCTCGGCCCCGTCCGGCCCGTCGAGGGGGGTGGTCGGCGGTGCGCCGTCGACCCATGCGAAGAATCCCGGTCGGGTGCCCAGTCCCTCGTCGGCCTCGCCGGACAGCTCGAGCTCGAACGCCCGCGCCATGCCCACGCCGTCCTCGTGTTGGGGGAACCCCTCGTAGGACTCGGCCGCCGGGAACGGGCGATCGGCCAGCAGGTAGTACTCGTCGGCCGCGAACACCACCCGGCGGCCGAGCACCCCCCGGTACACGTCCTGCCAGCGCTCGACGGTGTCGACCACGGCGCAGGCCTCGGCCCGGGTGTGCACCCGTAACGACGTGGCCGGCGACCACCGGCTGACACCCAGGGGCACGACGCACACGGTGGCCAGCTCCGGGTACCGGTCGAGGACACCGCACAACGTGTTCTCCAGCACGTCACCGTCGTTCACCCCCGGGCAGACCACGACCTGGCCGTGCACCTCGATGCCGTGGTCGAGCAGGGCCCGCAGCCACCGCAGACTGGTGGCGCCCCGGCGGTTGCGCAGCATCCGCGACCTCACCTCGGGATCGGTGGCGTGAATGCTCACGTTGAGCGGGCCGAGTCGATCGGTGACCACCCGTTCCAGGTCGAGCTCGGTGAAGCGGGTGAGCGTGGTGTAGTTGCCGTAGAGGAACGACAGCCGGTAGTCGTCGTCCTTCACGTAGAGGCTCTTCCGCAGACCGGGTGGGAGCTGGAAGATGAAGCAGAACTCGCAGTGGTTGTCACAGGTCCGGACCTGGTCGAACAGCGCCGAGGACACCTCGACACCCAGTGGCTGCCCGTCGGACTTGGCCACGGTCATCTCCAGGTCGAGACCACCCCGCGAGACCTCCAAGGCCAGGTCGGCCTCGTCGGTCAACAGCTGCCACTCGATGACGTCGCGCGGCCGAACCCCGTTCAGGGCGACGATCTCGTCGCCCGCCAGGATGCCGGCCAGCTCGGCCGGTGAACCGGGCGCGACGGCAACAACCAGAGGAGAGGGCACCCGGCCAGGATACGACCCCCCGGGGGGACCGGCTCCCGGAGACCCGCCTACCTCGAGCGGCGACCCTTCTTGGGGCCGATGGCCGAGACGAGATCGTCCTCGGTGAAGCGGCCGATGACCATGCCGTCGGCGGCGAACCGGTACAGCGCCACCCCGAACACCTGCCGGGCCGCCGCCTGGCGGACCAGGCCCACGATGATCAGGGCGATCCCGGCCAGACCCAGCGCCACCCCGAAGGAGATGCCGATCATCCCACCGGCGACGAACGCCAGGCCGGCGCCGGCGGCGAGCAGGAGGATGCCGGGCAGCAGGAACGTCAGCAGGATCCGTCCCCCGATCCGGAACGTACCGGTGACCGCCTCGCCCCACTTGCCCTTGATGACGGCCACCGATCGCTTCATCGCCGTCGGGGCGCTCACGTTCTCGAGCACGATCACGGGAAGGACGAAGAAGGTGATCAGCGACCACGCCGCCGCCAGCAAGGACGCGGCGATGACCCGCAGGATCGTCACGACGACATTGTCGTCACCGCCGCCCTGGATGGCGCTGATGATCCACCCGACGACGACCGAGATCAGGGCCCACACCCCGAGAGCCTGGGTGCGCTCGGATGCGACCTGCATGCCGTCGAAGGTCGCCGGCTCGTCCCTCATCAACTTGTCGGCCACGTACACGAGCCCGGCGAGGTACCGGAGCCCGACGAACGTCGCCGCCCACACCCCGACGAAGAACAACAGGCCGGCCGCCACGCGCGCCGGCGTGGTGTTGGATATGGCGGCCAGCCCCAGGGCCGGCGCCATGAACACGAACGCGGTGAGCGCTCCGTACACCGCGGCCAGGGCCGGAAAGCGCAACAAGACGGGGTTCTCCTTGATCACCGCCCACGTCTTGGTGGTTATCTCGCCGCTTCGCTTCCACGTGCTCATGTCCGACCTCCCGGGAGGGTGGTATGCCGCTTCCTCAGCCTACGACCGCGGCCGGCGCTACGCAGGGAATCAGCCGACGAGGGTGTAGGTGCCCGCCGTCTTCTCGCACAGGGCCCACTCGAGATAGGCGTCGGGGAGCTTGGCCAGCCCGTCGACGACGTGGCCGCCTTCGAAGCCGGCCAAGGCTTCGGCCGCCGCCCGGTTGAAGCCGCGGGCCACGTCGAGGGCCTGTTCGACGGCTCCGTTGGCCTTCACCAGCTCGATCAACTCGCTCACCGCGGCCGGGTCGTCGATGAGCTTCCCGAGGCGCGAGCGCAGGCGGTCGCCGCCCTCGTTGCGGAGGGCGTACAGCACGGGCAGCGTGTAGACACCCTCTCTCAGATCGTGACCGACGGGCTTGCCCATGGCCCTCGTCGTCGACACGACGTCGAGCACGTCGTCGACGATCTGAAAGGCCATGCCGAAGGCCTCGCCGAAGCGGCTCAGGGCCTCGACGCCGTCACCGATCTGGCCGGTGCACAGGGCGCCGATGCGACACGATGCCCGCATCAGCGCTGCGGTCTTGCCCCGCACCGCCTTCAGCATGGAGTCGACCTCACGGTCGACGTTGAACAGGTCGATGGTCTCGCGGCTCTGGCCGTCGCACAGGTCGGCGATGGTCTCGGCCAGCACCTCGGCCACCTCCTTGGACACCCGCGCCGCTTCGACACCGGCCCGGGCCAGCAGGTAGTCGCCCACGAGGATGGCGTGGCTCGGGCCCTCGATGTGGTTGACCGTGGGCACCCCCCGACGCTCGTCGGCCTGGTCGATGATGTCGTCGTGCACCAGCGACCCCACGTGGACCAGCTCGACTGCCACCGCCCCCGAGCGCACTCGGTGGCTCCAGGACCCGTCGTGGGCGACGACCGCGGCGGAGGCGATGGCCAGTACCGGCCGGAGGCGCTTGCCGCCGCCCTCCACCACCCGCAGGCCGGGCCCCGACAGGTAGGTGTTGTCCGAGCGCAGCGCCTGGCCCAATCCGAGCTCGACGTCGACGAGCTTCTCGCCCAGGTCGCTCAGCCCGAGCAGCGCGGCCAGCTCGTCGGTTCTCATCCGGGTTCCGCCGTGGCTGCGCCCATGCGGCGGCGGCGGGTCTGGTACTCGGCCACCGCCGAGTACAGGTGCCAGCCCCGGAAATCGGGCCAGAGCGTCTCGGTGAACACGAACTCGGCGTAGGTGCTGTGCCAGGTGAAGAAGTTGGAGAGGCGGTGCTCGGCCGACGTACGGATGACCAGATCGATGTCGGGCATCTCGGGCACGTAGAGCCGGGAGGCGAACTCGTCCTCGGTGAGATCCTCGGCCGACTGCCCGGCGGCGACGAGGGCGCGTACGGCATCGACGATCTCGGCCCGCCCGCCGTAGTTGAAGGCGATGCACAGTTGCAGGCGGTCGTTGCCCTTGGTGAGGTCCTCGGTCTCGAGCAGCCAGTCGCGCGACCGCTGGGGGATGTTCGGGTCGTCGAGACGGCCGACGAAGCGGATGCGGACGCCCTTCTCGTTGAGCTCGTCGCGCCGCGCCCGCCGCAGGAGCCACTCGTCGAAGCTCATGAGGAACGTGACCTCGTCACGGTCGCGTGACCAGTTCTCGGTGGAGAAGGCGTAGACCGAGAGCCACCCGATGCCCAGGTCGAGGGCGGCGTCGACGGTGGAGACCACCGATTCCTCGGCGGCCTGGTGGCCGTGGATGCGCACCATCCCGCGCATGAGGGCCCACCGCCCGTTGCCGTCCATGATGCACCCCACATGGCCGGGGATCTCGCCCTCGCGGACGGCGGCGAGCTGGGACTCCTCGATGATCCTCACGGCTCAGCAAACCTAGCCGAGGCTCAATTCCTACAAACCTCGAGGGGCGGCGGGGAGACCCGGCGCCGACGGTCGCCCGAGCCGGACCGCCGACCGGCACGGGTACGCTGGGGGCAGTGGACGACGAAGCGACCCCGGTGCCCCCGCAGCGGGTGGAGCAGGTGCTCCTCGCCTCCCCCCGAGGCTTCTGTGCCGGCGTGGAGATGGCCATCAAGGCTCTGGCCTGGATGGTGCGGGTCTTCGAACCTCCCGTGTACTGCTACCACGAGATCGTCCACAACCGCCTGGTCGTCGATCGCTTCCGGAGCCTGGGCGTGGTCTTCGTCGACAGCGTGGACGAGGTCCCCGACGGCTCACCCCTGATGCTCAGCGCCCACGGATCGAGTCCTGCGGTTGTCGCCGCCGCCCGGGGCAATGGCGGGTTCGTCATCGATGCCGTGTGCCCGCTCGTGACCAAGGTCCACCACGAGGTGAAGGTCCGGGCCGGCAAGGGCTACTCGATCCTCTACGTGGGCCACGAGGGCCACGACGAGGCGGTCGGCACCATGGCCGTCGCTCCCGAGGCCGTGCACCTGGTGGAGTCCGAGGCCGACGTGCAGGCCCTCGACACCTTCGACGGGCCCGTCGCCCTCCTCGCCCAGACCACCCTCAGCCACCAGGACTGGTCCGGGGTGCTCGAGGCCGCCAAGCACCGTTTCCCCCAGGTGTGGGTGCCCGGCCGCAGCGACCTGTGCTTCGCCACCACAAACCGCCAGTCGGCCCTCACCGAGATCGCCACCCGGGCCGACGCCATCGTGGTCATCGGCTCGGCCAACTCCTCGAACACCGTCGCCCTCGAGAAGGTGGCTCGCTCCGTGGGCTGTCCCCGGGTGCACCGGGTGAACGCCGCCTCCGAGCTGCCCGACGACCTGGCCGGCGTCGTGGGCGTGACCGCCGGGGCATCCGCCCCCGACGAGCTGGTGCGCGCCGTGGTGGCCGAGCTGGACCCGGCCCACGGCGTCGAGCTGGTGTCGGTCACCGAGGAGGACGAGTACTTCCCGCCCCCGCGGGAGCTGCGCGACCTGCTCGGCGCCCTCGACGCCATCGTGAGCCTCACCCTGGGCGCTCCCCCGCCGGCCGTCTCTCCCTTCACCGACGACCGCCGGGTTGCCGCCAGCGACGTGCTCGACACCCTCGCCGGCTAGCCGTCACACCCACCCGTTCTGGTCAGGCTCCGGGGGGCCCTGGCCCCCCGGAACCTGACCGGAACGAGATCTGGGGTGGCTCAGGCCTGGTCGACGGTCGCCTGGGCCTGGTCGAAGAGGCGTTGGAGCTCGGCGTGGAGGGCGGCGGTGAGCTCCTTCACAACCCGGCGTGAGGGGTGGCCGCTGGCCTTCGGCGGCGGAGGCACGAGCGGTGGGCCCACGACCACGTGCACCTTGACCCGCCGGGGCACCCGCCGCCCTTTGGGCATGGCCTGCTCCGACCCCCCGATGCCGGCCGGCACGATCGGCACGCCGGTGCGGATGGCCACGTATGCCGCCCCCTCGAACAGCTCGTGCACGGTGGGCCCCGACCGCCGGGTGCCCTCCGGGAACAGCACCACGGGCTCGCCGCTGCGGATGACCTCCATGCAGCGGCGCAGCGCCTCGCGGTCGGCCGCGCCCCGTCGCACCGGGAAGGCTCCCAGGGCGGAGATGAAGCGACCGAACCAGGACACCTTCCACAACGAGTCCTTGCCCATGTAGCGGATGCGCCGCCGGGTCAGGGCCGCCACCAGACCGAAGTCGATGAAGGAGCGGTGGACGGGGGCCAGCACGAACGACCCGGTGGCGGGAACGTGCTCGAGGCCCTCGTAGGTGGCACTCCAGTACGTGCGGCAGATGGCGCCGACCACCCGCCGCACCACCGAGTACAGGGCGAGGGCCGACCGTGACGGCCGCTCCTCGACCGGCGTCCCGGGCGTGGCCGCATCCGGGGGCCGGGCGGCCTCGGCCGCGGGGGGCGGCGGCCGAACCGGGGCCACCTCTGCCACCCGGGCGACGATGTCGTCGACCACCTCGTCGATGCTGCGGTCGGTGGTGTCG
>CAYTTL010000052.1:6871-14461 GCA_964440725.1 uncultured Acidimicrobiales bacterium | reverse complement strand
CCGCCGAGCGGGCCGCCGACCTCCGGCGGCAGGTGCTCGAGGTCATCCGCTCGCAGGGGTACGTCCGCCGGGAAGAGGCGTTCCAGCTGTCGTCCGGGGACTGGAGCCATGACTACGTCGACGGAAAGCGGGCTCTGGCCGCCGGAGCCGAGCTGCGACTGGCGGCCGAGGCGGTGGTGGCCCAGGCCGACGAGCGGGGCATCGCCTTCGACGCCGTCGGCGGCCTCACCATGGGCGCCGACCCCCTCGGCCACGCCGTCGCCGTCGTGTCCGGCGCCCGGTGGTTCTCGGTGCGCAAGGAGGCCAAGGCCCACGGCCGCCAGAAGCTCATCGAGGGGGCGGAGCTGGGTCCCTCGACGCCGGTCGTGGTCGTGGAGGACGTGGTGACCACGGGGCGCTCCATGCTCCAGGCCATCGACGCCGTCGAGGCGACGGGTGCCCGCACGGTGCTGGCCGTCACCTTGCTCGACCGGGGCGACGCCGCGGGGGAGGCTCTCGCCGCTCGGGGCGTGGTCTACGCCCCCCTCGCCACCTATCGCGACCTGGGAATCCAGCCGATTTGACGGCGGCGGGCACCCGGGCCCTACGGGCCACGCCCGCCGCTTCCGACGGGGACCCCAACCCCGTCGGCTGGTTCGGCAGTCCCTGGCAGCACAGGTCCCGTCAGCGTTCCAGCCTGACCTTCTCCACGGTCGTGGACCCGGTCTGCTCGTAGGCGGTCGTGAACACCGGCGAGCCGGCCACGATCTGGAAGAGGTAGATCCTGGCTCCGAGCCGCGAGCCGTCCGGCCCGAACCGGAGCGGGCCGGCTCCTGTGTCGGCAAACTCGATGGCGTGGAGATGGTCGGACAGATCGAGGCGGGTGCCGGCCCCGTCGGCAAAACCGGCGGCCACCGCCTGCACCCCCTCGTAGGCGAACACCGCGGGAGCGGGAACGACCGATGCGCCCGTGGCCGCGGTGTACGCGTCACGCAGGGCCACCGCCGCCGGGGTGTTGCGCTCGGTGTCGGCCGGTGTACTGCCGACGACACCGTTGGCCAGCGGACCGGCGGCCGTCAGGAACGACTCGGCGGCGGTGGCGCCACCGGCATCGAACGCGGGCACCTCGAGATTGAGCCCGTCGGCCTGGTCGAGGATGAGGGCCTCGGAGTCGGCCGGCCCCACCATGACCAGTGAGTCGGGAGCCTGCGCCTTGATGCGGCCCAACTGGGTGGTGAAGTCGGTTTCGCCCGCGGTGAACGATTCCGTGCTCGCCAGCTCGAGGCCCTTCTCCTTCAGGCGCTCGGCGACGGAGGCGACGACGCTGTCGCCGTCGGCGCCGG
Source organism: uncultured Acidimicrobiales bacterium (assembly GCA_964440725.1). Lineage (GTDB taxonomy): Bacteria > Actinomycetota > Acidimicrobiia > Acidimicrobiales > AC-14 > DATAQC01. Next base: position 13,139 of record CAYTTL010000052.1, on the reverse strand, counting down.
TCATGTGGAGGACCGCGGGCTTGTCATGGCCGGTGGCGACAAGCTCGTCGGCCACCGCGTAGGCGGACACCGCCGCCGTGGGGGGCAGGACGAACACGCACTCCTGGACGGTGGCGGCGTCGAGGATCTTCGGCGACGACGCGTGGGCGGCGAGATACGAGAGGCCGGCCATGCTGGCCACGAGGGCGGCGGCCACCGACGCGTCGGATGAGCCGGAACCCACGAAGGCGACGTACCTCTCGTCGTCGACAACCTTGCGGATGTTGTCGACGGCCCGCTCGGGAACGTCGGCGTCATCGAAGGAGTCGTCGATCACGACCCGTGACCCTCGGAGGGGCCCGTCGGAGATCCCGCCGGCGGCATTCACCTGTTCCGCAGCCAGCCTGGCGCCGACCTTCATCTGGTCGCCGACTGGCTGCTGGGGTCCCGAGAACGGTCCACCGACGGCGATGACCAGGTCCCTGGGCCCCGTCGGCGTGACCGGAACGGCCTCGCCGTCGTCGGTCGTCCTGCCCCCACAGCTGGCGGTGAGGGCCACAGCCATCACCGCGGCCGCCAGGCGCTTCATGCAGACCTCCGAGCGGAGCCGGCGGCACTGTTCAGAACTGGTGGGGTCGTCGGCAGGCTCTCAGCCTACCGACACCCTGCTGTCGCTCAGCCTCCGGAGCCGCTGGCGTTCGGGCCGCTCAGTGCGTTCCCGTCGTCGCCCTGGGTAGCGCCGGGCTGGGCTTCGCGCGGTTCGTTGGGGCCGGTCGAGACCCCTGTGCCCTCTGCGGGCGATTCCGTGGCGGAGACTTCCGCGCCTCTCCCTTCGCCGCCGGCGAGGCTCTGGTCCTCCTGGTCGGGAGCGTCGGAGACGGGCTCACCGGTTTTCGGATCGACAACAGGCATGAAGTTCTCCCTTCAAAGTGTGCCGGACATCTACCCGAACCCGTCCTGGTGAAACGTCAGGCGGATTCGTGGACACGACGCGCCCGGCGGTCGGTGGCCATAGCGTAGGCCTCTTCGAAGCCGGCGACCCGTCCGTCCCACGACAGGTGCGCTCGGGCGTGGGCCAGTGCGGCCGCACCCCGGCGGGCCCGTTCCTCGGGCCCGTTCACGACCTCGGTCAACACCGCGGCGAGGGCGAGTTCGTCGTCGGGCGGTACCAACCACCCCGTGGGTTCGGCGGGCTCGACGTTGATCATGAAGGGAAAGCCGCCGCTGGCGGTTGCGACCACGGGGAGGCCGACGGCCATGGCCTCGAGCGGTGCCTGGGGATACGAGTCGTCGACCGAGGGCATCACCAGGGCGTGGCTGGCGGCGAGCGCATCGGGAAGCTCGTCATGGCCTCGCCACCCGACGAAGAAGATGCCGTCGGAGCCGATGCGGCGAGCCACGGCGACGGGATGCTCGCCCTCCCATTCCCCGGGGTGGCCGCCCCAGACGACCAGCGACGCCAGACGCTCGAACCGGTGGCGGGCCCGCCCGAAGGCCCGGAGCAGCAGCGGGACCCGCTTGGCCGCGCTGAACCGGCCGACGAAGATCAACACCACGCCGTCGAGTCGGTCGAGCTCGGGTTCGCGGTAGGCGACCGTCCCGGGAACCGAGCTGTCGTCCCATCCCTGCGGGTCTTCCACGAGCCAGCGCCGGAAGCGGACCCGGCGCTCGTCCCGGCTGAGTGGCTGCGGGCGGAACCGCTCCACGTCGACGCCGTTGGGAACGTCGGTGACCCGTTCGGGGGCGACACCCAGCACCCTGGTGGCGGTGGCCCGGTCGGTGGGCGACACGACGACGAGATGGTCGGCACTGCGAGCCTGGTGGCGGAGCCGGTCCCGCCAAGCCTCCCCGTGGCGCCACTGCGACCAGCGGGTCGTGGTGAGCAGCCGTTGCCGGGGCTCGTCCAGTGCCGGCACCCCGTCGGGGTTGGCCCGCACCCACTCGGGCATCGTGGCGAGGGTCGCGCCCACGGCGGCGGCCAGCGCCGCCCGCTCGTCGACGGCCTGGACGAACTTGATCTCGGTGCCGTGGAGATGGGCAACCACGGCGGCTCCGGGCCACCGGCGACGAACGGCATCGTGCTGGGGCGTGAGGTGGTGGAGGTGAAAGACGCGGGCGTGGTCGGCACCGGCCTCCTCCAACGGCCGCTCCCATGCTGCCGACAGGTGGTGGGCCAGGTCGGGGGCGACGGCGGCGAACACCACGTCGGGGGCATCGGGGCGGTCCTCGTACGACGGGTGCATCGGCACGGTGGCGCCGACGGCACTGCCGCCGGCGAGGAACCGCCGCTGTGCCTCGGAGTAGTCCAGGTGGCGCACGACCACCCCGCTCAGGGGGCCGCTCGGGCCCAGGCTGCCGGCGAAGAACGTCGGAGCGTGGGTGGTCTCCCCCGGCTCGCCGAGGGACCCGACGACGAGCCCGACCGACCAGTCAGCCCGGGCCAGCGCCTCCGACAGGTACCGGGCCACCTGCGCCGAGCCGCCCCGGGGAAAGAAGAGCAGCCCCATGACGACGTGTCCCTTGGTCACACGGAGGACATTAGGTAATCGGCGGGAGGGCACCCGGGTGCTTCGCATGCCGCAGTCGGTGCGGTGGACAGATTTGGCAATCCCGGTTCGGCGGTACCGTGGGAGCTTGGGCGAGGGAGCGACCGTGATCCCCCAGTCGGCGGGCGACGACGATCGGGCCGACGATCCGGCGACGGAGCTGGGCCGACGACGACGGCGGGTGGTCGAGGTGCTCGAGAGTGGCGACATGGCGGCGGTCGACGCCGAGATCGAGGCCTTCGCCACCGCCGTCCCCCGACTCGGACAGGCTGCCGCCTCCTGGTACGTGCCGCTGTGGCGGGGCATGCGGGCCCTGCTGCAGGGCCGCTTCGCCGAGTGCGAGCGCCAGAACGCCACCGCCGCCGTTCTCGGCGGAGGAGCCGGCACCGCCGGCGTTGTCGGTGGGCGGGGAGGCTCAGCCGCCGTCGAGGCGGTGTGCACGTTGCAGTTATTCGGGTTGCGCCTGGCCCAGGACCGGCTGGTGGAGCTCGAGGCGCTGGCCCGGTCGCTGGCGACACCGACGGACGGGTACGGCGATCGCACCCCGCTGGTCTGTCTGCTGGGCATGCTCGGACGCGACGGGGAGGCTCGCGCCGAGCTGGCCCGCCTGGCCGTCGACGGCTTCGCCGGCGTGGCGCCCGACGACCGCCGGCTGGCGACGATCGCCGTTCTGGCCGAGCTGGCCGCGACCCTTGAACGCGACCCCGAGGCCGCAATCCTCTACGACGAGCTTCTCCCCCACGCCCGGCGGTTCGCCGTCGACGTCGACGCCTGCCTGTGCCACGGATCGGTGTCGCGCCACCTCGGGCTGCTGGCCCACACGCTGGGGCGGTGGGACGAGGCCGACGCCCACTTCCGGGCCGCCCTCGACGACAACGCGTCCGCAGGCGCGGCCCTGTTGGTGGCCCACACCGCCCGCGAGTGGTCGGCGTTGCTGCGGGCCCGCGACGTGGACGACGACTGGGAGCGGGGCCTGGAGCTACTGGCCCGATCAGAGGCGATCTACCGGCGCCTGGGGGTCGACCGCCTGGCCGACGAGGCGCGCCAGGTGCTGGCCCGTTCCCACGAGCCGCCGGCGAGTGAGCGCGGGAGTGCCGGCAACGCCTTCACCCGGGACGGCGACGGGTGGCTCCTCGCCTATGCCGGGGTCGAGGTTCGCCTCGCCGACAGCCTGGGCCTGCACGACCTGGCCGCCCTCCTGGCCAACCCGGGACGGAGCTTCCACGTGACCGACCTGGCCGCCGGCGTGTTCGTGGGCGGTATCGGTCACGCCGGCCAGGCGCCCTCTTCCGGCCGCACCGGCGAACCCGGCGCCGTCGTCGACATCGCCGAGAGGGCGCGTGCCGAGTTCCGGCGCCGCCTGGCCGAGCTCGACCGGGAGCTGGCCGACGGCAGCGCCGACCCGGTGCAGGTGGCGCTGGCGTGGGCCGAGCGCGACGTCGTGGCCGCCGAACTGGCGGCGACGACGGCACCGGGCGAGAGAGAGGAAGATCCCGCGGAGCGAGCCCGACGATCGGTGGCGGCGAGGATCCGGCTGAGCCTCGACCGCATCGACGCCGCCCACCCCGCCCTCGGTCGCCACCTACGGCACTCCGTGCGCACCGGAACGTTCTGTTCCTACGAGCCGGAGATGCCCACCACCTGGCCGGGAGTTCGACCGGGGTGACGCATCACCGTTGTAGCGTCGGCTGAGGTTCACCGAAGAGGCGACAAGGAGGGCCGCATGGCCGGCAGGGTCGTCGAACCGCCGCCTCGCCACGTCCGCTATGGCACCCCCGCGGGCCGGTGGGTGATCGCCGCGACCGTGGCCGGCTCGGGCATCGCCTTCCTCGACAGCACCGTGGTCAACGTCGCCCTGCCGGCCATCGGGCGCGACCTGGGTGCGGGGATGGCCGGCCTGCAGTGGACGGTCGACGGCTACCTGCTCACCCTCGGCTCGCTCCTCCTCCTCGGCGGGTCGCTGGGCGACCTGTACGGAAGGCGACGCATGTTCGTCGCCGGTCTCGTCGCCTTCACCGCCGCCTCGGCGTTGTGCGGGCTGGCGCCGTCGATGGGGACGCTGATCGCCGCCCGCGCCCTCCAGGGGGTGGGCGGAGCCCTGCTCGTCCCCGGGAGCCTCGCCCTCCTCTCCGCCAGCTTCCGACCCGAGGATCGCAGCACCGCGGTCGGCGCCTGGTCGGGGCTGGCCGGGGTGAGCACCGCCCTGGGGCCGTTCCTCGGGGGCTGGCTGGTGGACGCGGTGTCGTGGCGCCTGGTGTTCCTGATCAACGTCCCCCTGGCGGCCGTGGCCATTGCCGTCACCCTCCGGCACGTCCCCGAGAGCCGGGATCCCGAGGCCGTCGACCCGCCCGACCTGCTCGGGGCCCTCACCGTCAGCCTCGGACTGGGTGCCGTGGTCTTCGCCCTCATCCAGTGGTCGGCCCACGGGCTGTCGCCTCACGTGGTGGCCATCGGTGCGGCCGGAGCGGTCGCCCTCGCCGCCTTCCCGCTGGTGGAGCGGCGCCGCCGCCAACCGCTCGTACCCCTCGACATCTTCAGGTCGCGCCAGTTCAGCGGGGCCAACGCCACCACGCTGGCCGTCTACGCGGCGTTCGGGGGTGCCCTGTTCCTGCTCGTGCTCGAGTTCCAGCAGGTGCTGCACTACTCCGCCCTCGCGGCCGGGTCGGCGTTGCTGCCGATCACCTTGATCATGCTCGCCCTGTCGGCCCGTGCCGCCGCCCTGAGCCAGCGCATCGGGCCCCGCTGGCCGATGACCGTGGGCCCCGTGATCATCGCCGTCGGGCTGGCCCTGCTGAGCCGCCTCCGACCCGGTGACGACTATCTGTCCGGGGTCCTCCCCGGGGTCGTGGTCGTCGGCCTGGGACTCGCCCTCACCGTCCCGCCCCTGACCGCCGCGGTGATGGGCTCGGTCGAGGAGCGCCACATGGGAGCGGGGTCGGGTGTCAACAACGCCGTGGCCCGGATCGGCACCCTGCTGTCGGTCGCCCTCCTGCCCCTCGCCGGAGGACTGGGGGAGCTGGCGCCGGCCGACCCCGCCTACCGCGACGGAATCAGCCGGGCCCTGCTCCTGTCGGCCGCGCTCTGTGTCATCGGTGGACTCATCGCCCTGCTCACCGTGCGCCGGGCCGGTGCGGTGGGGGCCGTCGTGCAGCCCAGCGTCTCCCACGCCTGCGCCGACCCGGCGGTGTGCGAGGAAGCCGTGGCATGACCGGCAAGCCCGACACGCCCGCCGGCGAGGCCGGCGGGGAGCCCGCCGGCCTCGGGCCGCTCACCTCCCTCACGCTCGTCGCCCGGACGGCGGCGGCCGCCAACGCCAGCACCACGTTCGTCGACGCCGCCGCGGTGGTGATCGAGGAGGTGTGCCGCCTCGCCGGCTGGCACACCGGGCGCGTGTGGGTGGTCGACGACGACAACCTCCCGGCGTCCGCCGGCGACGTGGCCCGCCGGGCGGCGGCGGAGGCCCGGGCGACCTGGGCGGTCGGCGACCCGGCCGCTGCCCGCCCGGGGCTGGGCACGACGCTCGCCTTCCCGGTGACCGTGGCCACCGGACCGGCGGCGGTGCTCGAGTTCTTCGCTCACGATCGACAGCCGCCCGGCGACGAGGTCCTGGAGGTGATGGCCGCGGTGACCGATCAGCTGGCCCGGGTGGTGGAGCGGGAGCGGGCCCTCAACAGCCTGCGCCGGTCGGAGGAGCACCTACGGGCGCTGTTGACCGGGCCCGGCGCCCCGCTCAGTGGGCCCCG
>CAYTTL010000052.1:3327-6771 GCA_964440725.1 uncultured Acidimicrobiales bacterium | reverse complement strand
AGGAGCACCTACGGGCGCTGTTGACCGGGCCCGGCGCCCCGCTCAGTGGGCCCCGCGCGCCCGAGCCGGCGGTGGGCCGCGACGCCCTCACCGGGTTGGTCGACCGCGCCGTCTTCCGCGCCCGTCTCGACCTCGCCCTGGACCGGGCCGGCCGACACGGGTCGTCGATGGCCGTCCTCTGGTGCGACCTCGACCGGTTCCGAACGGTCAACGACAGCTTCGGTCACACCGCCGGTGACGAGGTGATGGTCGCCGTCGCACAACGCCTCGCCCGACAGGCGCCACCGGGCGCCACCGTGGCGAGGATGGGCAGCGACGAGTTCGCGGTGTCGGTCGAGGACGTCGACGGCGACGAGGTCGGGACGCTCAGCGAGCGGGTGCAACAGACCTTCGCCACGCCGTTCGACCTGGCGGGCACCGAGCTGTGGGTGACGGCGAGCATCGGCGTGGCCGTCGGTACCGGGGGCGGTGAAGCCGACGTCCTCCTGCGAGAGGCGAGCGCGGCCATGCACCGGGCCAAGCAACGCGGCCGGGGCCGGGTGGAGGTCTTCGACGAGGTCATGCGCTCGGCCGCTCCGTGGCGCAGCGCCGCCGAGCACGAGCTGCGGGCGGCGCTGAACTCGGACCAGCTCCGCCTCCGGTACCAGCCGATCGTCGACCTCACCGACCGCACCATGGTGGGCGTCGAGGCACTGGTCCGCTGGCAGCACCCCGCTCGCGGCCTGCTGCAGCCGGGCGACTTCATCCCCCTCGCCGAGGCCAGTGGGCTCGTCGTGCCCCTGGGGGCGTGGGTGCTGAACGAGGCGTGTCGCCAGGCGGCACAGTGGCAGCAGTCCGGCGGCGTTCGGCGCACGCTGATGCTCACCGTGAACGTCGCCGCCCAGCAGTTCGCCGAGACGACGTGGGTGTCGCAGGTGGCCGCCGCCCTGGCCGCCTCCGGCCTGGCCGCCGAGTGCCTGGTGCTGGAGATCACCGAGAGCGCACTGATGGACGACACCGAGGTCTCGGCCCGAACCCTGGGTGACCTCCGCGCCCTCGGCGTTCGCCTGGCCATCGACGACTTCGGCACCGGCTACTCGTCGCTCGCCTACCTGCGCCGCATGCCCGTCGACTTCCTGAAGATCGACAAGGCCTTCGTCGACGGCGTCACCGGCGACGCCCACGAGTCGGCGCTGGCCCGGGCCCTCGTGAAGCTGGCCGCCACCCTCGGCCTGACCGCCATCGCCGAGGGCATCGAGCGCCGCGAGCAGGCGGACGTCCTGGCCGCCCTGCGGTGCCGGCTCGGCCAGGGCATGTGGCTGGGCCCGCCGGAGCCGCCCGCCTCCATCACCGACCGTCTGGTGTAGGTCGTCCGGAACCCGAACGAGAGGTTGTGGCAGGGTAGGGCCGGCGATGGTGATCTTGGAGGGGGTGGCGGCGTCGCGGTGAGTCGTTCCCGGCGGATGGCGACCTTCTACCTCGGCAGCCTGCTGCTGGCGGTGGGGCTCGCATGCTGGCTCACCGGACGGGTGTGGGGAGACCTTCCTCCGGGTGGCGCGGACAGCGCGCCCCACCTGGTACGAACCCAGTTCGGCATCGAGCACCTGTTCGCCGGCGGTCGCATCGACGGTTGGTTTCCCCGCATCGGTCTCGGCCACCAGGAGTTCCTGTTCTACGGCCCCGGTTTCACCCTTGCCGCCCTCGTCGTCCGCGTCGCCACCCTCGGGCTGGTCTCCACAGCCGGTGCCTTCAAGGTGGTGGTCGTCGGGTCGTGTCTCGTCCTTCCCCTCGCCACTGCCTACCTGGCCCGGTCGTTCCGTCTCAGCCGCCGGGCGGCCGGGCTCTCCGCCGTCCTCAGCCTCTGTGTATCGAGCTTCTACGGCGTCGGGTGGGAGGGCACGTTCACCAACGGATTCTTCCCCCAGCAGCTGGCGGCAACGCTGTTCTGCCTTGCCCTCGGGGCAACGATGCGCCTGTTCTCGGACCGCAGGCTGCGGGCCGCTCTGGTGGCCGGGGCGAGCGTCGCCGGCCTGGCGATCACCCATCCGTACACGCTCCTGATACTCGGCTTCGTCGCCATTGTCTGCCTACTCCTCGCCGACTGGCGGGCCACGTGGCATGGCGTCAGCCGGCTCACGGGCGCTCTGAAGTCGACACCACCCTCGCCGGCCTCCGTCGCCGTTCCGGCCGGCGAGGTCGGCGGCCCGTCGGTGGGCCGGCCCCGGCTCCTCGGGGACAGCGCATCCGGCTCCGATGGCGCAACCGGCACTCGACTGCCCCAGCTGTTCGTCGTGGCTGGACTGGTGGCCGTCGGGCTGTCGGCGTTCTGGCTGGTTCCGGCGCTGGCCCATCGAGACCTGCGGGGTCCACTCACCGGGTACGTGACGCCGTCGCTGGCCGACCGGGTCGGCGAGATCTGGCGGGGAGAGCGGCTCCTGCGGCCAGGGGTGTCACACGTCTTCCTCCTGGGCTGGCTGCTCGGCATCGTCAGGGTGATCAGTCGCCGGCCGATGGCGCTCGCGCTGTTGATGGCACCAGCCCTTTTCCTGATCGGCGCCCACGGTGTGTCGAGCTCGCCGTTGGTTCCCGACTACGTCCACACCCTGGCCAACCGCGGTCTCGGCCTGGCCGGACTGCTTATCGCGATCAACGTGGCGGCGCTTCTGGCCGACGTGACTGGGCAACTGGGCAGAGCCGGCGACGTTCTCGCCCTGCTGTTGGCGGTCATCCTGGTGGCGTCGGGAGGTGCGGCGGTTCGTGACATCGCCGGCCAGCTCGGGCCCCCCTCACGCCCTCTGCAGGGCGCCGCCCGAGAGCTCTCCCGCCAGGTACCGGCCGGAGCCCGGTTCGCAACCGAACGGGCCGACGAAGAGGAAGCCGTCACGGGTCAACCGATGCCCCCGTTCTGGTTGGCCTGGGCGTCAGACCGCAACGTTCTCAACGCCTTCGACTCCGAATCGAGCACCGCGGCCGCTCCGATGTACGAGGCCGACAACATGACGCGCGTGGAACCGGACGAGGCCGCCACCAAGCTCGCCCGACTCGGTGTGAGCCACGCGGTGACGACCACCGACGCCAGCGCAGACCGGTTTCGCCAGTCAACCCGCTTTCGCCAGACCTGGTCCGACTCCCCGCTGGCCATCTTCGCCGTCATGCCCGAACCAGGCTGGCCGGAGCCGTCGTCGCTGCTCTCGACGGGAGGGCCGGCCAGTGGCCGGTTGGTGACCGCTGCGTCCGACCATCTGGTCATCGAGGCGGAGAGCTCGGACCCCGCCGACGCAACGGTTGCCGTCGCCTGGTCCCCGAAGTGGCACCTTCAGGTCAACGGACGCGATACCTCCTTCGACCGGGCCGACGACGGTCTCCTGACGTTGGCCCTCCCGGCGGGCAGCAGTCGGATCGAACTCCGCTATCGGTCCGACGTCTGGGATCTGGTGGGGATGACGCTGACGGTCGCCACCGTCG
>CAYTTL010000052.1:0-3317 GCA_964440725.1 uncultured Acidimicrobiales bacterium | reverse complement strand
ACCGGTTCAAGGTGGCCAGGAGGAAGCCGGTGGGCAGTTAGAGGTGCTCGGCGGCGGCGGATTGCACCGCGGTGGTGATCGCTCCCCAGTCGGCGCCCGGCTGGCGGGTGACGGTGATGAAGTCGTTCACCCCGAACAGCGATGCCACCCCGCCGCCGGCGAACACCGCGGCGGCAAAGGGGTGATCGGCGGCGGCATCGGCGTTCGGGAAGTTCACCGTGGCCGGCAGCCGCACGTCGAGCGTGTACTTCATGGCGTTGGGATTGGGGGTCGGGGTAGGGCTCGCAGTTGCCATCGGGACAGGATCGTAGGCGACCGGCGGTACCGTGGCGTCCGTGCCCAGCGCGGACCCCACGATGCGCTTCGCCGAACTGGTGCAGGGACCGGAGGAGGAGTTGCCTCTCGACGAGGCTGCCCTGCTCGTGGCCGCCCACGCCCACCCCGACCTCGACGTCGGGTTCGAGCTGAGGGTGCTCGACGGCCTGGCCGAGCGCTGCCCCGACACCAGCCTGGAAGGATGGCGCCACTACCTGTTCGAGGACCTGGGCTTCACCGGCAACGTGGCCGACTACTACGACCCCGACAACTCGTTCCTGAACGAGGTGGTGCGGCGGCGCGTGGGCCTCCCCATCACCTTGTCGGTGCTCGGCCAGGTGGTGGGTGAGCGAGTGGGCCTGGAGCTGGCAGGGGTCGGCCTTCCCGGGCACTTCCTCCTGCGCCACGACCCGGCGTCGGGGCCGCCGGCATTCGTCGATCCGTTCGGCGGCGGGCGCCTGCTCGACCGGGCCGCCTGCATCGAGCGATTCAAAGTCGTCAACGGCGCCAATGCCACGTTCGTGGACTCCTACCTCGACCCGGTCGGCCCGCGGGCCATCCTGGGCAGGATGCTGGCCAACCTACGGGCGATCTACGCGGCGAGAGGCGACGTCGACAGCCTGGCGTGGGTGTTCGCCCTGCGCCTGGCCATCCCCGGCACACCCGCCATCGAGCGACGGGAGCTGGCGCGGGTGCTGGGGTCCACGGGCCAGTTCGCCGAGGCCGCCGAGGTCCTGGAAGGCCTGGCCCTCGCCCTGCCGGCCATGGAGGACGCCCTGGAGGCCGAGGCCCTGGCCCTGCGCGCCAGGCTCAATTAGCACCGATCGGCGGCCTCTCAGGAAACTCACAGCGAAACAGACCACGATGGAGGGGTGACCACGACCGACAAGACGCGCATCCTGGTGGTCGACGACGAGCCCAACATCACCGACCTGGTCGGCACCGCGCTGCGCTACGAGGGGTTCGAGGTGGAGGTGGCGGCCGACGGGCGCTCTGCGCTGGCCAAGGGCCAGTCGTTCCGGCCCGAGCTCATGGTGCTCGACGTGATGCTCCCCGACCTCGACGGGTTCGATGTCGTCCGGCGGCTGCGCAACGAACGGCTCCCCCTGTCGGTGGTGTTCCTCACCGCCCGCGACGCGACCGAGGACAAGGTCAACGGGCTCACGCTGGGGGGCGACGACTACGTCACCAAGCCGTTCAGCATCGAGGAGCTGGTGGCCCGCATCCGCGCCGTGCTCCGACGCACCCGGGGCGACGACGTCGGCGGCTCGGCCCGGCTGTCGTTCGCCGATCTGGAGATGGACGAGGACACGCGCGAGGTGTGGCGCGGGGAGACGCGCATCGAGTTGACGGCGACCGAGTTCAAGCTGCTCCGGTACCTGCTGCTCAACGCCCGCCGGGTCCTGTCGAAGGCCCAGATCCTCGACCACGTGTGGGAGTACGACTTCGACGGCGACGCCAACGTGGTCGAGACCTACATCAGCTACCTGCGCAAGAAGATCGACCAGGTGGAGCCGCGTCTGATCCACACCGTCCGGGGCGTCGGGTACACCTTGCGGCTCCAAACCGGGTAGGCGCCGTGTCGCTGCGGAGCCGCCTGATGCTGGTGGTCCTGGGCCTGGTGATCGTCGGCCTGGCGGCGACCGACCTCGTCACCTACCGCGCCCTGCGTTCGTTCCTGCTCGATCGTGTCGACCAGCAGTTGGTGGCCGCCCGCGAGCCGGTGGCCAGCCTGTTCCTGCCCGACCGCCGGGGCCGCCAGAACTTCACCGAGGCCCTCATTCCCGCCGGCACCTACGCGGCGATCGTCGACCGCGGGGGCAAGATCCTGAGCGGTGGCCCCATCGTCTACCCGGACCAGGTGGTCACCGACTCGGCCGTGCCCGAGCTCGAAGGTATCGACCTGTCGCGCAATGCCTTGTTCAACGTCGACGGGACCCGGGGATCGGGGAGATACAGGGTGCAGATCAGCACCCTCGGTGGCAGCGACGTCCGCCTGCTCATCGCCATCCCGCTCCGGGAGATCACCCAGACCCTGCGCCGCCTCGTGTTCGTCGAGGCCCTGGCGTCCGGGCTCATCGTGGTGCTCGTCGGTGCGGCCGCACTGGTGCTCGTGCGGGCCGGCTTGCGGCCGCTCGAGGACATCAGCGACGTGGCCGGGGCGATCGCCGAGGGGGACCTCAGCCGGCGGGTGCCGAGGGCCGAGGATCGCACCGAGGTCGGCCGCCTCGGGTTGTCCCTCAACGCCATGCTCGGCCAGATCCAATCCGCATTCGAGGCCCGCCAGGCGTCGGAGGCCCGCCTTCGGCGGTTCGTGGCCGACGCATCTCACGAGCTGCGAACTCCCCTCACGTCGATCCGCGGGTACGCCGAGTTGTTTCGGCGGGGCGCGGCCGAACGACCCGACGACCTGGAGAAGGCCATGCGCCGCATCGAGGAGGAGTCGTCGCGCATGGGGGTGCTGGTCGACGACCTCCTCCTTCTCGCCCGGCTCGATCAGGGCCGGCCCCTGGAACGGAGGCCCGTCGACCTGGTGCGGGTGGCAGCCGACTCGGTCGACGATGCCCGGGCGGTCGCGCCGGGGCGTTCCATCACCCTCCAGGCCCCCGAGCACCTGACCGTCAGCGGCGACGAGCTGCGATTGCGGCAGGTGGCGACCAACCTCCTCGCCAACGCCTGCCAGCACACCCCGCCGGAGACGCCGGTGGTCGTGCGGGTGTCGTCCGACGGAGACGACGCCGTCGTGGAAGTGATCGACCAGGGCCCCGGTCTCGACGGCGAGGCCGCCCAGAAGGTGTTCGAGCGCTTCTACCGGGCCGACCCGTCTCGCGCACGCGCCGGTGGGGGAAGCGGGCTGGGCCTGTCCATCGTGGCCGCCATCGCCGAGGCCCACGGCGGCCGGGTGAGCGTCGACTCGTCCCCGGGCGCCGGCGCCTGCTTCCGGGTGACGCTGCCCGTCGCCGCGCCGGCGGGGCCGGCGGGACCGGGGCCCGAGCCTCCGG
>CAYTTL010000051.1:7212-14612 GCA_964440725.1 uncultured Acidimicrobiales bacterium | reverse complement strand
GCAGGGTGATGCCCTCGTCGGGCTGGATGCGCAGGACGAGCAGGTCAGGGCCGAGTCCCTCGGTCTGGCTGGCGGCGAAGGGGAGGTGGGGGACCTCCTTGAACTGCATCGCCACCTCGGTGACGCGCTTGGGCAGGCGCTTGCCGGTGCGTACGTAGACGGGCACGCCCGCCCACCGCCAGTTGTCGACGTGCAGGCGCATGGCCACGTAGGTCTCGGTGACGCTGTGGGGGTCGACCCCCTCCTCCTCGCGGTAGCTCGGCACCTCCGCGCCCTGCACCCAGCCCCGCCGGTACTGAGCCCGAACCACCTCGGTGGCCACCTGCTCGGGCTCGAACACGTCGACGGCGCGGAGGGCCTTCACCTTCTCGTCGCGGATGCCCCCGGCGTCGAAGGTGGCGGGCGGCTCCATGAGGGTGAGGGCCAGCACCTGCATCACGTGGTTCTGGACGATGTCGCGCAGGGCTCCCGCCCGCTCGTAGAAGCCACCGCGGTGCCCGACCCCCAACGACTCGGTGACGGTGATCTGCACGTGATCGACGTAGCGCCGGTTCCAGACGGGCTCGAAGATGGCGTTGGCGAACCGGAGGGCGAGGACGTTCTGCACCGTCTCCTTTCCCAGGTAGTGGTCGATCCGGTACACCTGGGACTCGTCGAAGGCGGCGTGGACGGTCGTGTCGAGGGCCGCCGCACTCGCCTCGTCGTGGCCGTAGGGCTTCTCGATCACGATGCGCACGAAGGCGTCGTCGTTGTCGGGCCGGTTCAGGCCGGCTTCGCCGAGGGCGGCCACGATCACCGGGAACGTGGCCGGCGGCGTGGCCAGGTAGTAGAGGCGGTTGCCCGACGTACCCCGGTCGCGATCGAGCTCGGAGAAGACCTGCCGGAGGCGGGCGTAGGTGTCGGGGTCGTCGTATCCACCGGCGACGTAGCGGAAGCCACCGGAGAACGAGTCCCAGACATGGGACGCCTCGTCGCCGCCGCCCCCGCCTTCGGTGACGAGCGTGCGCATGCGCTCCAGGAACTCGTCGTCGCCCATCGGCGTCCGGCCTACGCCGACAACCGAGAACCCGCCGGCCAGCAGATGGCGCAGGGCCAGGCGCTCGATGGCGGGCATGAGCTTGCGGCTGGTGAGGTCGCCCGAGGCCCCGAACACGACGAGGACGGCGGGCGGCGCCACCCGTTCCACGGTGGGCTCGTGCAGGGGGTTGTCGGCCAGCATGGTGGACGCGCCGGTCAACTGGCCGTACCCCCGGGGGGCGGCGACGGTCCGGGTGATGACGACGAGAAGAGCACCACCGAGGCGGTGAACCCGTGGAGGAAGCTGCGGCCCCCGATGGGTCCGAGCTCGCCGGCGCAGAACATCCCCGCCAGGGGGGCACCGTCGAGGCTCTCTGACACCACGCCGGCATCGTGATCGGGAGTGCCGAACAGGTTCCGACCCCGGCCGTTGCAGGTGAACAGCAGGGCTCCGTCGGCGCGACGTCCGGCCACCAGCTGGCGAAGGTCGTCGTCGGCCGACGAGGCGTCGCGGACCTGGAACTGGGTGGTGGACCCGACATCGACCACATCACCGACCGCCAGAGCACCGACCTCGGGATCGGCTCCCACCACCGTGCGCACCAGGAAGTCGCCCCGGCCGAAGTCCATCCTGCCCTCGTCGATGACCCGGCCGAGCTGCACCAGCTCCGACATGAGGCGGCGGTCCTCCTCGGACAGGGTGGCGGCCACCTCCTGAAGGCGGTCGAGGGCGGGGCGCCCGGCCAGCTCGTAGACGACGTTGCCCTCGGCCCTGGTGACCACCAGCGGAGACCCGACGGGCCGGCATCCCTGGGAGACGACGGTGGAAACCTCGACGCCCGGGCCGAAGAACGCCCCCACCGCACCTTCGGTGACCACCTGGTCGTCCACCACCAGACGGTTCCCACCCGGGCCCCGGCCCGCCGACGCCAGGCCGCCGACGACCGCCAGACCCGGCCTGTCCTGGCCCAGGCGCTCGAGGAGGGCGTCGACCGGGAAGGAGAACGGGTCGGCCAGCAGCAGCAGAGCGGTGGGGTCGTCGGGGATGGTGTCGGGCCACCCGGTGAACGTGGGGCCGTCGGGGGTGTTGACGACGCTGAGGTGGAACGGGACGACGTCGCCGGTGTGGCCGGCCCAGAGGGACACCGCCGGGCCCCGTTCGATCTCGCGGGGGCCTCCGACCACCGAGACCGCCGTGGCCCCGAGGAGGGTGCCCGGCCGCACGGCGGTGGCCACGGTGGCGGCGGCCTCGGCCATCGCCTCCACGTGCGGTGGGGTCACGAACAGCAGGGCCAGGTCGGGCGGCCGCCCGGATGGGGCCAGGGACTCGAGTACGTGACCCACGACCTCGCCCGTGGCCGTGGCTGCGTCCGGGTGCTGCGACATGGCCGCGGCGAACCGCGGGTCCTCCACGCCGTCGCTCATGGCGACGGTAGGAGCGTCAGGGGCACGACCACGCCGCCCGCCTGACCGCCCGAGGTGCCGACGATGCGGCAGTGGGCCTCGACGGTGCCGTAGTCGTCGAAGGTCAGGTCGCCCTTCACGAGGAGCCGGCCGAACTTCCCCGGCTCGACGTTGACGGGCTGCACGCTGCGGGCCACCTGGGTCCCGGCCGCATCGAGGAACTCGACCTCCAGGGTCGCGGGGCCGACCTCGTCGGCGGGACAGCGGACGAGGACCACCAGATGGGGCGACAGCGTCACCGGCGGGGGGGAGGGGGCGACGAGGGAGAACATGATGCCGGTGAGGTCGATCCTCGTCGACGGGCCCGGAACCTGACGCTGGTTGATGCCCTCGACGAACACGGCAGCAAGGATGTCCATGCCCTGACGGTACTCCCGTGGATGCCGGCGAACGTTCTCCGCCGGTCGACGTGGTCGCCACCGTCGCAAAGCTCGTAGGATGTCCGAGCGGCTATTGGGGACGGCCACCGACCGGCCCATACAACCAGCCCCGTGCCGGGAACGGCCACGACCGGGAGGCAGTAGCGATGAACGATAACGAGCGGTGGCAGGAACTGGGCCAGCAGTTGCGCGTGGAGGCGGTGCGGTGCTCCGGGGCGGCCAAGTCGGGCCATCCCACCTCGTCGATGTCGGCGGCCGATCTGATGGCGGTGCTGATCGACGCCCACCTCCATTACGACTTCGAGAACCCCGACGACCCCACTGGTGACCACCTCATCTTCTCCAAGGGGCACGCCTCGCCCCTCCTCTACGGCATCTTCCGCGCCGTGGGGGCGGTGTCGGCCGAGGAGCTGGAGGGGTACCGCACGCTGGGCAGCAACCTGGAGGGCCACCCCACCCCGGACCTGCCGTGGGTCGACGTCGCCACCGGGTCGCTCGGCCAGGGCCTCCCCATCGGCGTTGGGGTCGCACTGGCTGCCAAGGAGTTCGACCGCCTGCCCTACCGGGTGTGGGTGCTGTGCGGCGACTCGGAGATGGCCGAGGGCTCGATGTGGGAGGCGTTCGAGGCGGCCAGCTTCTGGGGCCTCGACAACCTGTGCGCCATCGTCGACGTCAACCGCCTGGGGCAGTCGGGCCCCACGCGGCTGGGTTGGGACCTCGACACCTACGCGGCGCGGGCCAAGGCCTTCGGATGGAACACCATCCAGATCGACGGCCACGACGTCGGGCAGGTCAACGACGCCTACATCCGGGCCGCGGCCCACAAGGGCCAGCCCACGGTGATCTTCGCCCGCACCCACAAGGGTCATGGCATCCCCTCCGTCGACGACCAGCTGGGGGCCCACGGCAAGCCGGTGCCCGACTGGGAAGAGGCCATGGAGGCCCTCGGCGGCGATCGCGACATCACCGTCACCCCCCCCAAGCCCCGCGGCGGCACTCCCCACACCTTCCCCACCGAGGGGGGGCTCGAGCTCCCCACCTGGGAGAAGGGCGGCGACAAGGTCGCCACCCGCAAGGCCTACGGCGAGGCGCTGGCGGCGCTGGGCAAGGCCCGGGGCGATGTCATCGCCCTCGACGGCGAGGTCTCCAACTCCACGTACTCGGAGATCTTCCGTGAGGCGCACCCCGATCGCTACGTCGAGTGCTACATCGCCGAGTGCCAGCTGGTGGCCACGGCCGTCGGCCTGCAGGTGTGTGACTGGCAGCCCTGGTTGTCCACCTTCGCCGCCTTCCTGGCCCGGGCCTACGACTTCGTGCGCATGGGCGCGGTGAGCCAGGCCGACATCTGCGTCGTCGGCTCCCACGCCGGTGTCTCCATCGGCGAGGACGGCCCCTCCCAGATGGGACTCGAGGATCTCGCCTGCTTCCGGGCGATCCACGGCTCGACCGTGCTCTATCCCTCCGACGCCAACCAGACGGCTGCTCTCGTGGCCGCCATGGCCGAGGTCCCGGGCATCCGGTACCTGCGAACCACCCGGGGAGCCACGCCCGTGCTCTACGAGCCGGGGGAGACGTTCACCATCGGCGGGGCCAAGGTCGTCCGCGAGTCCGACGACGACGCCGTGTGCCTGGTCGGCGCAGGCATCACCCTGCACGAGGCCCTCAAGGCGGCCGACGCCCTGGCCTCGGAGGGAGTCAACGCCCGCGTGGTCGACGCCTACTCGGTCAAGCCCATCGACGCCGCCACGCTACGGTCGGCGGCGGCCGCCTCCAGCAACCGGGTGGTCGTGGTCGAGGACCACTGGCCCGAAGGCGGTCTGGGAGACGCCGTGCGGGAGGTGTTCGCCGACGCCGACGTGCACACGCGGGTCGTGGGCCTCGCCGTATCGGGAATGCCCGGGTCGGGTTCGCCCGAGGCCGTCGTGGCCGCTGCCGGCATCGACGCCGACCACATCGCCGCCGCCGCCCGCAAGCTGGTCGGCGGCTGAGACCGGGCCGGCGGTACCGGCGAGCCATCCCCTAGGCGAGGAGCCATCCATTGAGCTGGTACCAGCAGGACAGCGGCGGCGAGGGCACACCCCCCGATCTGGGACAGGCGGGATCGCCGCCCCCGCCCCCGGCGCCCGAAGGCGGTGCGGCGCCCCCCAGACCACCTCGGGCAAGGCCACGGGCGCCCTGATCTGCTCGATCGTGTCGTTCTTCGTTCTCGGTCCCATCCTGGCTGCCGTCGCCCTGTTCCTGGCCTCCGGTGCCCAGAAGGAGATCGACGCGTCCGGTGGCAGCATCGGCGGCGAAGGCCAGGTGAAGGCGGCCCGCATCATCGCCTGGATCAACATCGCCCTCTTCGTCCTGGTGGTGCTCGTCGTCATCGTGGTCGTCGTCGCGTCCTGATGTCCCGCTGACTCACCCGCCATCGACCACGTCGATGGCGGGTGGCGATCCGACGCGGCTCAGGCCGCAGCGCGGGTTCCGCTCGGGCGCGCCAGCAGGGCTCCCACGATGCCCAGGAGGATCATGCCGGCGGCGCCGATCTGCACCAACTCGACGTTCGGCTTCGACCGGGGGCCGTTGGCGCTCGGGTCAGAAGACGAGGGTTCGGGGTTCGCCGGGGGCGGCGGGACCGGATCCTCCTGGCCCGGCCGATCAGGCGGCGCGGGCCATCACGGGTTGTTCGTGGCGCACCTTGGCCCAGCCCACCCGCTGCAGCACGAGGATCACCCACCAGCCCGGGTCGATCTCGCCGCGCTTGAGGGCCAGGCGGGCCGACGTGGGCGCCGAATGGTGGTTGTTGTGGAGGCCCTCGCCGGCGGTGAAGAACGCCAACCACTGCGAGTTGCCGGCCAGAGTGCCGTCGTGGGGATGGCGCCCGAACCGGTGCCCGATGGCGTTCACCGCTCCGCTCAGGAGCAGGTAGGACACGGCGTGGATCCCGGCAGCCATGAGACCCAGCCACGGTCCGAGGATGACGCAGAGGGCGACGATGCCGATGCCCAGTCCCAGCAGGGCGTGGTCGAACAGCATCCTGTCCCAGCGGTCGGGCGGAAGGTCGCGTGCGTAGCGGGCCACGACCGCCGGGTCGCCGGCGGCCCGCTTGTAGAGGAAGAGGTTGCCGAACTGCACCCGGTTGAAGCCCTCCAGCACCGGTGAGTGCGGGTCGCCCTCCTCGTCGGAATGGGCGTGGTGCTTGCGGTGGACCGCCACCCACTGGCGGGGACGGATACCCGTGGTCATCCATGTCACCACCCGGAAGAACATGGTGATGCCCGGCGAGAGGGTCACCGCCTTGTGCGACAGCGTCCGGTGGAGGTAGATCGTCGTGACGAAGATGCCTATCTGCGTCACCACGGCCGCGAGGACGAGGGCCAAAAGAGGGGAACGGAACATGAGGGCGACCGTACTACCTACTGGTAGGTAGGGCGAAATCCGGCCTCGAGAATCCGGGGTCCGCCCTCCCCCGAGGCTCGGCCCGATACCCTGAGACCGTGCCGACCGTCGATCCAACGTCATCCATGGTCGGGCGATGACGTCGGCTGTGGCCGCCACCCACCCGGGTATCAGCACCCGTCAGGCCATCCTGGCCGAGGCCCGACGCTGTTTCGCCGAGCACGGCTACGACGGCACGTCGCTCAACGACATCGCCGCCGCCGTGGGCATCCGCCGCCCCAGCCTGCTCCACCATTTCCCCTCCAAGGAGGCGCTGTACCGGGAGGTGTTCGAAGGGGCGCTCACGGACTGGTTCCGCCGGGTCCACGAGGCCAGTGAGGCCCCGCGCCAGGGCTGGCGCCAGGTCGACGGCATCCTCACCGCCGGCTTCCACTTCTTCGTCGAGCATCCCCAGCTGGTGCGCCTGGCCCGCCGGGAGGCACTGGAGGGCGGGAGCCGCATGGCGTCGGAGCTCGGGGACGGGCTGCGGCCGCTGGTCGCCCGGGCCATCGCCTTCTTCGAACGGGAGATGGCTGCCGGCCGCCTCCGTCGCCACGATCCCGAGCAGCTGCTGCTCACCATGTACGGCGCCCTCCTCAGCTACTTCAGCGATGCGCAGTTCCTCGGCGCCCTGATCGAACGCGACCCCCTGGTGCCCGAGATGCTGGACGCCCGCCTCGAGCACCTGCGCAAGCTGTTCCGCTCCGCCCTCGAGCCCTGACCGGGCGAATCCGGGGACGAGTGCCGCGCCCCTATCCTGGCGCCGTGCCCGCCCCGAGACGCTCGCCGGTGCTGTCCGGGTCGCTGCGGGCCTCCGCTCCGCGTCGGTCCTCGCTCGTGTCGTCCGGGCCGCTGCTCGCCGTGGCGGTCATCCTCGCCCTGATCGCCGGGCCGGCCGCCGCCCCCCCCGCCGCCGGCGCGGCCGACACCCCCTCGTCGGTTCCCGTGACGCCCGTGCTCAGCCTCCGTCGGGTCCCCGGTTTCGTCACCGGCCTGATCGGCGACCGGCGCCTGGCGGCGTCGCTGGCCCCGGCTCTGGACGAGTCCGGCGCCCCGCCCGGGCAGGCCTGCCTGTCGGTGCGAAACCCCGACGGCCGCACCGTCATCTCCCGGAAC
>CAYTTL010000051.1:0-7202 GCA_964440725.1 uncultured Acidimicrobiales bacterium | reverse complement strand
TCCACCATGAAGCTGGAGACCGCCACCGCGGCCCTGGCCCGTCTGGGTACCGACTCCCACCTCACCACCGAGGTCCGCGCCACCGCACCGCCGACGGCGGGGACAGTGGCCGGCGACCTCTGGATGGTCGGCGGGGGAGACCCGCTGCTGGCCACCGCCGAGTTCGCCAAGGTCGCCGGGTACAACGGCCAGCCCCGCATGGCCACGCCGATGGAGACGCTGGCCGACCGGGTGGTGGCGGCCGGGGTCCGCCGGATCGACGGCAGGGTCGTCGGTGACGAGAGCCGCTACGACGCCCAGCGGTACGTGCCCACGTGGAACCCCAGCTACGCCACCCAGGCCGAGGTCGGCCCCCAGAGTGCGCTGACCGTCAACGGCGGGTTCGCCGAGTGGCGCCCCCAGGCCGTCCCCGCCCCGGCACCGGCCACCAACGCCGCCGCCGTGCTCACCGCCCTTCTGCGGGCACGGGGCGTCACCGTCGCCGCCGAGGCGGGGGAGGGGCCGGCACCGCCGGGTGCGGCGGTGGCGAGCCTCGACTCACCCCCGATGGCCGACGTCGTCGGCGTCATGCTCCAGGAGAGCGACAACCTGGCCGCCGAGCTGCTGGTGAAGGAGCTGGGGGTCCGCTTCGGCGGGGGCGGCACCACGACGGCCGGGTTGGTGGTGGTCAAAGACACCCTCGCGTCGCTGGACCTCCCGGTCGCCGGCTTCGTCTCCGTCGACGGCTCCGGCCTCGACCGGGCCGACCGGCTCAGCTGCGACTCCCTCCAGGCCACCCTGGCCCGCAGCGGGGCGACCGGCGACCTGGGGAGGAACATGCCGGTGGCCGGCGAGACCGGCACCCTGGCCCGACGTTTCGCGAGAACCCCGGCGGCAGGCAGGATCCGGGCCAAGACGGGGTCGCTGCAGGGCGTCATCGCCCTCAGCGGGTGGGCCACCGCCCAGGACGGGCGCCCCATGCAGTTCGCCCTCCTGGCCAACGACCTGCCCCGCGATGCGGCGGGCACGGCGCTCCAGGATCGGGTGGCGAGCGCCCTGACCACCTGGCCCGAGGCCCCGCCGCCGGCCGACATCAGCCCCCTGCCTGCCCAACCGCGTCCGTGACGGGGCCGGCGGCGACCGAGCTGCCCATGTTCCCGCTGGGGACGGTGCTGTTCCCCGGAGTTCCCCTGTCGCTGCACGTGTTCGAGCCCCGCTATCAGGCCCTGACCCGGACCTGCCTGGCCGGCGACGGTCAGCTGGGGATCGTCCTCATCGAGCGGGGAAGCGAGGTGGGTGGCGGCGACGTCCGCTTCGCCGTGGGCACCCGGGCCCGGATCGCCGAGGCGGTGCCCCTCGACGACGGCCGTTGGTTCCTCGTCCTGGTGGGGGTCGACCGCGTCGTCGTCCGGCGCTGGCTACCGGACGACCCGTACCCCCGAGCGGAGGTCGAGCTGCTCGCCGACGGCCCCACGGGACCGGCGACCCCGTCCCTGCGGGACACCGTCGAGCGGCTCCTGCGTCGGGCCCTGGCCCTCAAGACCGAGCTCGGCGAGGTCGCCGGGGCTCCGTCCACCGTCGCCCTGGCCCCCGATGCCACTGCGGCCGCCTGGCAGGCTGCCGCCCTTGCGCCGTTCGGGCCCGCCGACGCCCAGCGGGTGCTGGAGACCACAGGCGTCGACCAACGCCTCCGCCTGCTCGAGGAGTTGCTCGACGACGAGGTCACCGTTCTTGCGCATCGGGTCGGCGGACGGTAGGAAGGTCGCTTCGCCGGGTAGATCCCGGTCGGCGGCGAATGGAGGGGTACACGGGTGGCCGACAGCACCAAAGATCACAGCGACGGGCCGGGCGACGTTCCCACGTTGCTGCGCGAGATCGCCACCATGGTCGTGGGGTACGCGAAGCAGGAGACGGTCGAACCCCTCAAGGGGCTGGGACGATTCGTGGCCGTCGGTACGGCGGCCATCGTCGTGGCCGGAGTCGGCATCCTCCTGCTCGTGCTCGGTGGCCTGCGGCTCCTCCAGGACGAGACGGGGTCAGCCTTCCGGGGCCACCTGAAGTTCGTTCCGTACCTCTGCGCCGTCGTCGTCTGCGGGGTTGTCGCCGTCGCTGCCATCAAGGCCGGCACCCGACCGCAGAAGAACCGCCGATGAGCCCCGATCGCATCACCCGGGCCGACATCGAGGCCAAGTTCGGCGAGCTCCAGGGAGACGTCGAGTCGGCGGGCGAGGCCGCCAAGGGAATGGGCATCGTGGTCGCCGGCGTGGTGGCCGTCGTCGTCATCAGCGTCGTGTTCCTGCTCGGCAAGCGCCGGGGCAAGCGCCAGACCACCACCATCGAGATCCGGAGGGTGTGATGTTGCGCACGCTCACCCGACTGGCGATCGCCAAGGGCCTGCTGGGCGGCTCGCGCGGGTGGCTGGCGGTGGGGACGGCTGCGGTGAGCCTGCGGGCGGTGGCCCGGCTCGCCGGCAAGGAGCCCAAGGTCGTGTACTGCGAGGACCTGGCACCCGGCGAGTCCCTGGTGATCAGGCACCTCACCACCCACGTGTAGGCCGCCGATGAGCCGGCCCTTCACCGCCGGCGAGCGGGTCCTGCTGATCGACGGCAAGAGCCGTCACTACCTGGTGACCCTCCGCGAGGGTGGAGAGTTCCACACCCACGCCGGGATCACCGCCCACGGCGACATTCTCGGACGCGACGAGGGTCTGACGGTGCGCTCCGGCACGGGTGCCCGCTACACGGTCGTGCGGCCCACGCTCTCCGACTTCGTGCTGGCCATGCCCCGCGGCGCCCAGGTGATCTACCCGAAGGACCTCGGGCCCCTCCTGGTGCTGGCCGACATCTTCCCCGGTGCCCGGGTGCTCGAAGCGGGCGTCGGCTCGGGGGCGTTGTCCATGGCCCTCCTGCGGGCCGGTGCCGACGTCGTGGGGTACGAGATCCGGGAGGACTTCTCGGCCAAGGCCCAGTCCAATGTGGCGACCTTCCTCGGACCGGACTGCACCTACCGTGTCGAGGCCCGCGACATCTACGACGGGGTGGTGGAGACGGGCCTCGACCGGGTGGTCCTCGACCTCCCCGAACCCTGGCGGGTCGTGGGCCACGCGGAATCGGCTCTGCGCCCCGGAGGCATCCTCGTCTCCTACCTGCCCACCATCGGGCAGGTGGCCCAGCTGCGCCAGGCCCTCGAGGCCAGCCCCTTCGGACTGGCCCGCACCATCGAGGTGCTCGAACGGTCATGGCACGTGGAGGGCCAGTCGGTGCGGCCCGACCACCGAATGGTCGGCCACACCGGATTTCTCACATCGGCGCGCCTCCTCGGTGTCGTAGACAGACCTGAGTGAACCTTTTCGACCTTGTCATCGTGGTCCTGTTGCTCACGGCTGTCGTGGGCGGCTGCCGGGTCGGCCTGTTCGTCGGCGCCACCAGCTGGGTCTTTCTCGTCCAGGGCCTGGTGGCGGCCACGTTCGTGCTGCCGACGATCGACCGCTGGCTGGGTCGCGACAACCCCGGCGTCGCCCTGGTGCTCGAAGTCGTGGTGTTCATCTCCGCCGGCTTCGCCGGGCTCTACGTGGGCCGCTACATGGGCCGGGTCTTCCGCCGGGCGCTGCTGCCCGCGGGGATGTCCCGCCGTGATCATCTCGCCGGCGGCGTCGGTGGACCGCTCGCCATGGTGTTGTTCGTCTGGCTGCTGGTCATCCCGGCCATGAACCAGTCGGCGGGGTACTTCGCCCGCCAGGCCCACCGGTCGCTCCTGGCCCGCGGAGTCGACAGCGTCCTCCCCCCGCCCCCCGACACCTCGATGGCCTTTCGCCGCCTCCTCGGCCCCGTGGGCATGCCCCAGGTCTTCGCCTCGCTCGACCCGTTGATCGCCGTCTCCCCACCACCGCCGACCACCGGGCTGTCGACCCAGCAGCAGGCGCGGGTCCTGGCCAGCACGGTGAGGGTCGACGGCCTGGCCTGTGACGACGTCCGGCAGGGGAGTGGCTTCATCGTGAGTCCCGACCTGGTGGTCACCAACGCCCACGTGGTGGCCGGGGTGGACGAGACGTCGGTCCTGCGACCCGACGGCGTGCGCCTGGCGGCGGAGGTCACCGCCTACGACTCCGACCGTGACCTGGCCCTGCTGACCGTGCCCGACCTCGATCTTCCGGCCCTCACCCTGGCCGCGCCGGAGCCCCGGTCGACCACTGCGGTGTTCGGCCACCCCGACGGCCAGGAGCCGGTGGAGGTGTCACCCGCCCTCATCCGACGTCAGTTGGAGGCGCAGGGCTACGACCTCTACGGCGACCACCTCGTGCGCCGCGAGATCCTCATCCTCGCCGCCGAGCTGCGTCCGGGCGACTCGGGCTCGGCCGTCGTCAACTCCGACGGCGAGGTCGTCGGCGTGGCGTTCGCCATCTCGCTGTCGACCCCCGACATGGCCTTCGCCCTCAACAGCAGCGAGGTCGAGCCCGTGCTGGCGGCCAACCGCGGCACACCCGTCGACACGGGAGACTGCGTGTGGTGAGCGTCAGTCGGCCGAAGGCCCGACTGTCAGTCGACTTCGATGAAGATGCACTCCCCGGGGCATTCCTCGGCCGACTCGATGGTGCCGTCCTCCTGGCCGGCGGGGACCACCGCCAGGCCCTCGACCCCGCCGGGGTCGGACAGGGTCTTGCCCTTGTCGCGGACGTAGGCGAGCCCGTCGTCGAGAAGCGTGAACACGTCGGGGGCGATCTCCTCGCAGAGCCCGTCACCGGTGCACAGATCCTGGTCAATCCAGACTTTCATGGCCATCGTGTTCCTGCCTCTGTCTCGTCGGAGCCGAGATCGTCGGCGCCTCGGTCTCGTCGGAACCGACCGCGTCGGTGCCGTCTGGCGTGGGGCACCGGGGTTCGATCCGGCGTCCCTGCCAATTTACCCGGAAATCGCCAGGAAAACCAGTTCCGCGGGGTATCTTTGTATCCGAGACCGCAGGTGTAGGTTGACTCCGGAGGGCTGCGAAGCGGCCGAGGAGGTGGTTCCCGCGTCCAGCTCCGAGTACGAACGTCGGCTGGCAGGTTACGAGCAGGAGGTCGGCGCCCTCCTCGAGCAGGTCAAGTCGCTCGAGGAAGAGGTCGTCCAGCTCCGGCGCAAGCTCCAGGACGCGCCCAAACGGGTTCGCACCCTCGAGGAGCGCCTCCTCGAGACCAAAGGCGAGCTGGCCCGGGCCACGTCGCAGAACGAGAAGCTCACCTACACCCTCCGTGAGGCGCGCGAGCACATCAGCGAGCTGCGCCAGGAGGTCGAGAAGCTCACCCAGCCGCCGTCGGCCTACGGCACCTACCTGGGCACCAACGACGACGGCACCGTCGACGTGTTCTCGGCGGGCCGGAAGATGCGGGTCGCCCTGCACCCGGCCATCGACACCGAGAGCCTGCGGCGGGGCCAGGAGGTCGTGCTCAACGAGTCGCTCAACGTGGTCCTGGCCCGTGCCAGCGAGATCGCCGGCGAGATCGTCACCCTCAAAGAGCTGATGTCCGACGGTCGGCGAGCCATCATCGTGGGCCGGGCCGACGAGGAGCGGGTGGTCGAGCTGTCCGACCAGATCCTCGGCGAGAAGCTCCGCGCCGGCGACACCATCCTCATGGACCCCCGGGCCGGGTTGCTCCTCGAGCGCCTGCCCCGGCCCGAAGTCGAAGAGCTCATCCTCGAGGAGGTGCCCGACATCTCCTACGACGACGTCGGAGGCCTCGACGACCAGATCGAGCAGATCACCGACGCCGTCGAGCTTCCGTTCGTCCACCGCGACCTGTTCGAGCAGCACCGGCTCCCGGCACCCAAGGGAATCCTGTTGTACGGGCCCCCGGGATGCGGCAAGACCCTCATCGCCAAGGCGGTGGCCAACTCGCTGGCCAAGAAGGTGAGCGAGGTCACCGGCGACCACAACGCCCGCAGCTACTTCCTCAACATCAAGGGCCCCGAGCTGCTCAACAAGTACGTGGGCGAGACCGAGCGCCAGATCCGCCTGGTCTTCCAGCGGGCCCGGGAGAAGTCCGAGGAGGGCTGGCCCGTCATCGTGTTCTTCGACGAGATGGACTCGTTGTTCCGTACCCGGGGGACGGGGATCTCCTCCGACATGGAGGCCACGATCGTCCCCCAGCTCCTGGCCGAGATCGACGGCGTGGAGACCCTCAAGAACGTGATCGTCATCGGTGCCTCCAACCGCGAGGACCTCATCGACCCGGCGATCCTCCGCCCCGGGCGCCTCGACGTGAAGATCAAGATCGAGCGCCCGAACGAGGTGGCGGCCCGGGCCATCTTCAGTCGGTACATGGTCGCCGACCTGCCGCTCGACGAAGGCGAAGTGGCGTCCCTCGGCGATGGCGACCGCCAGGTGGCCGTCGACGCCATGATCGAGCGCGCCGTCGAGGAGATGTACCGCGACGACGACGCCAACCGCTTCCTCGAGGTCACGTACCAGAACGGCGACAAGGAGGTCCTGTACTACAAGGACTTTGCGTCGGGGGCCATGATCGAGAACATCGTCCGCCGGGCCAAGAAGCTGGCCATCAAGCGGATCATCGCCGGCGAGGCCCCCGGCATCCGCACCGACGACCTCCTGGCGTCGACCAAACAGGAGTACAAGGAGCACGAGGACCTGCCCAACACCACCAACCCCGATGACTGGGCGAAGATCTCCGGGAAGAAGGGTGAGCGCATCGTCTACGTGCGCACCCTCATGTCCGAAGGCAAGGAGGCCACCGGTGGCCGGGCCATCGAGCGTGTCGGCACCGGCCAGTACCTCTAGCTGATGGCCATACGCAAGGTCTGCGGCATCGAGACCGAGTACGGGATCCTGCTCCGGGGCGCCGGCGAGCCCAACCCCATCACCGCCTCGTCGTTGCTCATCAACGCCTACGTCTCCCGGCTGGCCCGCGAGGCCTCGGCGGTGGGTTGGGACTTCGAGGACGAATCTCCGGGCTGCGACGCCCGGGGGTTCGCCCGGGAGGGGTCGCTGGCTCCCGAGATCGAGACCCACCTGGTCAACGCCGTGCTCACCAACGGGGCCCGGTACTACGTCGACCACGCCCACCCCGAGTACTCGACCCCCGAGTGCTCCGACGCCCTCGAGCTGGTGCGCTTCGACAAGGCGGGCGAGCGGACGCTCGCCCGTTCGGTGGAAGCGGCGGCCGAGGCCCTGCCCCCGGGCCAGAGCATCGCCATCTACAAG
Organism: uncultured Acidimicrobiales bacterium; assembly: GCA_964440725.1. Classification (GTDB taxonomy): domain Bacteria; phylum Actinomycetota; class Acidimicrobiia; order Acidimicrobiales; family AC-14; genus DATAQC01. The sequence goes on along the minus strand of CAYTTL010000051.1, from coordinate 29 downwards.
AACAACTCCGACGGCAAGGGCAACTCCTA
>CAYTTL010000050.1:1717-14689 GCA_964440725.1 uncultured Acidimicrobiales bacterium | reverse complement strand
ATCGACCGGGTGATCGCCGGCCCCGAGCGCAAGTCGCGCCTCATCTCCGAAGAGGAGAAGCGCGTCATCGCCTACCACGAGGGCGGCCACGCCCTGGTGGGCCACGCCCTGCCCCACGCCGACCCCATCCACAAGATCTCGATCATCGCCCGGGGCCGGGCCCTGGGCTGGACGCTCGCCCTGCCCACCGAGGACAAGTACCTGGTGAGCCGGTCCCAGCTGCGCGACCAGCTGGCCATGCTCCTCGGCGGCCGCACGGCCGAGGAGCTCATCTTCCTCGACCCCACGACGGGCGCCCAGAACGACATCGAGAAGGCCACCGAGATCGCCCGGGCCATGGTCACCGAGTACGGCATGAGCGACGAGATCGGCCCCCAGGCCCTCGGCCAGAAGAACGGCGAGGTGTTCCTCGGGCGTGACTTCGGGCACCAGCCCAACTACTCCGACGAGGTGGCGGCCAACATCGACGCCGAGGTCCGCCGGCTCATCGAGGACGCCCACGACCAGGCCCGCGACGTGCTCGTGACCTACCGAGCCACCCTCGACCGCCTGGCCGACGCCCTCATCGAGAAAGAGACCCTCGACACGCCCGAGGTCATGGAGATCTTCTCCGACGTGCCCCGGGGCGGCGCCCGGCCCGTTGCCCGTGCGGCTGCGGCCCCACGGCGGGTGCGGCCCCTCTCCACCCCCTGATCGGTCCTCGGGTGCCCGTCGACCGCGCTCGGCTGACCTCTGCCGTACGGGAGATCCTGGAGGCCATCGGCGAGAACCCCGACCGCGAGGGCCTGGCCCGCACGCCCGAGCGGGTGGCGGACATGTACGCCGAGCTGTTCGCCGGCCTCGACGACCCCTCAGGCGGGCACCTTTCCGTCACCTTCGCCGCCGACCACGACGAGATGGTGATGGTCAAGGACATCCCCTTCTCCTCCATGTGCGAGCACCATCTGATCCCCTTCGTGGGCAAGGCCCACGTGGCCTACATCCCGGCGGAGGACGGTCGCATCACGGGCCTGTCCAAGCTCGTGCGCCTGGTCGGCTCCTTCGCCCGGCGCCCGCAGGTGCAGGAACGCCTCACCAGCCAGATCGCCGACGAGGTGGTCCACAGCCTTCAGCCCCGGGGGGTGCTCGTGGTCATCGAGGCCGAGCACCTCTGCATGACCATGCGGGGCGTGCGCACGCCAGGCACCCTGGCCATCACCTCGGCGGTGCGCGGCCAGTTCGTCGAACCGGCCACGCGGGCCGAGGCCATGGACTTCATCCGCGGGCGCTGACCCTCGTCAGCAGGACCGGCGGTTCGGGCTGCCCGGCTGGAACACACACCCCTGCACCATCGTTCATATGGACAGGGCCTATCGTGGGCCGACCGGCACTCTGCCGGCTCCCGAGGAGGAGTTTGACGGTGCGCACCAGCAGCAACCCCGCACTCACCCGCAGTCCCGCCTTCACCGGCGACCGCCGGCCGCCCGGGCCCGAGACGGTCGACCCCGTCGAGGCGGCCTACTTCGGTCCCACCGCCACGTCGCGCGACACCGGCCGCATGACCGTCGAGGACGTGATCGGCAACACCGCACTGCTCCTGGTCACCGCCATGGTCACGGGCGCCATCACCTGGGCCTTCGATCTCGGCGTCCTGGCCCTTCCCGCCGTCCTCATCGGTCTCGGCCTCGCGCTCTACATCATCTTCAGACAGGTCACCAACCCGGCCCCGATCCTCGTCTACGCCGCCGTCGAAGGCGTGTTCCTCGGGGCCATCAGCCAGGTGTTCAACGCCCGGTACCCGGGCATCGTCGTGCAGGCGGTCGTGGGCACCGCCGGCGTCACCGCCGTCATGCTGGGGCTCTACCGCAGCGGCCGCATCCGGGTCACGCCCAAGTTCACCAAGATGGTGGTGGGGGCGACCATCGGCTTCTTCGTCCTCATCATGGTGAACCTGGTCGCCGGGTTCTTCACCGACGGTGGCCTCGGCCTCCGGGAGGGCCCGATGGGAATCGTGGTCGGCCTGGTCGCCATCGCCCTGGGGGCGTTCAACCTGGTGCTCGATTTCGATCTCGTCGAGCAGGGGGTCAGGCAGGGGGCACCCGCCCGCTTCGCCTGGCTGGCCGCCTTCGGCATCATGATCACCCTGGTCTGGCTGTACGTGGAGATGCTGCGCCTGCTGTCCATCCTGCGGGACTGATCCACCTGCGTCCTCGCCCTCCAGCGGCCATGCTGGAGCGATGCACGCTGGCGGCCGAGCGCCGGGCACCGTCGTCTTCCTCCACGCCCACCCCGACGACGAGTCCATCTTCACCGGCGGGACCATGGCCCTGCTGGCACAGCGGGGTTGGCGTCTCGTCCTCGTGCTGGCCACCCAGGGCGAACAGGGTGAGACGCCGGCGCTGATCGGCCCCGACGTACCCCTCGCCGTGCGGCGGGTGGCGGAGACGGCCCAGGCCGCCGAGCGGCTGGGGGCGGAGCGGATCGAGTTCCTCGGCTACCACGACTCGGGCATGGCCGGAACGGCCGTCGCCCCCTCGGGCGGCGCCTTCGCCGGGTCGTCGTTGGACGAGGCGGTCGAGCGGCTGGGACGGATCCTGGAGGAGGAGCAGCCCGCCGCCCTGGTCGCCTACGACGACCGGGGCGTCTACGGCCATCCCGACCACGTGCAGGTCCACCGGGTCGCCGTCCGGGCGGCGGAACGGTACGGGGTCCCGACCCTCTACGAGTCGACGGTCGACCGCGAGTACCTCCACTTCGTGGAGACCCACCTGGTGGTGGAGGCCTCGTTGGCAGGCCTGCAGCCCGAGCGGGGCGAGCTCGGGCTGGCCGCGACCCCACTGGGACTGTCCACCGTGGAGATCGACTGCACCGTCGACGTCCGTCCCGTGCTCGAGACCAAGCGCCAGGCCATGGCCGCCCACGCCAGCCAGATACCCGAGAGCTGCTCGGCCCTCCGGCTCGGCGACTCCGACTTCGCCGCCGTGTACGGCTTCGAGTGGTACGCCCGGCGCGGGCCCCTCGGGCCCATCGACGAGATCGGGTACTGAGTGTCACTCGTCGAGGTGTTCGCCCGGATCGTCGGCGCCGGGGCCATCGCCGTCGTCACCACCGCCATCTCCCTGCGCCTGCTCGGTGTGCGGCGGGGATGGGGGACGTCACTGCTGTCGGGGATCCTCGGCTGGGGAATCGGTGCGCTCCTGGCCCTCGGTCTCGGTGGCTGGGACTGGGGTGACGACAGCCTCGTCCTACACACCCTCGCCGTCGGCGTCCCCGCCACCATGGCCGTCGCCGTGGCCCTCGACCTGCTCGCCCGCCCCGGCTCGCTGGCCATCGGCGAGATGGCCGGTCTCGTCGTGGCGCCGCGGTTGCTCCGTTCGCTGCGGATGCGTCTGGCCGTGATGCGGCGGTACCGCCAGCTCGTCCGCCTGGCCCGGGGCGAAGGGTTCGGTCCGCTGCTGCTCTCCGGCCGGCGTGCCGAGCGACCGGTCGACACCACCGCCGTGCGTCTCCGGCGCCTGCTCGAAGAAGCGGGCGGCGTCTACGTCAAGGTCGGCCAGATCGCCGCCACCCGCATGGACCTCGTCCCCCCGGAGATCTGTGCCGAGCTGGCGGGGTTGCAGAACCGGGTCCCGCCCGAACCGATCGAGCGCATCAGGCCGGCCCTGGAAGCCGAGCTCGGTGCCGATGTCGACGAGGTGTTCGCCGAGTTCGACTGGGAGCCCCTCGCCGCCGCGTCCATCGGGCAGACCTACCGCGCCCGTCTGCGCTCGGGCGAGGCCGTCGTCCTGAAGATCCAGCGGCCCGGCATCGGCGACGTCATCGAGCGAGATCTGGCGGCGCTGGCCCTGCTGGCCGGCCTGGCCCAGCGTCGGACCGAGCTCGGACGGGGCATCCGGTCGGCGGAGATGCTCGAGCACTTCGCCACCAGCCTGAGAGCCGAGCTCGACTTCCGTCGCGAAGCCGACGCCATGGCGGAGATGGCCTTGCTGCTCGGCGCCGACGACGGTGTGCGCGTGCCCAGGGTCTACAGCCAGTTGTGCACTCCCCGGCTGCTCGTCCAGGAACGCTTCGAGGGGTGCACGGTCGCCGACACCGCCCAGCTCACGGCTTCCGTCGACGCACGCGACGCGCTGGCCCGGCAGCTGCTGCGATCGATTCTCGACCAGGTGCTCCGGGTCGGGTTCTTCCACGCCGACCCCCACCCCGGCAACGTGTTCGTCTTCGACGACGGCAGCCTGGGACTCATCGACTTCGGGTCCGTCGGGCGTCTCGACTCGATCCAGCAGAGCGCGGTGGTCGACATCCTCGTGGCCTTCGTCCGGCGCGACGTCGGGCTCCTGCGCAACGGTATCGAGCGCGTCGCCGACGTGGCCCACGCCGCGTCGCCGGAGCCGGTGGAGCGGGCCCTGGCCCGCCTGATGGCCGAGAACGTCCGCCCGACCGGAGCCATCGAGCCCACCGTGCTGCAGGACCTCGTGTCCACGCTGGGCCCCTTCGGGATCCGTCTCCCCCGCGACCTCGTCCTGCTCTCGCGGGCACTGATCACCCTCGAAGGCACGTTGCGGGTCCTGTCGCCGGGGATGTCCCTGGTGCCCGCTGTCACCGAGGTGATGACGTCGAAGACGGCGCCGCCGATCATCGACCGGAACACCCTGGTGCGCGACGAGCTGCTGTCGGCTCTCCCCCGCCTGCGACGGCTCCCCGACCAGGTCGACCGGATCCTGACGGTCGCCGGCCGGGGCGACCTACGCGTCCGCAGCGTGGTGGGCGAGGACAGCCAGCGCATCCTGCGGACCCTCGTCAACCGCGCCCTCCTCGCCCTCATCGGGTTCGCGTTCCTGGCCGTGTCGGGCGTGCTGCTGGTGGCCGCCGACGAAGGACCGCCGGTGGCGTCGGACACGGGGTTGTTCGAGATCCTGGGGTACGGCGGGCTGCTCGCCGGTACCGTGCTCCTCCTGCGCGTCGTCGCCGCTGTCGCCCGCGACGGCACCACATGAGCCTCGGCGGGTCCTGTCACGTGGCCGGCCCCTCCCACCGCCCTCCGGGCGGCGGGCCCCTCCCCACGTGCCACCCGCCTCGGGAGTGGGAATTCGACACCCTGCGGGCGGCGATCCTCTCGTGAGTGTCGGCGGGTCCTGTCACGTGGCGGTGGTGACCGGCGGTGGGAGGGGGATCGGGGCGGCCACTGCGCTTCTCCTCGCCGAGCGGGGATGGGCGGTGTGCATCGGGTACCGCGCCGACGGCGACGCCGCACGGCGGGTGGCCGGTGACTGCGAGGCGCTCGGCGTGGGAGCCACGACGGTCCGAGCCGACGTCACCTCGGCCGAGTCGGTCGCGTCGCTGTTCGCTGCGGCCGACGGCATGGGACCGGTCCGGGCGCTCGTCAACAACGCCGGGATCGTCGACCGGCCGAGCCGGGTCGACGCCATGGCGGCCCCCCGCCTGAGGCGGATGTTCCACGTCAACGTCGTCGGTCCCTTCCTCTGCGCCGGCGAAGCGGTGCGGCGCATGTCGACTCGACACGGCGGCACGGGCGGCGTGATCGTCAATGTCTCATCCGCCGCCTCCCGCCTCGGGAGCCCGGGTGAGTACGTGGACTACGCCGCGTCCAAGGGGGCGATCGACACGATGACCCTCGGCCTGGCGCGCGAGGTCGCCGCCGAGGGCATCCGCGTGAATGCCGTCCGGCCCGGCCTCATCGACACCGGGATTCACGCCAGCGGCGGTCAACCCGACCGGCTCGAGCGGCTCGAATCGGCCGTCCCGATGGGACGGGGAGGGCGGCCCGAGGAGGTGGCCGCGTGCATCGCCTGGTTGTGCTCACCGGAGGCCGCCTACGTCACGGGCGCCCTCATCGACGTGAGCGGCGGGCGCTGAGGGTTCCCGGCGCGATGCTTGTGCCGTGACCACCCACCGGATCACCTACGAAGGCCCGTCCTCGCTCGCCGTTCCCACGGCCACGATGCTCGCCGACGCCATGGGCGTCGAGCTGAGATCCTCGGAGCCCCCGGCGCCGAGCGACGGCCCCTGGGACAAGGTTGTGCTGGTCCTCACCGTCGAGGGCACGCCGGACGCCGTGGAGGGCGCCGTCGGGAGCCTCCGCGCCAGTCTTCCTGCGGGAGCGAGCATCACCGTCGGTTCCCCTGGGTAGGGGCGGACGATGACAAGCGAGCAGCCCAGCCATCGAGACGTCGTCGACGCAACGGCCGCGACGCAGGAGGAGATGCGTCCGCAGACGGTGCCGGTCAACGTCTACGAGACCACGGCCGCGCTCGTCATCGTCGCCCCCGTGCCGGCGGTGAGCGCCGACGACGTCACCATCGAGCTGCGACCCGGGACCGTGCGCCTGTGGGCCCTCCTGCGCAGCGCGGCCCCGAGGGAGTACCTGGTGCACGAGTGGGACTACGGGGGCTACGAGCGGGAGATCGAGATCCCCGACGGGTACGGGAGCGCGGTGGAGGCGTCGCTGGCCAACGGACAGATCGCCATACGGGTGCTACGAGGCGAACCGGCCGACCTGATCTCGATTCATCCGACCGAGCGATAGGCCGGGCGGCGCCATGGCCACCGTCGGGTTTCACGCGTCCCACGAGCAACTCCCACCCAGCGCCCTGCTGCAGGCCGTTCGGGCGGCCGAAGAAGCCGGCTTCGACGCGGCCATGTGCTCCGACCACCTGGCGCCCTGGAGCTCGAGCCAGGGCCAGTCCGGACACGCGTGGACCTGGCTCGGCGCCGCTCTCCAGGCGACCGACCTGCCGTTCGGCGTGGTGACCGCCCCCGGCCAGCGCTACCACCCGGTCATGACCGCCCAGGCGATCGCCACCCTGTGCGAGCTGTTCCCCGGACGGTTCTGGGCGGCCCTCGGTTCGGGTGAGGCCGTCAACGAGCACGTCACCGGCGACCAGTGGCCCCCCAAGGACCGGCGCGACGCCCGTCTGCTCGAGTGCGTCGGCGTCATGCGCGCCCTGCTGGCGGGTGAGGAGGTCACCCACGAGGGCCTCGTCCGGGTGGACCGGGCCCGGCTCTGGAGCCTCCCTGCCACACCGCCGCCACTCGTGGGGGCAGCGGTCAGCGAGGCGACGGCAAAGGTCGTCGGCGGGTGGGCCGACGGGCTCATCACCATCAACCAGCCGGTGGACACGCTCCGGCGGGTCTTCGCCGCCTTCCGGGAAGGCGGAGGCGAGGGCAAGCCCGTCTACCTGCAGGTCCACCTCTCCTGGGACCACGACGAAGACGCTGCTCTGGCGACGGCCCACGACCAGTGGCGAACCGGCGTGCTCGACCCGTCGCTCATGTGGAACCTCGAGCTGCCCGAGCAGTTCGAGGCCGCCGGCCGCTTCGTCGAGCCCGACGACGTGCGCAGCGCCGTGCTCGTGTCCGCCGACCTGGGCCGGCATCGCCAATGGCTTCAGCAGTTCGTCGACCTCGGTGTCGACGGTCTGTACCTCCACCATGTGGGCCAGACCCAGGACGCCTTCATCGAGGCCTTCGCCTCCTCCGTGCTCCCCGATCTGCGGTCGGGCGGATGACGTCCGCCCGCACGAGCGACATGTGGTGGAAGAACGCCGTGGTCTACTGCCTCGACGTCGAGACGTTCCTCGACTGGGACGGCGATGGCCGCGGCGACTTCGCCGGGCTCACCGAACGGGTCGACTACCTGGCGGGGATCGGCGTGAGCTGCATCTGGCTGATGCCGTTCTTCCCTTCGCCGAACCGCGACGACGGCTATGACATCACCGACTACTACGCGGTCGATTCGCGGCTCGGCACGCTCGGAGACTTCGTCGCCTTCGTGCGCACCGCCAAGGACCGGGGGATGAGGGTGATCGTCGACCTCGTCGTGAACCACACCTCCGACAAGCACCCCTGGTTCCGGGCGTCCCGCTCCAGTCGTGAGAACCCCTTCCGCGACTACTACGTGTGGGTCGACGAGCCCCCGGCCCAGACCCCGGCCGACGTGGTGTTCCCCGACGCCGAGGACAGCATCTGGGCGAAGGACGAACGCACCGGGCAGTGGTACCTCCACCACTTCTACACCCACCAACCCGACCTCAACCTCTCCAATCCCGCGGTGCGCGACGAGATCGCCAAGATCACCGGGTTCTGGCTCGAGTTGGGCGTCGACGGGTTCCGGGTCGACGCCGTGCCGTTCCTCATCGAGCAGACGGACGTGACGCTGGACCCCCACGAGGTGCTGCGCGACCTCCGGGCCTTCACCTACCGGCGCCGTGGAGACTCGATGATGCTCGGCGAGGTGAACCTTCCGGCCAGGCAGCTGCGCGACTTCTTCGGCGGGCCCGAGGCCGACGAACTGCAGATGTGCTTCGACTTCCCGCTCATGCAGGCGATGTACCTCGGCCTGGCCCGGGCCGACTCCCGGCCCGTCCGTCGCGCCCTGGCCCGGCGACCGGCCGTCGCCGAGGAGTCGCAGTGGGCGGTCTTCGTGCGCAACCACGACGAGCTCACCCTCGACAAGCTCAGTGAACGCGAGCGTCAGGAGGTCTTCGCCGCGTTCGGGCCCGACCCCGAGATGCAGTTGTTCGGACGAGGGCTCCGGCGCCGCCTGCCACCCATGCTGGGTGGGGACCAGTCCCGGATCCGCATGGTGTACAGCCTGCTGTTCTCGCTGCCGGGAACGCCCGTGCTCTTCTACGGAGAAGAGATCGGCATGGGCGAGAACCTCGAGGTGCCCGGCCGTCTCAGCGTCCGCACACCGATGCAGTGGAGCGACGAGCCCAACGCCGGCTTCTCGTCGGCGCGGCCCTCACGCCTGCCCCGACCGGTCGTCGAGGGCGCCTTCGGGCCCCTCGCCGTCAACGTGGCCGACCAGCGCCGGGACCCGGCGTCGTTGCTCAACTGGCTCGAGCGCGTCATTCGCCGCCGGCGGGAGACACCGGAGTTCGGGTGGGGGTCGGTCACCCTGCTCGAGACCGGCGGCGACGACGCAGTGCTGGCTCACCGCTGCGACTGGGACGGCAGCGCCGTCGTGGCCGTGCACAACCTCAGCGGCGAGCCCCGCCACGCCCGGATCGACCTGGGCTCGCCCTTCGACGACGGCGACCGGCTCGTCGACCTGCTCGCCAACGAGGTGCCCCGGCCCCTCGACCAGCCCGTCCTGGAGCTGCGACTCGAAGGTTACGGCTTCGGGTGGTTCCGTCTTCAGGCTGCGTCGAGCCACACGTCGCCCTGAGCGCCCGCCGAGGTTCCGCGATGGCGACGACAGCCGAGGCCCGCTGGTGGCGTCACGCCGTCATCTACCAGGTGTACGTCCGCAGCTTCGCCGACTCGGACGGCGACGGGGTCGGCGACCTTGCCGGGGTCCGCAGCCGGCTGGCCCACATCGCCGGGCTCGGGGTGGACGCCATCTGGCTGAACCCCTTCTACCCCTCGCCCCAGGCCGACGGCGGCTACGACATCGCCGACTACCGCGAGGTCGATCCCCTGTTCGGCACGCTCGCCGACTTCGACGGGCTCGTCGGCGACGCCCACGGGCTGGGCCTCCGGGTCATCATCGACCTCGTCCCCAACCACACCTCGGACCGCCACGCGTGGTTCCGGGCCGCCCTGGCGTCGGCTCCCGGAAGCCCGGAGCGAGCTCGGTACATCTTCCGCGACGGCAAAGGTGCGAACGGCGGTGAGCCACCCAACGACTGGGTGAGCGTGTTCGGGGGGCCGGCGTGGACCCGCACCACCGACGGCGAGTGGTACCTGCATCTCTTCGCGCCCGAGCAACCTGACCTCAACTGGTCGAACGACGAGGTGCTGACGGAGTTCGACGCCATCCTCCGCTTCTGGCTCGACCGCGGGATCGACGGCTTCCGCATCGACGTGGCCCACGGTCTGGCCAAGGACCCGGCGATGCCCGACCTCGCCGGCAACTACGAACCGTCGGGCCCGGCCCGGGAGGGCCACCCCCACTGGGACCAGGACGCGGTGCACGCCGTCTACCGGAGATGGCGGCGGATCACCGATTCGTACCCCCGCGACATCACGTTCGTCGGCGAAGCCTGGGTGCGCAGCCCCGCCCGCCTGGCGCGCTACCTGCGCCCCGACGAGTTGCACACCGCCTTCAACTTCAACTTCCTGCTGGCCCCGTGGGATGCCGGGGCCATCCGCCAGGCCGTCGACGAGACCATCGGTGCCCTCGACGGCGTCGGGGCACCCCCGACCTGGGTCCTGTCGAACCACGACGTCGTCCGCCACGTGACCCGCTACGGAGGCGGCGAAACGGGCACGCGCCGGGCCCGGGCCGCCGCCCTGCTCATGCTGGGCCTCCCCGGCGGGGCGTACGTGTACCAGGGTGAGGAGCTGGGCCTGCCCCAGGTCACCGACCTGCCCGACGAGGTGCTGCGGGACCCCACGTTCCTCCGGAGCGGAGGCACCGACCGCGGCCGCGACGGTTGTCGGGTACCGCTGCCGTGGTCCGGGACGGAGCCGCCATTCGATTTCGGGCCGGACGGGGCGTGGCTGCCCCAGCCCCCCGAGTGGGCGCAGCTCACCGTGGCGCGCCAGGAGGCGGACCCCACCTCCATGCTCACCCTCTACCGGACGGCGCTGCGCCTTCGGACGTCGGTGCGATCGTCGGACAGGCTCCGGTGGGTCGACGCCGCCGAGAACGTGCTCGCCTTCCGCCGCGGCCGGGACTTCGCGTGCGTGGTCAACGTGGGCGACGGGCCCGCCGAGGTGCCCGCCGAGCTGGCCTCCGGCAACGACATCGTGCTCGCCAGCGGGCATCTCGCTGACGGCGGCCTCCCCGGGGCAACCGCCGTCTGGTTGTGGGCTGTCACGGAGCCTTCTCCGACCGGCTCGCCCGCATGAGGACCAGGGCGCCGAGCACGCCGGCGAGAGTGGACGCCATCAGGACTCCGATCTTGGCCGCGTTCTGGAGCGCTCCGGGCTCGAAGGCCAGCTCGGCGATGAACAGCGAGACGGTGAAGCCGATGCCGGCAACGGCGGCGATGCCCGCCACCATGGGCCACGAGGCGCCTTCGGGCAGCCGGCCCAACCCCGACCGCACCGCCAGCCACGCCGCCCCGGTGATCCCGAGCGTCTTGCCGACGAGGAGGCCGGCCGCGATTCCCGCCGTCACCGCCGTCGCTCCCGGCGCCGAGAACGACGTCGAGGAGATCTCCACCCCGGTGTTGGCCAGGGCGAAGAGAGGCACGACGACGAAGCTCGTCCAGGGATGGAGCATGTGCTGGATGCGTTCGGCGGGCGACACCGAGGTCTTGGCCAGGCGGGTCATGGCGTCGAGCTCCTCCGGCCCGGGCTCGTCGGCCAGGTCTCCCGCCCAGTCCCGGGCCACCGCGGCAGGGGTGAGGGCGGTGGCCGGGGCGAGCAGTCCGAGGACCACGCCGGCGATGGTGGCGTGCACACCGGACTCCTGGACGGCCAGCCAGACGCCTGTCCCCAGGACCACGTAGGGCGCCAGCCAGACGACGCCGGCCCGCCGGAGCCCAAGCATGACAACGAGGAGCACGACGGCGCCGCCGAGGAACTCCGTGTGGAGGCTGCCGGAGTAGAACACCGCGATGACCACGATCGCCCCGATGTCATCGACGATCGCCAGGGTCAGCAGGAACAGCTTGAGCGACGCCGGGATCCGGGAGCCCAACAGGGCGACCACGCCGACGGCGAAGGCGATGTCGGTGGCCATGGGGATGCCCCAGCCCGCCGAACCCCCGCTCCCGGCGGTCACCAGGAGGAACAGCAAGGCGGGGACGACCATGCCTCCGACGGCGGCGATCGCGGGCATGGCCGCCGACCGGGGGTCGCGGAGATCGCCGTGGACCAGCTCGCGCTTGATCTCCAGGCCCACGACGAAGAAGAAGATGGTCATCAAGGCGTCGTTGACCCAGTGCCGGAGGTCGTGGGCCAGCACCAGATCGCCGAGGCGGATCGACAGGTCGGTGGCCCACAAGTCCCGGTACGAGGCGCTCCACGGGGAGTTGGCCCAGATCAGCGCGGCGACGGCGGCGACGAGGAGCACGATCCCGCCCGCCGCCTCAGTGTCCAGGAACTCACGCACGACGCGCGGGAGACGGCGCCCGGGCATGACGGCCGCAGGTGTCTCGCTGTGCCCACCGCCGGCGGGTTCGCTGCTCGGGGCCATGGGTGGTCTCCTCGGTCGCGGAAAGGCAACTCGCCGACCAGGCTTCCCGGCACACCCAACCACCGAAGTGGTCCCGACAGTCTGCCCCATCCGGGCGCCGTCCACCGCCGTGGATGAGCAACAGTGGACAGGATGCGATGGAAGGCGGTCGCAGGGAGGCCCTGCGCGCGTCCACCCCGGCGACGTTCGCCGTGACCCACGGGGGTCCGGAACTACCCGATGACGGTCGTGCGAACCACTACGATCACCGGTGTGCCGACGTTGGTGATGGGTGTCCTCAACGTCACGCCCGACTCCTTTTCCGACGGGGGCCGCTGGTTCGACACCGGTGCGGCCGTGGCCCACGGCCTGGCGATGGCGGCCGAAGGTGCCGACGTGGTCGACGTCGGTGGCGAGAGCACCAGGCCGGGCGCACAACCGGTCGACGAGGTCGAGGAGCTTCGCCGGGTCGTCCCCGTGATCGAGGCCCTGGCCCCCCATGTCCGGGTGTCGGTCGACACCCGGAAAGCGGGCGTGGCCGAGGCTGCCGTCGCCGCCGGAGCCACCCTCGTCAACGACGTGTCGGCCTCCCTGTGGGAGGTGGCGGCCGGGACCGGCGCGGGCTGGGTGGCTATGCACATGCGGGGCGAGCCGGCCACCATGCAATCCGAGATCCGGTACCACGACGTCGTCACCGAGGACGGCGAGGTGCTGGTCGAGCGGGCCGAGCGGGCCCGGGCGGGTGGGGTGACGGAGGTCTGGGTCGATCCCGGGATCGGCTTCGCCAAGACGGCGGCCCACAACCTGTCTCTCCTCCGGCACCTGCACGACCTGGTCGCCGCCGGGTTCCCGGTGATGGTGGGTACCAGCCGGAAGTCGTTCCTCGGACACCTGGCCGAGCC
>CAYTTL010000050.1:0-1707 GCA_964440725.1 uncultured Acidimicrobiales bacterium | reverse complement strand
GCCGACGACCGGCTCGAGGGCTCGCTGGCCACTGCGGCGTGGGCGATCAGCCAGGGAGCCGGCATGGTCAGGGTCCACGACGTGGCCGCCACCGCCCGACTGGTGCGGCTCGCGCCATGAAGGGCAAGTGGGCGTCGGGCATCGTCCCCCGCAACTTCGCCTGGATCATCAAGGGGCAGCTGGCGGTGAGCGAGCGTCCGGGGGGCTACGCGCGCGCCCACCGGCCGGTGCGCCGCCAGGAAGAGATCATCTGGATCCGCGAGCAGGGCTTCGACCGGGTGGTGTCGCTGCTGCCGTCGCCGCACAACCTCCACTCCTACGAGGAGCTCGGCGTGTCCGCCGAGCACGTGCCGTTCGGCCCCCACGACAGCGTTCCCGAGGTGCTGGCCGACCTGCTTCCCCGCCTGCGGGGATGGCTGGCCGCGGGTGAGAAGGTGCTGATCCACCAGGAGGAGCTGAGCGACCGGCTCCAGGGCATCGCCGCCGGCTACCTGCTCTACGCCGGGTTCGTCGCCGACCCGGCCCAGGCCATCGCCATCGTGGAGCAGCTCAACCAGCGGCAGATGGGCCCGATCGGACGTGAGGTCGTGAGCGCGGCATCGACCCTCACCGTCGACCGCTCCGGCCCCGCGGGAGCGTGAACGGCGACCGCATAGAGCTCCGCGGCCTGCGCGTGCTGGGTATCTGCGGTGCGCTTCCCGAGGAGCGAGACCGGCCCCAGCCCCTCGAGGTCGACCTCGACGTGGAGGTCGATCTCGCCGCTGGTGGCCGCAGCGACGACCTGGCCGACACCGTCGACTACGGGGCGCTGGCGAGGACAGTGGTGCGGGTGGCCACCGAAGGGCGCTTCACGCTCCTCGAACGACTGGCCTCCCGCATCGCCGACGAGGTGGGCGTCGACCCCCGGGTGACCTCGGTGACGGTGGCCGTGCGCAAGCTTCGCCCCCCGGTGCCCGTCGACCTGGCCACCGCGGGTGTGCGCATCCACCGCCGTGGGCCGGTGCCTGACCGCGGGCCCGAGCGGCCCTCTGAGCGGGGTGCACGGACTGCCGGGGCTGCCGGCACGACCGGACGCCACCGGGCCTTCCTGGGGCTGGGGTCGAACCTCGGTGACCGGGAGGCCCGGTTGCGCGAGGCCGTGGCCGGGCTGCCCGATGTCGTCGCCGTGTCTCCCCTGTACGAGACCGAACCCGTCGGGGGCGCCCCCGGCCAGCCGCTGTACCTGAACGCCGTCGTCGAACTGCGCACCGACCTCGGCCCGCGGGACCTTCTCGAACGTGCCCGGGCGCTCGAGGAGGCCGCCGGCCGGCTGCGGGCCGAGCCCGCCGGGCCCCGGACCCTCGACGTCGACGTCCTGCTGGTGGGCGACCTACGGGCGGAGGATCCCGACCTCGTCGTGCCCCACCCCCGCATGTACGAGCGTCGCTTCGTGCTGGCGCCCTTGGCCGACATCGCCCCCGAGCTGGTGCCCGACGGCTGGGAACGCGAGGCCGGGGGCGCCGTCCGGCGCGTCGGCACCCTGTAGCGCCCGGGTAGTCTGGAGGCGAACGAACGGCACCCGATCCGCGGGGCCGGAACGTGGAGGAACTCGTGCCTGCACTGCGCCTCGTCGGTCCCCGCCGGACCGACCCGTCCCGCCCTGGCAACGGTCGCCCCGCCGGGCCCGAGCGGCCCTCTGAGCGGGGTGCCGGGCCCGAGCGGCCCTCT
>CAYTTL010000049.1:0-14825 GCA_964440725.1 uncultured Acidimicrobiales bacterium | reverse complement strand
CCCGCCGCGGAGTCGATGGCCGACCTGTGGTGGCTGATGCTGGCCTTGGGTGTCGGCGTGTTCGTGATCTTCGCGGTGGTGTTGGCCATCGGCCTGTTCCGCCGGCGTCCCGAAGGGGTCCACGAGGTTGGCACCGAGGAGCCCAACGGCTTCAACGCCTGGATGATCGGGGCAGGCGTCGCCGCGCCCCTGATCATCATCACCGTCGTGTTCGCAGCGACCGTTCACGCCATGCGGGAGGTCCCGACGACGGCTCCCGGAGGGGCGCTCATCGTCGAGGTCGTGGGCCACCAGTGGTGGTGGGAGGTGCGCTATCCCGAGGAGGGGATAACCACGGCCAACGAGATCCACATCCCCGTCGGTCGCTCCGTCGCCCTGCGGCTCAGTTCGGTCGACGTCATCCACAGCTTCTGGGTACCGGCGTTGGGCGGGAAGATGGACATGCTGCCCGACAAGACCAACACGCTGGTGCTGAAGGCCGACGAGGCGGGGGACTACGTCAGCCGCTGTGCCGAGTACTGCGGGCTCCAGCACACCCTGATGGGCATGGTCGTGGTCGCCGAGCCGCCCGAACGGTTCGCTTCGTGGCTGACGGCCCGCCGGCAGCCGGGTGCGCCGCCGGCTGACGCCACCACCCGGCGGGGCCAGGAGGTCTTCCTCGGTGCCGGGGAATGCGCCTCGTGCCATGCCGTCAGGGGAACGCCCGCCGCCGGCGTCAAGGGGCCCGACCTCACCCACGTCGCCAGCCGGCCCACCCTGGGTGCTGCGCCCGTGCTCAACACGCCCGAGAACCGGGCCGAGTGGGTCTCCGACCCCCACGCCGTGAAGCGTGGCGTGCTCATGCCCAAAACCGAGTTGCGTCCGGAGGAGCTCGACGCCGTGGTCGCCTACGTGGGGTCCCTCAGATGAGCGTCGCGCCACCCCCGCCACCGCCGTCGGACCAGGACGGCCCCGCCGTCGAGGAGGGCGAGACCCACGAAGAGCTCGACACCCTCTTCGCCGACCCGCCCGGGCTGTGGGGCCAGCTGACAGGCGTCCAGAACGACAAGCTCGGCAAGCGGCTCATGCTCACCGGGTTCTTCTTCCTGCTTCTCGGCGGCAGCTTCGACTCGGTGTTGATGCGCCTCCAGCTGGCCATCCCCGACAACGACCTGGTGAGCCCGGAGCTCTACAACGAACTGTTCACCAACCACGGCACCGTCGTGATGTTCCTCGTGATCCTGCCCATCTTCGAGGGCTTCGCCATCATGACGCTGCCGTTGTTGCTGGGCACCCGGGAGCTGCCGTTCCCCCGGCTCGGCGCCTTCTCCTACTGGGCCGTCCTGTTCGGTGGGCTGCTCTACTACAGCAGCACCCTGTTCAAGCTCGTCCCCGACGCCGGATGGTTCGCCTACACGCCGCTCAGCGGGCCGGAGTACTCGCCCGATCTCGCCCTGGACTTCTGGGTGCTCGGGCTCGGGGTGGCCGAGGTCGGGGCGATCGCCGCGGCCATCGAGATCATCATCGGCATCCTCAAGATGCGCGCCCCGGGCATGACCCTCAGCCGGATCCCCTTGTTCGCCTGGTCGTTGCTCGTGTTCGCCTTCATGATCATGTTCGCCTTCACACCGCTCATCATCGGCAGCCTGCTGCTGGAGCTCGACCGGGGCTTCGGCACCCAGTTCTTCAACCCGGCGATGGGTGGGAGCTCGCTGCTGTGGCAGCACCTGTTCTGGATCTTCGGCCATCCCGAGGTCTACATCCAGTTCGTGCCCGCCGCCGGGGTGGTGTCGATGATCGTCCCCGTCTTCACGCGTCACCGCATCGTCGGCTACACGTGGCTCGTCGGCGCCCTCGTCGCCATCGGCTTCCTGTCGTTCGGGTTG
Organism: uncultured Acidimicrobiales bacterium; assembly: GCA_964440725.1. Lineage (GTDB taxonomy): Bacteria > Actinomycetota > Acidimicrobiia > Acidimicrobiales > AC-14 > DATAQC01. Next base: position 12,960 of record CAYTTL010000049.1, on the reverse strand, counting down.
TGGGCGCACCACATGTTCGCCGTCGGGCTGCCGCCGCTCGTACTCAGCTTCTTCGCCGCCGCCAGCATGATGATCGCCATCCCCGCGGGGGTGCAGTTCGTGGGGTGGCTGGCCACCATCTGGGCGGGCAGACCCGTGTGGGGGACACCGTTCCTCTTCGTGATCGGCTTCCTCATCATCTTCGTCATCGGGGGGATCACCGGCGTGATGGTGGCGGCCGTGCCCTTCGACCTCCAGGCCCACGACTCGTTCTTCGTGGTGGGGCACATGCACTACGTGCTCATCGGAGGTGTCGCCTTCCCCATCTTCGCCGGCGTCTACTACTGGTTCCCGAAGTTCACGGGCAAGCTGCTGAACGAGCGTCTCGGCCGGTGGAACTTCTGGCTGCTGTTCATCGGCGTCAACGTGACCTTCTTCCCCATGCACATCTCCGGCCTCATGGGGATGCCCCGGCGGGTCTACACCTACGGCGAGGACACCGGATGGGGCATCTACAACCTGATCTCCACCATCGGTGTGTTCATCATCATCCCCGGCATCGCCGTGTTCGTCTGGAACGTGGTGCGCACCCTGCGCAAGGGAGAGCCGGCCGGGAACAACCCGTGGGGAGGGGACACGCTGGAGTGGGCGGTGTCGTCGCCGCCGGCCGAGCACGGGTGGACGGTCCTGCCCATCGTGCGCAGCCGCCATCCCATGTGGGACCAGGACGACCTGCACCGCGGCGACGAACGCCTCGAGCGGTTCGTCCACGGTCTGGCGCAGTGGCCCCTCCGGTGGCGTGCCGGGGTGATCGTGGGCACGGCCGACGCCCAGCCCCAGGAGGTCTTCCGCGTCGCCGGACCGTCCATCTGGCCGCTCGTTGCCGCCTGCGGGCTCGTGCTCACCTTCATCGCCGAGCTGGTGAAGGCGCGGTGGCTCATCGCCGCCGGCGCCCTGGTGCTCGTCGTCGCCGTCATCCGGTGGAACCGGCCCGAGGAACCGCCGATGACCGTCGAGGAGGAGGACGCCTTCGAGCGCGAGCACCACGTGGCCGTCAACGCCGGAGGCAGCGTCGTGGTGGCCACCTGGGCCATGAGCCTGCTGATCCTGTTCATGGGCATCGCCTTCTCCAGCCTGCTCCTGAGCTACTTCTACCTGCGGCTGGAGAACCCCGTCTGGCCGCCTCCCGGCACCTCCGACCCCTCACTCCCGTGGGCCGTCGTGGCCGCTGCGCTGGTCGCCCTCAGTGGCAAGGCGGCGTACACCGCACTGCGACGGGTGCGGGCCGGCGACCAGCCCGGCTTCATCGGTGCCCTCGTGGCCACCCTCGTCCTGGCCGGCGCCGGCATCGCCATCCAGGTCCGCGACATCGCCGGCTTCGAGTTCGGCGGCACCCACCACGCCTACGGGTCGATCTTCTACACCCTCACCGGCTTCGTCTTCGTGGCCACCGCCGCCGGGTTGATCATGCTGGCGATGGCGTTGTACTACGGCGTGCGGGGCCAGTACGACAGCCGCCGCCACGCGACCATCGCCAACATCGCCCGGTTCTGGACGGCGATCGTGGTGGTGTGGGTGATCGGCTTCGGCACGCTCTACGTCGCGCCCCGCCTGATATGACCGACGCCACCGCGCCCGGGGTGCCACCACCGCACGACGGGGCCATGACGGCCGAGGACGGCTCCCCGGTGGCGGTGGACGTCTCGGGCGACCGACCGGCGCGCGTGGTGTGGGTCGTGTTCCTCGGAGGCCCGGTCATCTGGATCTCCCACTTCATGCTCGTCTACCTCGTGGCCGAGGCCGGGTGCACGGGGGGCGGTCCCGGGCTGCGGGCGTTCAACCCGCCCGTCCCCAGGGCGGTGACGCTCATCGCCACCGCCGTTGCCGCCGCCGGCTGCCTGGGCTTCGCGTCGTGGGCGCACCGGCGCTGGGTCGCCGCCCGACCGGGGTCGGCCGCACGCGACACCGGTGAGGTGTCCGGCTCGGCCGAGGAGCGTGACCGGACGGCGACGCTGGCCTTCGCGGGCTTGCTGCTCGCCCTGTTCTCGTTCGTGGCCGTCCTCTTCGTCGGCGTGCCCGCCTTCGTCCTCGGCTGCTGAGGCCGATGCTCGCCCACACCGGCCAGCCTCTCGCACCCCACGACGCCTGGGGAGCGTGGAACCTCGACCCCGTGCTCCTGGTCGCCATGCTGCTCACCATCTGGGCCTACCGCCGCGGCACCGTGACGGCGCGTCGACCCCCCGATGCGTGGAGGCAGTGGTGCTTCGCCGGAGCCATGGTCGCTCTCGCCATCGGGCTCGTCTCCCCCCTGGACGCCATGTCCGGCGCCCTCGCCTCCGCCCACATGGTCCAGCACGTGCTGCTGCTGCTGGTGGCCGCACCGTTGCTGGCCCTCAGCGCGCCCATGACCACCGTGCTGCGGGGAAGTCCGGTCCCGGTGAGAGAAGCGAGCGTGCGGTGGCGCCGGCGACTCCGGCTCACCCGGACCAACCTTCGCCCTCTACGCCATCCGATGGCCGTCTGGCTGGTCGGGGTGGTCACCCTGTGGTTCTGGCACGCGGCCGTACCCTACGACGCCGCCTTGGACCACCATCTCCTCCACGTCGTCGAACACGCCGGCTTCGTGGTGACGGGCGTGTTGTTCTGGCGGGTGGTCATCGGCGCCCGGGATGCGGACCGGGTCTCCAACGGGCTCGGCATCCTTCTCGTGTTCGGCATGGCCATGCAAAGCGTCTTCCTGTCGGCCCTGCTGACCTTCGCCGGCACGCCGTGGTACTCCGGCTACACCACCACCACGGCGCCATGGAACCTCGACCCTCTGGCCGATCAGCAACTCGCCGGAGTCATCATGTGGATCCCCGCCGGCCTCGTGTACCTCGGGGCCGCCCTCGGCCTACTCGTGGTGTGGATCCGGTCGTCGGAGCACGACGAGCTCACCGTCTGAGCGCGGTGCCTACCCGCGTCGTCGGCGCGATTGCCGCCGAACCGGAGCGGGCAGAAACGACATCTCCCCCAGCGTGCTCACAAGGTGGATGTGATGAGGATCCAGGTAGACGACGAAGCCCGCATCGACGTCGCTGAGTTCTTTCGCCCGGCGATCCTGCCGACCGAGGGCGTCCCCGATCTGCAGCTGCTCGTCGGCGGGCAGTGGCGAGCGGCCGCGAACGGCGAGGGTTCGACGTCCGCTCGCCGATAGACGGAAGCGTGATCGCCCGGGCAGCCAAGGCTTCCGCCGACGACGTGGAGGAGGCCATCGCCGCCGCCCGTCAGGCCCGGGAGGAGTTCCGCGCCATCCCCGCCGCCACCCGCCTGGAGATCTGCGCTCGTGCCGCCGACATCCTCGGAGAGCACGCCGACAGCTTCATCCGCGCCATCGTGGCCGACCTCGGTAAGACCACCGAGCAGGCGGCGTCGGAGGTGAGGGCGACCCGGGAGCGGCTGGGACTGGTCCGCGAGGAGGTGCGCAAGATCTTCGGGGAGTACCTGCCGGGGGACTGGATGGCCGACAGCGTCGGCAAGTCGGCGGTCGTGCTGCGAGAGCCGGTCGGCACGGTCGGCGCCTTCGGCTCGTTCAACTACCCGCTGTTCCTCGCCGCCTCCAAGATCATCCCCGCCGTCGCCGCCGGCAACACCGTCGTGGCCAAGGCGACGTCGGAGGCTCCGGTCGCTCTGGTCCTGTTCGCCCGGGTCCTCCAGGAAGCGGGCCTGCCGCCGGGGGTGCTGAACGTCATCACCGGCCCGGGCAGCGAGATCGGCGACCTGCTCTCCTCCCACGTCGACATCTCCATGATCTCCTTCACCGGCTCCACCTCGGTCGGTCGCAGCATCGCCGCCGGCGCCGGGCCCAAGCCCATGCACCTCGAGCTCGGCGGCAACGCTGCAGCGATCGTGCTGGCCGACGCCGACCTCGATCTCGCCGTGGAGAAGACGGTGCTGGGGGCGTTCAAGAACGCCGGCCAGCGTTGCGACGCCATCAGCCGCGTCCTCGTGGAACGGTCGATCTACGACGAGTACGTGGAACGCGCCCTCAAAGAAGCCGTGCAGTGGCCGCTGGGAGACCCACGGGCCAAGACGACCAAGGTCGGTCCCCTCGTGAGCGAGAAGGCGGCGGCGCGGGTGCACGGACTGGTGGAGGACGCCGTCGACAAGGGCGCTCGCCTGCTCGCCGGCGGCGACGTCTCCGACGCCTATCACGAGCCCACCGTGCTGGCCGATGTCCCCGAGGACGCCGACATCGTCTGGGAGGAGACCTTCGGACCGGTGCTCACCATCCTGGCGGTGGCCGACTTGGAGGCGGCGATCGAGGTGGCCAACCGCTCCCGCTACGGGCTCGACTCGGCGGTGTTCACCTCCAACCTGGAGAAGGCGTGGCGGGCGGCCCGGGCCCTGGAGTGCGGTCAGGTGACGATCAACGATGCCCCCGCCCACGGCGTGGGCCACTTCCCGTTCGGGGGTCGAAAGCCGGACTCCGGCATCGGCCGGGAGGGCCTGGGCTACTCGATCGACGAGTGCACCGTGCTGAAGACGGTGGTCATCCCCACCTGACGGCGCCTCGACACCGGCCGGCGAGAGTACGGTCTGGGGGTGGATCCCAAGTCATTGATCGAGGCCTTCGGGACCGTCGGCCTGTTCGCCATCGTGTTCGCGGAATCGGGAATCCTGGCCGGGTTCTTCCTCCCCGGGGACTCGCTGCTGTTCACGGCCGGGCTGCTGGCGTCCGAAGGCCTGCTGAACTTTCCGATCATCGTCACCGGCTGCTTCATCGCCGCGGTGGCCGGCGACCAGGTCGGCTATCTGATCGGCCGCCGCTACGGCCCCGCCCTGTTCCGCCGCCCCGACTCCCGGTTCTTCCACCAGCGCAACGTCGACCGGGCTCGGGCCTACTTCGACGAGCACGGCTCCAAGACGGTCGTGCTGGCCCGCTTCATCCCCGTGGTACGCACCTTCACACCAGTGGTGGCCGGTGTCGGCCAGATGGACTACCGCAAGTTCGTCACGTTCAACGTGGTCGGTGGCTTCCTGTGGGCCGTCGGCGTCACCACCCTCGGCTACGTGCTGGGCCAGTCGGTGCCCGACATCGAGCGGTACCTCCTGCCCATGATCCTGGTGATCTGCGCGGTCTCGTTCATCCCCGTCGCCCGCGAGCTGCTCAAGCTGCGCCGGGAGAGCAAAGCCGAGGCGGTAGTCGACGGGGAACAATCGGCGCCGACGCCGTAGCGCCATGCCGACACCCGTCGGGCCGGCGCCTCCTGATCCCGACGACCCCGACCTGTGGGACGAGTGGTACGACGACGACGATGACGACGAGCCCGGTCCCAGCCGCTTCGGCTGGCCCGTCCGCCTGCTTGCCCTCCTCGTGGTCGTCGGCCTTCTCGTCGTCTACGTACTGGCATAACCAGGGCGCCTGAGGGGTAGACTGGTATCGCACTCCTTCGTGGAGGGACGCCCGGTTTGGGATAGGACGGCTGTCGCTGTCGCCCAATACAGGCCTTGTCGCCCTTTCGACTCTGTCCGGAAGGTCCAACATGTCCTGTAGCCGTCGTACCGCGTACCGTTGCTCACCGCGTCATGGATAGCGAACCGCGGCCTCTGTCCCCCCAGTTGGCCGAGGCCCTGGAGGCCATGTCGGCGGTCCTGGTCGACGCCGAGGCGGTGAACGGGGTCCTCCAACTCGTCGTGTCGTTGGCCGGCGCCAGCATGGGCGGAGTCGACGGTGCCAGCGTCTCGCTCGAGCGCAGCGGCAACTTCGAGACGGCCAGCGCCACCTCCGACGAGGTCCGCCTGGTCGACGAGAGGCAGTACTCCACGGGGGAGGGGCCGTGCGTGGCGGCCATGCGGGACGGTGAGCGTCACAACGTGGTCCTGTCCCAGGAACGCGAGCAGTGGCCGACGTTCGCCGCCGAGGCCATGGAACACGGTATGGAGTCGATGCTGTCCACCCCGTTGCAGGTCAAGGGCCGCACCATCGGGGCGCTCAACCTGTACTCCAAGAACGGCGAGTTGTTCGGCGACGACGATGTGATCGCCGCCCAGGTCTTCGCCGAGCATGCCTCGGTCGTGCTGGCCAACACCATCAGCTACGCCGCCGCCGAGGCGACGAACCAGCACCTGCAGACGGCGCTCGAGTCGGCGCGGATGATCGGGCGGGCCCAGGGCGTGCTCATGGTTCGCCAGGAGTGCTCGAGCGACGACGCCTTCGACCTGTTGCGGCGGGCCTCGCAGCGCACCAACCGGAAACTGAGGGACATCGCCGAAGAAATCGTCGATTCCCTCGACCGCCCGCCGCCCCCTTCGGCGTGAGGACGCGCACGTCCGACATGCTCGACGCCGCACGCCAACTCGCCGGGCTCAGCATCGTCCAGCTGTGGTTCTCCTACATCGTGTTGGGGGGTTCGGCGTCGTTGTCCGAGGTCGGCGACTTCCTCTCCGGTGAGCTGGAGCCCTCGCGCCACGAGTACGACGTGCTGGCTCAGGCCATCAACGACGAGTTCGTGGGCCGAGGCGAAAACCATCCCGTCCCCTACTTCGACGAGCGGGACTGACAGCACGGCGAGCGGCCATGGCTCCCAATTTCGAAGTGCGTTGCAGTCCGGCGCCGGAAGGAGGATACTGGGGGCGGTTCAGCAGGAGCCGCCGGGCGACCGACCGACCGATCGATCGCATGCCTCTCCCGACTGTCGTGCTCCACCATCCCGCGGTGCGGAAGCGAGTCAGGAGCGTCTGTTGACGACCACCCCCCAGGCCAGTGCCGAGGAAGCCGGTTCGCCGGTCGCCCAACCGGCGATCCCGGGCGATTTCGACGTCTACCTCGACCGGGTGGACGGCGAGTACCGGTTGCGCCTCAGCGGTGAGCTCGACCTGGCCACCGCCCCCTGGCTCCGCGACCACCTCGCCGAGATCGCGTCCAATGGAGCGGGCTGCGTGGTGGTCGACCTGAGCGACCTGTCGTTCATCGACTCGACCGGGCTGTCCGTGCTCGTGGGCGGATGGAAGCGCCTTCGGGAGCGAGGCGGCGACCTGGTACTGAAGTCGCCGTCGCCGGCGGTGGCCAAGGTGCTCGACATCGCCGGACTGCGGGACGTCTTCCCCGCCACCTGAACCGCCCGCTTCGCGGCCGGCCACGGAGCAGCTCAGCTGATGACGGTGACCTCACCCGAGCCGCCGTCGACCCGCACCCGGGCGCCGTCGGGGATGCGGCGGGTGGCGTCGTCACAGCCGACTACTGCGGGAATGGCGTACTCGCGGGCGACGATCGCCGCGTGGGAGAGCATCCCGCCACGGTCAGTGACGATGGCACCGAGAAGGGGAAGGACGATGTTGAAGGCGGGGCTGGTGGCGTCGGCCACGAGCACGTCGCCGTCGCGGATGTCGCCGATGCCCGCGGCGCCGTGCACGACCCGCGCCCGGCCCTCGTAGACGCCGGGGCTGGCCGCGCCTCCGCTCACCACCGCCGGGGAGCCGGTCGACCCCTCGCCCTCGTCGCCCTCGGCCATCGCCGCCAGATAGGTGCGGAACGCCGTCTCCGTGCGCGCCGCTCCCGCCGGGAGCCAGGCGGTGGGCACCGGCGACCGCGACGAATGCCCGAGGGTGACCGGCACGGCGTCGGGGTCCGACGCCTGTCGCTCCCGTGCCCGCCGGGCGAGGTCGTCGGCCGAGGGCCCGGAACCCCCGGCCAGCAGGGACCGCATCTCCGCGTTGGTCGCCTCAACAAGGTGCACGGGATGTTCGAGCAGTCGCCGCCCGACAAGGCGGGCGCCGGCGGCCACGATCGCCCGGCGCATGAGGCCGTTGGCCCACACGTCGCAGTACAGGGCCCGCTCGTCGCGTAGGCGGTGCACGAGGCGAGCCTCGGCCAGGAGGTCGTCGAACTCGGCGCGGCGCGCCGGATCCACCTGGCTGCGCACGTCATCGGCCCGGTCAACGGCGTCGTCGTCGACGCCGGTGCTGGGGTCGGCGGCCACCGCCACGCGGATGGACTCGACCAGGAGGTCCGGCATCTCCGACAGCGACGGCTCGTCGACGTCGAAGCCACTGCCCGCCGACCAGTGGCCGATGAGCCCCACGTACCGCGACACCGCCGCTCCCGACGGGCCGGGCCGGGAGCACAGCGACGACAGCACGGCGTGTGGGTCCTCCGGGGACATGACGGCCGACCGGCTGGCGTCGTCGTCGCCGATCGCCTCGGCGACGCGGGCCAGCTCGTCGGTCGCGCCCACGGCCAGCGGCCCCGCGCCCCGCAACAGACCGAGGACCTCGACCGCCGTCGCCCCCGCCCAGTCCCGTGTCTGCACGAGAAGCTCACCCACCGGCAGCACGGGAGTCACGTTGAACCGGTGGTGGATCTTGATGGCGGCGCGGAGGTTCTCGCGGCAGTCGTCGAGGTGGAGGACCAGGTCGGCATCGTCGAGGGCGGTGGGCTCGACGGCCTGGAGGCGGTGGTGGCCGGCGACCAGGCCGGGCTTGAGAGCGTCATCCCACCAGGCCAGGTCCTGGCGCCAGACCCTGTCCTCGAACACCGTGGAACTGGTCGCCACGCGTCGGGCCAGCTCGGGCGACGAGGCCACCAGCTCGTCCCATCGTGGCCGGGTGAGGTCCACGGCGTCGCGCAGCGGGGAGACCGGCGAGGGCGCCATGTAGCCCCATCCCCCGACGAACGCCCACTCGATGAAGTCGAGCAGCAGCCCGAACCGGGCGGTGGCTTCGGCGAAGCCCTCCTTCGAGGGCCGGGCGAACAGCTCGGCGGTGAACCGGGTGGCAGGACGGGGGAAGTGGCCGGTGTCGAGCACCCATTGCCCGGGACCCGGCGCCTCGAAACCCGGCGCGACGGCAGGGCCCGTCTCGTTCACTTCCGCCTCCTCCGTCGTGTCGCCGGACGTTACCAGCAGCCCCGGCCGGCCCCCATCGCGGCAGTGCTCACGCCCACCCGGTCCCTGGTCGCGTCGGCGAACGTCCCGCCGGGTGACGCCGGACACGGAGTTGGCGGGCCACGCGATCAGGAGTTCGGGGTTGGCGCCGGGAAGGCTTCGTAGAGGAGCTCGCCGTCCATGGCGAACACGCGTACCGATGCCACGTCGGCACCGTCGATGGCCAGGGTCTTGGCCAGCAGGCCGTGCCCGTCGTTGAGGGCGAATCGCCCGAGGGGGATCGCCGGGCCCCGGGTCGGCTGGGCCTCGGCCACGTACTCGGTCGACCGCCCCGCCGCTCCGTCGAGGGTGAGCACGAGCGAAGCCGGCTTCCCGGTCGTCAGGACGATCCGGCAGGTGGAACGACCACTGGCGGAGACCGACAGGGCGGTGCGCACCTCCGGCGCATCGTCGTGGCCGGCGACCACCTGGGCCGTGACCGCCCCGCCGGCGGCGGCCAGGATCACCGCGGCGGCGACGGCGGCCAACGATCGCAGCCGGGGTCGACGTGACCGGCCCTGGTCGCCGAGACGGGCGAGGACCCGGGACTCGAACCCGGGCGGAGGTTCCATCTCGGGGGCCAGCAGCAGCAGGTCGTCGGCGACGCCGGTCAGCTCGCCCATGAGCTGCTGGCAGGGCGGGCAGGTGGCCAGGTGGCTGACGGCCGCTGCCCGCTCACCGCCGGAAAGGGCCCCCACCGCCAGCTCGGCCGCCACCTCACGCAGCTGCGTGCATCCCGTCACGGGGTCGGTCACGACGCCTCCCCTCCCTGGGTCGCCGCAAGTGCGCCCCGAACCTTCATCAGCCCGTTGCGGATCCGAGTCTTGGCCGTCCCCAACGGGATGCCTTCGCTCTCGGCGATCTCGTTGGCCGTGCGGCCGCACACCGCCGCCAGCAACAGGGCGCGGCTCTGCTCGGCGGGCAGGCGGGCGAGGATCGTCCGCAGCCCCCGCACCTCATGGTTGATCTCCGTGCGCTCCGCCGGCCCGCTCGACTCGCTGGCCCTCACGTCGAGATGGGCGAGCACGCCCGGGTCGACCGGCTCGGGGCGGCGCATCCGCATGGCGTCGACCGCGGCGTTGCGGGTGATGGTGAGGAGCCAGGTGGGCACCGACCCCTTCCGGGGGTCGTAGGACGCGGCGTGGCGCCAGGCCCGGAGGAAGACCTCCTGGGCGACGTCTTCGGCCAGGGCCGGGTCATTGACCACGGAACGGGCCAGGCCGTAGACCCGGGCCTGGTACCGGCGGACGAACGTGGCCGTCGCCTCCGGGTCGCCGACGCCGAAGCCGGCCATCAACACGTCGTCCGGTGGCGGCCCCATCAGGTGAGGATACGGGCGGGCGGCGTCGGGGGATTGCCGGCGAGTTCGGTCACGCCGTGAGCCGCAACCCCACGACCATCGGGGACGGGCCCATCCCCACGGGGACCAGCAGGGAGTCGCCGGTCACGGCGATCGGGGAGTTGATGCCCCCTTGTGCCCGCCAGGCCCAGATTCGCCTGCCGCTCGCCCGATCGAAGGCGACCACGTCGCCATCGAGCGTGGCCGTGATGACGAGGTCACGCACCACCGTGGCTCCGGCGTAGACGGGCGAGTCGAGATCCGCCTTCCACGCCACCTGGCCGGTGCCGACGTGGAGAGCGACGAGCTCTCCCGAGCCCCCTGGTGGCACCGAGGTGGTGGAGGACGTGTACCGAGCGTGGGTGTTGGCCACCGGCACGTAGAGGATCCCCCCACTGAGCGCCATCGGAGACATCACGCCCCCGACGAAGCCGGGGGACACGTCGACCGTCGCGCCGGTGGGGATGCTCGTCAGCTCGTCGTTGTGATGGACACCCACCTTCACGTTCCAGACGATGTCGCCCACCTCGGCGTCGAAGGCGACCACGCGGCCGGCCTTGCCTGCGCCGAGCACGAGGTTGCGCGCCACGCCGTCGATCGTCGCCGTCGTGAGGATCGGTGGCGCTTCGAAGTCGTAGTCGAACAGGTCGTGCGGCGTGATCTGCCGGTACCACTCGAGATTGCCCGAACCGTCGATGGCCAGCATCGAGTTGGTATAGAGGTTGGGCCCGGGGCGACTCGAACCGTTGGGGAACGACGGGGTGCCCGGGAACGGGGCCGGGTTGCCCGTCGCCCAGTAGGTGGGGCCGCTGGCGACGTCGATGGCCGGCGGATACCAGGAGCCGCCGCCGCTGTTGATCTCCGGGTGGCCCCAGAGGTCGCCGTCCTTGACGGTGTTGAACGACCACTTCTGACCGCCCGTCCGCTCGTCGAGCGCGTAGAGGATCCCCATGCCGCCGGGCGGGTAGAAGTTGGTGACGCTGGGGGCGGGGACGGTGCTGAAATAGACAGTCCCACCGGCCGCGGAGATCTGCGTCGTGATGCCCTGGGTGTCGGAGTTGGCGATCGTCGTCGACCACAGCTCCCGCCCGGTGCCGGCGTCGAGGGCGGCTACCCGGTTCATGCTCGTCGTCACGAAGACCCTGCCTTCACGGACGGCGGGGCCGTTCGGCCCGATGTTGTCGGCGTTGTACTCGCGCCTCCACCTCGGCGCACCGGTCGCGGCATCGACCGCGTAGACGTTGCTCCGCAGATCCTGGAAGTACGCGGTTCCGTCGACGACGACCGGGTTCATCCCGCCGAACGCGCCGTAGAAGCCGCTTCCGGTTCCGGCGACGCCCCATCCGGGCGTGAGCTCGGCGATGTTCTGCGAGTGAATCGCCGACAGTGGCGACTCTCGGGTGTTGGCGTCGTTGTGGTTCGCCGTCGCCCAGTCGACGACGGGCGCCCGGTGCGAGCCCGCGCTGTACCGCCGCCACGACGGGTTGGGATCGGTTGTCGTGGTGGCCGGGCAGTCGGATCCGATCACGTCGTCGGTCACCGCCGTGCTGGGGATCGACTGCGGATTCCCGTTCACCACGCCGAGGGGGCCGTTCCGGTAGTGATCGACACGGGGAATGCTTGCGCAGTCGGGTTGGTCGGCGCCGTACCACCAGAGGAAGGTCGTACTCGCCGCCGTCAGGCGCCCGTAGGATCCCGGGAGCGGGACCGAGCCGATGTAGGTCCAGGTCCGGGCGTCGAAGTCGTGCACGAAGCCGTGGACGGCCGAGCCGGAGACGACCGCCAGTGGGAGGTACAACTTGCCTGCCTGCCAGGGGAATGCCAGTCGTCGGACTCCGGCGACCGACGAACCCGTGTTCAGGGCGATCGTCGCGTACCGTTCGGCGCCGTCCGTGTCGAGGGAGATCATCCCGAACGGACGGCTGTCACCGAGGAAGTAGAACGCGTGGGCGATCGACCACCGGTTCTCGGTCGCCTGGCCGGGCAGGGGCGACGGCACCTCGGCGACAGCGACGATGGAACCGACACCGTCCAGTGCCGAGGCCCCGCTGGCCGACCAGACGGTGAGCCCGAGCGTCTGGCCGTGGGATGCGGCTGCCTGGGCGGCGACGGTTCCCGATCCGGAATGGGTGGCGAGGAGGGCCACGACGGTGGCCACGATCGCCAGGCAGCGCTTGTGCGTGTACAAGAGGACCCTTCTGTCCGCTCCCGTCGACGCATCAGAGGCGGGCTCGAACGGTCGTGGGGGCCGGTGACGACCGTAGCGCTCTGCGCCGGCGTACCCGACGCCCGGTGAGGGTCAGAGGTAGCCGCGGGGGTTCTGGGCCACCCCGTTGACCCGGACCTCGAAGTGGAGGTGGGCGCCGGTGGAGTTTCCGGTGGAGCCGACGTACCCGATCACCTCGCCCCGGGACACGGACTGGCCTTCCCCCGCGGCGATGCGCGACTGGTGGGCGTAGGCGGTGGCCAGGCCGCCCCCGTGGTCGATCACGACCAGGTTCCCGTACCCACCCTGCACCCCCGAGAAGACCACGGTGCCACCGCTGGCCGCGGCGATGGGCGTGCCGCTGGGAACGGCGATGTCCATGCCCGCGTGCAGGCGCCCCCACCGCTGGCCGTACTCCGAGGTGACCGGTCCGTCGATGGGCCAGACGAGCCCGGCCGACGACGCCGGTCCGGAGGAGACGGCGCCGGGGGCGGCCCCCCGCCGGGTGGCGGAGCACCGGCAGGGGCAGACCG
>CAYTTL010000048.1:3555-14850 GCA_964440725.1 uncultured Acidimicrobiales bacterium | reverse complement strand
CAGCACGTTGCCCGGTCCGTGGGCGGTCACCGCCTGGCCGGCCCCGGGGGCGATGGGCCGGCCCGTGAACGACACGGCCGGGCTCCACGCCGGAGCCCCGTCGGGTGCGGTGATGGCGCTGGCGACGCAGGTGAGGGTGGTGTCGTGGTCGAGGGCCCGGAGGGCGGCGTGGAGCCAGCCACGGTCGGGGTGGTGACCGGTTCCGAGGAAGGCGAGCCACGCGCCCGCGGCCTCGGCCGCGCCTGTGTTGCGGGCGGCGGACGGCGACGTGCCGGCGGCGGCGTGAACGACCCGGGCGTTGGCGGGGAACCCCTCGACCGTCTCCGGACCGGGGCGGTCTCCGGTGGCCACCACCACGACCTCGAGGTCGTGGGCGGGGAGGTCGCACTGGACGAGGGCGGCGAGGGTTGCGGGGAGCGTCGCCGAGCCGTCGTCGACGACGACCACCGACACCGTCGCCTCGCGACGTCGCCTCGCCGGAGACGCCGTCACAGCTCCTCGGCCAACTTGGGCTCCAGGCGGGCGAAGATGGCGGCGCCCGCCACCAGGGTCACCACCGCGACCACCGTCAGAAAGGCGAGGTCGGCGGCGGGCGGGAACCGAAGGTCGTAGAGGCAGTCCCGGTAGGCCTCGACGAACCGCACCATGGGGTTCAGACCGTACAGGGTCCGTACCGGCAGCTCGTAGCCGAACACGTCGGCCGTACGCGGTACGAGGGTCATGGGATACACGATCGGCGTGGCGTAGAACCAGAGTTGCAGGAGGATGCTGAGCAGGTGCTGGACGTCCCGGTAGTAGACGTTGAGCACCGAGAGGGCCAACCCCACGCCCATGACGAACACCGTCTGGATGGCGATGAGCAGCAGTATCGGTACCAGCCAGGGGATCACGAAGTTGCCGACGATCAGCAGGGCGACGGCGAGCACGGCCATCTCGATCAGCAGGGAGACGACCCAGGACACCACCGTGGCGCCCACCAGCACCTCGCGGGGGAAGTACACCTTCTTGATGAGGTTGGCGTTGCCGACGAGCGCCCCCATCGACCCGTTGAGGGCGTTGGAGAGGAAGTTCCAGGGCAGCAGCCCGATCAACAGGTAGAACGCGAAGGAGTCCAGGCCGCTGGGCTCGCCCGGCGGCACGTCGATCCTGAGGAAGAACTGGAAGACGATCGTGAAGATCGCCATGGTGGCGAGGGGATTGAGCAGCGACCACGTCCACCCGAGCACCGATCGCTTGTACTTGCCGCGCAGCTCGCGCAGCGTCAGGTTGACCATCAGCTCCCGCGACCCGGAGAGCTCGGAGAAGGTTGCCATGTGCCCTTCCCTAGCCCTTCATGTCCGGATCGTCCCCTCGGGTGTCACTTCCTGCGCCGGGACGATGGTAGGCGACGGTGCCCTCGCGGCCGGCTCCGGGCCGGCCGGGCGGAGCCGGTAAGGTGCTCGCCGTGCGTCGAGGCGGCCGTTCACGCCGCGCCGTGGGTGCGACCCCCGGGGGCCGGCGGGCGTGGTGGGTCACGTTCGGGCTGATGGCCAGCCTGTTCTCCCTCTGGACCCTGGCCAGCCCGCTGTGGAGCGTTCCCGACGAGGCCTCACACGTCATCAATGCCGCCGCCGTCGTCCGTGGCCAGGCCGGTGGGCAGGACAAGGCCGTCGACGTGCCCGAGTTCTACGCCCGGGCCGGCGACCCGAGCCTCACCTGCTTCGCCACGAAACCCGACCAGCCCGCCGGCTGCGCCCCCCGCATTCGGGGCTCGGACCGGGCCGCCGAGGGGTTCACCCAGTTCGACCGGTACTCACCCCTGCCCTACGTCCTGCTCGGGGTCCCCAGCCTGCTGCCCCCGTCGGTCACCGCCGTCCGGCTCATGCGACTGGCCGGCGCCCTGGCCTGCGCCGCCCTGGTGGCGTCGGGCCTGATGTCGGCGGCATCACAGGGGCGCGGCATGACCCTGGCCGCCACCCTCTTCGCCGTCACCCCGATGGTTGCCTTCCTGGCGGGCTCGGTCAACACCAGCGGCATCGAGATCGCCGCCGCCATCGCCCTGTGGCCCTCGTTGCTCGCCCTCGTCCGTCATGGCCCGGGCGCGCCCCTCCGCCTGATCATTCGCAGCGCCGTCGCCGCCGGTGTCCTCGTCACGGCCCGGCCCACGTCGCCGCTCTGGCTCGCCCTCGTCGTGGCCATCGTCGCCCTTGCCGTCGGGTGGCCGTCGGTGCGTGCCCTGGCACGCGATCCCAGGGTGGTCCGGGCCGCCGTCATCGTGGCCGGGGTCACCGTCGTGGCCGTGGCGTGGGTGGTCCTGCGGGACAGCCTGGAGGGCATACGCGGTTCGGGCCAGAGCCAAGGGCTGAAGGGTGACGTCCTCGTCTCGACCGGGAAGTTCCCCAGCCTGTTCCTGGAGATGATCGGTGTGGAAGGTTGGCTGGACACTCGTCCGCCCTTCCTGCTCGTCCTCGGCTGGACGGCCGCCCTGGGAGGCCTGGTGCTGTTCGGGATGGCCGCGGGGACGCGTCGAGGGATCCTCGCCATGCTGGGCACGGCGATCCTGGTCTATGTCCTGCCTCTTGCCATCGAAGTAGCCCGGGCCGAGACGTCGGGCTTCCCCTGGCAGGGGCGGTACACGCTGCCCTTGGCCGTTGGGGTGCCCATCCTCGCCGGTTGGCTGGTCGACACCGGAACCGACGCCCTCCCCGGCCTCATACGACGGGCAGCCACCCCCGTGATCCTCGTGGCCTGTGGTGCTCAGCTGCTCGCCCACATCTGGAGTACCCGCCGGTACGTCAGCGGTTCCAAAGGGAGCCTGTTCTACTTCGTCGACTCGGGGTGGAATCCCCCGCTGCCGACGTGGCTGTTGTTCGTGGGATTCGCCGTTGTCGCCGCCGCGGTGGCTTTCTGGACCGAGCGAATGGTCGTGGCGGCCGCCACCACCGGCTCCGCGTCAGACACCTTGGTGCTGACCGGCGCGGCGGCGTCGCCGGGCAACCAGCGGGGGCGCGACGGCGACGACGGCGACGGCTGACAGGGCCAGCCCGCTGATCGCCGCCCCCGCACGCAGCACGGGCTCGCGGTAGGAGAACACCACCCGGTGACGACCGGCGGGCACGAACACGCCCTGGAGGGCGCCGTCGACACGGATCAAGGGGGCAGCCTTCCCGTCGACCTCCACCGACCATCCCGGGTCGGCGTTCTGGGAGAAGACGACCAGTGACGGTGCGTCGCCCTCGGCCGTGAGCGCCACCGTCGGTCCGTCCCAGCGCACGTCGTGCACCGACGCCGTGGCCGCACCATCCCTCGCCCCTGCGGTCACCGGCCGCTCGGGCCCGTCATCCCGCTCAGGGGACCGCTCGGGCCCGACGTAGCCGGCCACGTCGGATTCCGCCGGTGGGCGCTGCACCAGCCAGGCCAGGAGCGAGGCCTGGTCGGGAAAGGCCCGCCAGCGGGTGTGGGCGCTCACCAGTGGCCACGCTGTCGTGCGTTCGTACACCCATCCGTCGGTGGCAGACACCAGCCGGAGGGGCAGCGCCGGGTCGGGGCCCATCTCCCACGCGGCGAGGGCGGCGCCGGTCGCGCCGTCGGACGCGCCGACCTCCACCGCGCAGTCGCCGCCCGGTCCCTCGACGGACAGGCCGTAGGGCTGGCCCGGCGTCATCGCCTGGCCGTCGATGGCGAAGGGGATGAACGAGCCGTTCGCATCCGATGCCGGGCGGGAGGCCGTGCCCAGCACCTGCCCCCCGCTGCGGAGCCGGACGGTGAGCCGCCGGGCCCCGCACGAGGGCGAGGTACGGATGGGCAGGGCCACACCCATCACCGGGCCACCGGCCCGTAGCGGTTCAGCGTTCACCGTCGGGTCGGCGGCCGGGGCCCAGCGGTCGAAGTCCGGGTCGGCCTGCCGTACGACGCCCACCGGGGGCTCGTGGCTGCCCATGGCGAAGAAGCGCACGGCGAGATCGTCGAGCACGGGCGACGTGAGGTTCCACTGCGCGGGTGTCAACACGATCTTCAGATCGTCGAGGGCGAAGGCCTGCGGGGACACGGCCATCACCAGGTTCCGTGCCGCTGTCGTGCGCAGGGCGAAGCCCCGGAGGTCGTCGATGTCGAACACTTCGGACGACCCGCTGTAGAAGGTGGCCAGGCCGGATCCGACGAACCGGTACCGGTCGTCGAGCCGGGCGGCCATGGCCCGGTGGCCGTCGGTGACCCGGTAGAAGTCGGAGACCGGCGCCGCCGGGGTGATCTCGCGCAGCGGCCACGCCAGCTGCACCCACAGCAGGGCCACGACCGCCAGGGTCAGGGGTGCCAGCAGCCGCCGCCAGCGGACGGCCGCAGCCACGAGGGCGATGGCCGCGACGGTGATGGCGCCGTCGAGCAACAGCGGCCCCAGCGTGGGGCGCAGCTGGTCCAGCCGGGCGCCCTCGGCCAGCCATCGGGGGACCACCAGGATGCAGGCGGCCGCACCGGCCACGAGGGCGACCGCGGCGACGACGGCGCTCGGTGGTCGACGCTCGTCGCCGTCGCCTTTTCGCCGCAGCAGGGCGTCGAGGCCCAGGGCGGCAACGATCGCCGCGGCCAACGGAATCAGGAAACGGGCCCGGCTCATTCGGTTGTGGGCCAGGCCGGGCACCTCCTGCGCCAGGGCCAGCAGGGGCGTGTTGGCGAAGGTGAGCAGGGTGACGGCGCCGCCCGTGACGATCCAGAAACCCCAGGCGTCGCGGCCGGGTGCCGACAGGCGTAGGCGTCTCCGGGCGGCGAAGGCGCAGGCGACCACGACGCCGGCGGTGACCATCAGGCCCACCGTGGTGGCCGTTTCCGTGGCGAACGGCTCGCCCGTCCAGAGGTTCTCCTGCCACCGGCCCAGAGCCCGGGTGTTGAACAGGCCCATCAGCTGCAGCGACGACAGGTGGGCGGTCGAGTAGTCGCGGATGTCGAGAGTTCCCCGCTGGGAGATCTCGTAGAGCGTCGGTGCGAGGCTGAAGGCGGCGACGGCCAAGCCCCACGCCACGCCCGCTCCGACCCAGGCCCACCGCCGCAACAGCCCCAGGGCCGAGGAGCGCCCCTCCGCTCGCACGACAGCTCCCACGCCATCGGGGCCCGGCCGGAACCACTGTCTGGTTGCCCGCCACAGTCCCCACGCCACGGCCACGCCCGTGCACACGACGAAACCGAAGGGGAACCCCTCCATCCACGTCCACGCCACCATCACGCCCACCACCGCGGCCCGCCGCCACGACGGTCGGTCGACGAGGCGGTCGACGGCCCAGAGAAGGAGGGGCAGCACGAAGGGCGCGGTGACCCGGTGGAGGTTGACGACGTTGGCGCCCGAGAAGGTGTAGGCCACGGCCCCGAGCACGGCGACCGCGCCGACGACGCCGAGCCGGCGCAGGAACAGGTACATGCCGATCTGCGATGCGAGCAGGGCGAGGGCGGCCGAGAGACTCAGGGCGTACCACGCCGGGAGGAAGGCGAAGCCGACGCTGAACGGCGACAGGATGGCGTTGAACGGGAACACCCCCGTGGGCGTGCCGCCCGCCACCCGGCGGCTCCAGGTCTGGAAGTCCCCGTTGCGCAGGTCCCGCCAGAACGACACCTTCTCGGGGAAGCCCTCCACCTGGTCGGTCTGCAGCCACGCCTTGACCTCGGGCTTGCGGCCCAGAGACTCCCGGTACGGAGTCGAGGGTTCGAGCATGTCGACGGCACCGAAGGTGCGCAGTCCGAGGAGGGGACGGGGCAGGAGGGCGAACGTCGTGAGGGCGAAGGCGATCACCGCCAGCCAGGGGATGCGCCTGCACCAGGGCGGCAGGCGGGACGAGCGGCCGTTCCCTTCCGGCACGGGGCCGGCTGGGGTGGTCAAGGGCGGGCCGGCTGGGACGACTGGGCCTGCCAGGAGCCCTGGAACCACACGATGCCGCTGAGGACATCCTTGGTGTGGGCGGGCTCGACGTCGAACCGGAAGGTCCGGTAGCAGAAGTCGTAGGGATGCTGGAAGGTCTCGTCGGTGAACGAGGCGGTGACGTCGTAGGCGTCGGGGAGCAGGGACAGGGCGTCGATTCTGTAGTCGACGTGGCCGCGTCCGTCGACCACGGGGGGGAGCGCGGCCGTGTCCCTCGTGTTGCAGCCCGTCACCAGCACCCCCTCCAGGTTGTGGATCGCCAGGCCGATGACCGCCTTGGGTAGCGGCTGGTTCGTCGACCACGTGAACCGCAGCGTCACCGGTGACCCCGAGGCGACGCTCGTGGCCGGTCGTTCCTCGGCGTCGAGCAACTCGATGCGCTCGATCCGGCCCTCGCCCGACCCCCACCGCGAGCCCTGCCCGCTGTCGGTCGTCCGCCGGTCGCCGTGGGACTCGCCGATGTAGTCGTCGATGACATCGGCGGCATCACCGATCCGGCGCAGGACGCCGGCTTCGAGCCACGCCGCCTGGTCGCAGAGGGAACGCAGGGCACCGAGGCCGTGGGAAACCAGCACGATCGTCTTGCCCTCCGCCCGCAGCGACGAGAACTTCTCGTTGCACTTGCGCTGGAACGTCTCGTCGCCCACCGCCAGCACCTCGTCGACCAGCAGCACGTCGGGGTCGACGTTGATCGCCACCGAGAACCCCAGGCGCACGTACATCCCGGACGAGTAGTTCTTCACCGGGTTGTCGATGAAGCGCTCGAGGCCGGCGAAGTCCACGATCTCGTCGAACTTCCTGTCGAGCTCCTTCTTGCTCAGTCCGAGGATCGACCCGTTGAGGTAGACGTTCTCCCTGCCGCTCAGCTCGGCATGGAAGCCCGCCCCCAACTCCAGCAGGGCCGAGAGCTTGCCGTCGACGGCGATGGTGCCGCTGTCGGGCCGGAGGATCTTGGCCATGCACTTGAGCAGGGTGCTCTTCCCCGATCCGTTCTGGCCGATGAGGCCGAAGGTCGACCCCGCAGGGATCTCCAGGCTCACGTCGTCGAGGGCCTGGAGGTTCTGGTACCGCGCCCGCCCCCGCCGCATGATGGTCGCCTTCAGCGACTGGTTCCGCTCCTGGTAGAGGCGGAACATCTTGCTGACGTGATCGACGGTGATGGCGTTGCTCAAGGCTCCTCCGCCGGGTCGTCGGGAGGTGGACGGGATGCCATCAGCCGTTACGCCGACCGCTTGCGGTTCTCGTCATTCGTTTTCGGGTCGACGTGGGGATCGTCCATGTGGGCGACCGGGGGTATGACAGTCTGCCACGCGCCAACGCCAGGGAAGGGGCGCTCCGTCGCTGGGTACTCTCGCCGCGTGAGCGCCGAGACGCCGACGCACGAGGGTGGACCGGTCCGGGAGAGGGTGGGGCGTCGCGCCCCGTCCTCGCTGGTGCTGGCCGCGGTGGCGACCGTCGCCGGCTGGCCGTTCCTGTCGACGAGCCCGCCCGGCGCGCTCGACGACGGCTACTCGTACGTGCTCACCGAATGGCTGCTCGGGCGCTTCGATGACCGGGCGGTCGTGTTCCCGTACGGCCCCCTCGGGACCCTCAACGGCCCGTTCGCCTGGTTCCGTCCCCTGTTCGCCCTGCAGCTGGCGTTCGCCGTCGCGGTGCTGGGCGGCCTCGCCTGGCTCGTCGTCCGGCGCCTGCGTCGCGTCATGCCGTGGCCGCTGGCGACGCTGATCGCCGCCCTGGTCGTGGTGACCGGTGCCCTCGCCGGCCTGGTGGAGCCGGCGGTCCTCGTGGCCGTGCTGTTGGCCTTCGAGGTCTGGGACGAACGGCTGCCGGCGCGTACGGTCGTGCCCGGGGTGATCGTCGGAGCGACGGTCCTGCTCCTGGTCAAGCCCACGAGCGCGGTGCTCGCGCTCCTCGCGACGACCGTCGTCCTGCTCACCGAGGCGCCGACCTGGCGGACGGGCATCAAGCGCGTTGGCTTGGTCGGCACGGCGACCGCAGTCGGAGCGTTGCTGCTCTGGGTCGCAATCGGATTGCCCCTGGCGCAGCTGCCGGACTGGCTGCGTGGACTGGCGGACTACACCATGGCCTACGACGTCGTGTCGGTCGAGGAGACGGGCCGGGCCTGGGAGTACGTCGCCGCCGCCGCGCTCGCCGTGCTCGTCCTCACCCTCGCCGCCCTTCCCCGGCCACACCGGGTTGCCACGCTGCTTCTCGTGTCGGTGGTCCTCTATGTCGACTTCAAGCACGGGTTCGTGCGGCACGACGCCCATGGCGTCACCTTCTTCTCGGCGGCGGTCGTCCTGCTCGTCGCTCTGCTGCGCCCGGAGCACCGAAGTCTCCGGCTCGCACTCCTCCCCGCGACCGTCGTCCTCGTCGTGGTCGCGGGCGGGGTCGAGCACCCCTTCGGCAGACCACGCCGGCTGCTGCACCAGGTGGCGATCGTGGTCGACGGCCGGCGTTGGCAGGAGCAGCGCCGCCAGGACGACGCCGACCTGCGGGCGCACTTTCAAGTGCCGCCCGCGCTGCTCGACCGGATCGGGTCCGCCCCCGTCGACGTCCAGCCCTGGGAGAACGCGGTCGCCTTCGCCTATGACCTGAACCTCGCCCCGGTGCCGGTGGTACAGCCGTACACCTCGTTCACTCCCTGGTTGGACGACGTCACGGCCCGCTCGTTGGCCGGCCCCTCGGCGGCGGCGTACGTGCTGCGCCGCACCACGCTTGGCAGCATCGACGGGCGGTACCCGCTGGCCGATTCGGCGGCGTACCAGGTCGAGCTCGTCTGTCGCTACCGGGAGGTGCTTCGCGAGGGCACGTGGCAGCTGCTCCAACGCAGTACGGACAGGTGCGGGCCTGCCCAGTCGCTGGGCCGGGCCGTCGTTCGCAACGGCGTCCCCGTGCCGGTCCCGGCGGCGACGCCCGGGTCGCTCGTGACGGCGCGCATCACCCCGGGCCACGACCTGGCTTTCCAGCTGCAGGCGACACTGTTCAAGACGACGGACCCGCCGCAGCTCGTCCTGGACGGCGCCGCGTACCGGTTCCTCTGGACGGCGCCGGGCCGTCCGGTCCTGGTGCGCGCCCCGGAGTCGCTGGCCCTGCTCGACCCCTTGCCCACCGGGCGGCCCGACGTCGACGTCATCGAGATGCGCGGCGTCTCGGGCGACGTCGTGGTGGAGTTCGAGCAGCGCGCCGTCGACCCGGAGGACCCCCGCCCACCCCCCGGCTGACCGCTCTCGTTCGGATACCCTTGGACCACGGCACCCTCGGTGCTCGTCCCCAGGGGTCAACTTGATTCGACGACGTGGATCGCCGCGGTGAAGCTGAAGAAGGCGCTGGCCCGCGAGCTGAGCCGGCACCCTCGCGTCGTCGCCGGCGTGGCCGGGGTAGGACGGACCATGAGGGTGACGACGTTCGCCGAGAGGCTCGAGGCCGCCGGGGGGCTCGTCGTCCTCACCCCTCCGGCGCCCCGCGCCAAACACCTCCGCCTGCTTCTGTTCGACGGCACGGACCAGATCGCCGAAGCGTTCCGCGACGACGGATGGCAGGCGTTCGAAGCACCCCTGCCCGATGTCTTCGTCGCCCTCGCTCGTCGCCGTGCGGGCCTCGTACTCGACGTGGGAGCCAATTCGGGGTTCTACGCCCTGCTCGCTGCGTCGGTTGCGCCCGGCTCCCAGGTCCATGCCTTCGAGCCCTTTCCGCCGGTCATCGATGCCCTCTGGTCCAACATCAGGCTGAACCACGCCGAGCGGGTCGTCACCGTGGTCGCCAAGGCAGTGGGCGACGAACCCGGCGTGGCCCAGCTGTTCGTACCCGATGCCGGTCACGGCCGGCTCGAGACCTCAGCGTCGCTCAACTCCGGTTTCAGCGCGACCCACGCCGGGGCCGGGAAGGTCGAGATCATCTGTCTCGACGACCACGTGGAGGCCTGCGGGAGCCCACCCGTCGCGCTTCTCAAGATCGACGTCGAGAGCATGGAGCACAAGGTGTTGGCAGGAGCCGAGAGGCTGCTCGCCCGCGACCGGCCCCCGGTGGTGGTCGAGGTCCTCCCCGTCGGGGAACCGGCATCGCTCGAGGAGCTACGGCAGAGACACGGGTACCTGGACGTGCGGCTCCGGCCCGGCCAGGCGGTGATCGGCGGCGAGGTGGCCTTCGACCCCGACGCCTGGAACCACCTCTGGGTGCCGGCGTCCGAGCTCGACGAGTACGTCACCCTCCTCGAGGGGTGTGGGCTGAGCATCGACCTGTCGGAATCGGCTCGTGGCCTCCGCGCCGACCAACAGGTCTCCCGGGCATCCGACCCCGGTGCGCGATCGCGCGACACCAGCGATGCTGCGTACACACGACGTCTGGCCGGACTGGAAGGGGCGCGGTGGAAGCAGGTTCTCGACGTGCAGTGCCCGTACCGTTGGAACCTGCGCCGTCTCGACCTCGGACGTACCCTCGACGTCGGTTGCGGGCTGGGACGTAACCTCGCCGCCCTGGCGCCGGGAAGCATCGGGATCGACCACAACCCGGCCTCGGTAGCCGTCGCCCGCGCCCGCGGCCTGCCGGCGATGACACCGGAGCAGTTCGAGGAATCGACCGCAGGCGAGGCGGCGCCCTTCGACTCGCTCCTCCTCGCCCATGTGATCGAGCACATGGACGATAGGGCCGGTAGGGCGCTGCTCGAGAGGTACATCCCCTGTCTGCGACCTGGCGGTACGGTCGTCCTCATCTGCCCGCAGGAGCGGGGCTACGCCAGCGACGCCACCCACGTGCGGTTCGTCGACTTCGACGATCTGGTTCGCCTCGCCGAAGAGGTCGGCCTGCACGTCGACCGCCGGTACTCCTTTCCGTTCCCCCGCCCGGTCGGGCGGCTCTTTCCGTACAACGAGTTCGTCGTCCGGGCGCGACTTCCGGCACTGCCCGGTTCGGACTGAACCGAACTCAGGACGAGTACCAGCCGACCACGTCGAAGATCACGTGGGTGGAACCGGTCTGGTTGAACACCGCCACCCTGCCGTCGGCACCGACCTTGGCCACCACCAGGTTGGGCACCGTCTGGGCGGCCGTGAAGTTGAGGTTCGACGCCGTCGGGCGGACGGCGTCGGAGGGGAAGATGGTCAGGTAGCCGCCCGCGCTCGGCTGGGTGACGGTGACGTTGAGCACCACTGCGGACACGCCGGTGGCCGGCACCCCGCCGACGCCGGTGACTCCCGCGGCGACCGTGGCGCCGGGGCCCACCGGCGACCAGAACCCGCCGGTGCCGTTGCGGGTGTCGAGGATGCGGGCGGGGGCCAGGGTGGTGTACCCGGCCCCGCCGGGCGCCCCGTCGGCGCCGTACCAGCCGACCACGTCGAAGATCACGTGGGTGAAGCCGGTCTGGTTGAACACCGCCACCCTGCCGTCGGCACCGACCTTGGCCACCACCAGGTTGG
>CAYTTL010000048.1:0-3455 GCA_964440725.1 uncultured Acidimicrobiales bacterium | reverse complement strand
TGGTTGAACACCGCCACCCTGCCGTCGGCACCGACCTTGGCCACCACCAGGTTGGACACCGTCTGGCCGGCGCGGAAGTTGAGGTTCGACGCTGTCGGGCGGGTGGTGCCCGACGGGAAGGCGGTCAGGTACCCGCCGGTGCTCGGCTGGGTGACGGTCACGTTGACCACCACTGCGGACACGCCGGTGGCGGGCACGCCACCCATGCCGGTGACTCCCGCGGCGATGGTGGCGCCCGGGCCCACGGGCGACACGAACCCGCCGGTGCCGTTGCGGGTGTCGAGGATCCGGGCCGGGGTCAGGCTGTGGTATCTGCCCCCGCCCGCCGTCGGCGTGACGCTGTTCGAGGCGGCCGACGGCGGGCCGGTGCCCACGGCGTTGATGGCGGCCACCCTGAAGGTGTAGGCGGTGCCGTTGCTCAGGCCGTTGATCACCTGGCTCGTCGGCGTGGAGGGCACGACCACAGGCGTGCCCGACGTTGCCCCGACCAAGGGCGTGACCGAATAGCCGGTGATGGGAGCGCCCCCGTCATCGGTCGGTGCCGTCCAGCTCACCGTGGCCGATGCGATCCCGGCGGCGGCGACGACGTTCGTCGGGGCACCCGGCTGTACAGGACCGGGCGTGCAGCTTCCGTTGACGACGCGAACCGACCAGCCGCTCGCCGTCGACGAGAGCACCTCGATCCTGACCTCGTTGGCGGCGTCGACGAACGTCTCTCCCGGCAGCCACATGGCCCCGGCGTCGTTCGGGTTGCTGTCCACGGTCGCGTCGACGACGTGGGCCGGTTCCGGGCGGGTCGTGAGCACGTCGTGGATCACGATGGCCTCGCCGGGGACCCGACCGTTGTCATAGCCGTGGTTCTTCCGCGCCTCGACGGTGTAGAAGCGGTTGGCGGTCGTCGGCACCTGCGCCATCAGGTAGGTGCCCGAAGTGGGCGGTACCTGGCTCAGATGGTCGATCGTGAGGGTCGTACACGTGTCGTTCGTGGCCGTGTACTTGCGGACGGGGGGAATCCACCCGAGCCGGTCCTTGTGGAAGGCGATGGTGTGGGTGCCCAGCTGACCGTAGGTGGCGTGGGATCCGCCACGACCGCCGCTCATCACATCCCAGCGACTGTCGTAGACGGCGCCATAGTTGCCCGACGAGTGGGGAAGCCCGTAGGCGTGGCCCATCTCGTGGGCGAGCACCCCCTGGCTGGCATAGCCCCAGGGCGGCATCCACGTCATCGGCCATCCCTTGTTGGTGCCGTCCAGCGTCATCCACTGCCTGCCACCCCACGCGCAGCAGTCGAGGTTCTGGTCGAAGAGCAGGTTGATGCCGGCGAAATCGTTGTAGTTCACCTCGGCGTCGGCCGCCGCCGTGCAGTCGGCCGCCAGGCGATCGAGGTCGGGCGGGCTCGACGGGACGTAGGTCAGCCGG
Source organism: uncultured Acidimicrobiales bacterium (assembly GCA_964440725.1). Lineage (GTDB taxonomy): Bacteria > Actinomycetota > Acidimicrobiia > Acidimicrobiales > AC-14 > DATAQC01. The sequence continues at coordinate 2,036 of CAYTTL010000048.1, read as the reverse complement.
GTCGCGGGCAGGGTGTACCAGCCCTTGACCACGCTCCCGACGTTGTTGATCTGGTTGAAGGAGGTCTCCCGCCAGAAGTGGCTGATCCCCGGGTAGGCGTCCCCGACGAGCCCGTTGACATAGGCGGTGTCCTTCGGAGGGGGCCCGATCGAGTCGGCGAAGCGGCAGAGGATCGTCGCGAACCTCTGGGAGCCGGCCAGACCCATCGGAGGCGGGGTCGCGCCCGGTGCCGGCTCGACCGAACTGGCCTCGATCACCGTCGGTGCCGACGAGGCCGTCTGCGGGGCGCCGCGCCTGACCGCCCCCCGCACGTTGACGCGCCTGCCGTCCAGGGTGGCGATGCCACCGGCGGCCCGGTCGACGGGGCCGTTCGCCTCGACCCGGTGCTTGCGGCCACTGTCGTCGGTGACGGTGTAGTCGTGTCGGTGAACCCCACCCGACCCTGGCTCGGGGTCGCCGTGCCTCACCGCGAGGGTTCCGGACACCGTCTCGTTCCCGGGGCCGGCCGGCTGCTGGCCGAAGGCCTCGTTCCCCGTGGCCGACAGGACGACTGAGGACGCGACGAGAAGCACGGTGACGGCCACCCGCATCCGGGTGGGGGACCACGTGCCTGAAAGCTCCTGGCGACTCATCTCGTCGGGGCGCCGTCGATCACCCCTGCCCTTCCGTCGAAGTCTCGTGTGATACCTACGGGATCGGCGTGCGCCGCCGGGAACTTGACGAAAAGGTGCCGAGGCCGGAGGTAGGGTCCCGGCCGAGCATGCGCATCCTGATGGTCTCCGCCCACTACCCCCCCAACTTCGTCAGCGGGGGGACCCTCGTCCCCCAGCGCCTGGCCCGCGGCCTGCGGGCTCGGGGCAGCGACGTCAGTGTCTACGCCGGGTGGCTGGGCGACCGGCCCCCCCTGACCACCTGGGACGAGGTCGACGAGACCGGCCTGCCCGTGCACTGGGTGGTGACCACGCCGTGGACGGGGTGGTCGGACAGGAACAACTTCGACAACCCCGCGCTGGCGGCCGATTTCGCCGAGCACGTGGCCTCGGTGCGTCCCGAGGTGGTGCACTTCCACGCCCTGCAGAGCATGGGGGCCGGTGTGCTCGAGGCCGCTTCCCGCCACGGGGCCAGGGTCGTGGTGACCATGCACGACTTCTGGTGGGTGTGTGCCCGCCAGTTTCTGGTCGACCGCCACGGCCACCCCTGCCCCCTGGTCGTGGAGACGGCCGGCTGTGCCTGCCAGGTCGACCACGGGTGGCTCGAGGAACGCAACGCCTGGCTCCGGGAGCGGCTGGCCGACGTCGATCTGGTCCTCGCCCCGTCCACCACCGCAGCCGCCGTCCTGCTGGCCAACGGCGTCGACCCGACCCGGCTGGAGGTGGACGAGAACGGGCTTCCCGGCGCCGGGCCCACCGGCCCGGAAGGCAGCGCCGGGCCCGCCCGACCGGCCACCGGGCAGTCCGGGGACGGACCGCTGCGCCTGCTCTACACCGGGGGCTCCGATCGCATGAAGGGTGTGCACGTGCTGGCCGCCGCGGTCGCCCGCCTCTCCGACCGGGCCGGGTGGTCGCTGGTCGCCCACGGGGTCGACCGTTTCGTGGCCGAGTCGCCGGGTGCCTTCGACGGCCTGTCCGTGGACCAGCGACCGCCCTTCGAGCCCTCTCGTATCGAGGAGGTCTTCGGCGAGGCCGACGTACTCGTCGTCCCCTCGGTCATGCGCGAGTCACATTCGCTCGTCACCCGTGAGGCCCTGCTGAGAGGCGTCCCGGTCGTGTGCACCGACTGCATCGGACCCGAGGAGGTGGTGGCCGACGGCACCAACGGCCTGGTGGTCGCCACCGACGACCACCGGGCCCTGGCTGCCGCCATCGAGCGTCTCCTCGACGACCCGCCCCTTCTCGACCGCCTCCGTGATGGCTGCCGGGACGTGCGGGTCCGCTCTCTCGACGAGCACGTCGCCGGCGTCGAGGCGCACTACGCCCGCCTCCTCGGGCCCGGCACCCCGCTCAGAGGGCCGCTCGGGCCCGGCACCCCGCTCAGAG
>CAYTTL010000047.1:9979-14925 GCA_964440725.1 uncultured Acidimicrobiales bacterium | reverse complement strand
AACGTAGGGTGAACGACTGTGACCCCGCCCGTCGGGCTGGACCCCCAGCGGATCTGGAAGATCGAGGACGCCGTCAACGAGGTGCCGTTTCTCGAGATCGGCCTCGGCCCGAGTCTCAACGACTTCCTGTTCTTCCTGGAGCTGGACCCTCGGGTGAACCCCCTGATCGAGGTGTCGCGAACCGTTCGCATGGCGTTGCCGAGCCCGCAGCGCCGGACGCCCGAGGTGCCGGCGGACGGGCGGGGGCGGCTCCTGTTCACGTGGATGCGCGACACCCCCAGGATGAACGATCTCGTCCTGCCCGTCATCGACGAGCTCGGGCCCGAGTCGTGCGCGGTGCTGGGGACGCGCGCCTCGATGCGATCGTCGCTGCCCCGAGGATGCGACTTCTACCTGGAGAACGACCTCGGACCGGAGTCGTGGTCGCGGTGGGCGAGGGAGTTCGGGCGCGTGGCCCCCCGCTGGGCGCGCGTCCTGCGCCGGGTCCTGACCGAGGAATCGCTTCCCGCGGGGATCGCTCCGGTCGTGGTCACCGCCCTGGTCCAGCAGAGCCGCCAGGTGACGACGTTCCTGGGGGCCCTCGAGGTCATCCGGCCCCGGGCGGTGATCGCCGACTTCGACCGCGGCGCCTTCGCCGCTCCCCTCATGCTGGCGGCACGGGCGCTCGGCATCCCGACCATCACCATGGTGCACGGCGCGGTGAGCCTGCGGGGCTACACCCCGCTCATCGCCGACGTCGCCCTGTGCTGGGGGGACGACCAGGTCGAGGTCTTCGTCCGAGCGGGGGCGCCGCCCGAGCGTCTCGTGGTCACCGGATACCACCGCGCCGGGCTGTCCGCACCCCCGGACGCCGACGTCGTCCGTCGCCGCCTCGGCCTTCCCGCTCAAGGTGATGTCGTCGTGCTGGCCACCACCAACGCACTGTCACCGGCTGCGCGGGTTGGCTTCGCTCGCGTCTTCTGCGAGGCGCTGGCCGGCCACCCCGAGGTTCCCGCCCTGATCAGGGTCCATCCGCGCGACCAGCCACAGATCTACGCCGAGGTGGTTCGCGACCATGGCAACGTCCGCGTGATCGGCGATTCCAGCGCCAGCGCCGTCGAGACGCTGGCCGTCGCCTCGCTGCTCGTGTGCGGAGACACGACCCTCGCCATCGACGCCGTGCTCCAAGGGTGTCCCGTCGCCCTGCTCGAGCTCGACGGCGAGCTCCTCGACGGCTCGCGACTGGCCATGGGCGGCGACGGGCCGGTGGTCCATACCGTGGCCGAGCTGACGACGATCGTCGATCGCTTCTTCGGCGACGACGAGTTTCGCCGGCAGATGGTGGACCTGGCACGACGCCATGCCCCGCAGGTCTGCGCCGCGGTCGGTTCGGAGGCCGCTCGCAACGTCGCCGCCGAGATCGAGAAGCGGGCACAGGCGACGGTGGCCTGAGCCGGGTTCGCTATCGCACGGCCATGAAGTCGTCGAGACGCTTCAGGCTGGCGACGCCGTTGGTGTCGTACCCGGTCCCGGTGAGGTACAGGTCCCGGCCCACCACGGCCAGGCGCTCGTAGTCGCCGGTCACCTCGCCGATCTGCTTCACCGGTTCGGGACCGCTCAGGTCGGGCGTGATCCGCACGATCCGCCGCCCCGTCGGCACCTTGACGGTCGTGTACGCGGCACCGTCGGGCCCGGTGATGAGGCTCGCCGTGCCGGTGATCTCGCCGGGGTAGTCGATGGTGCGCAGCACCTGGCCACTCACGACGTCGAGCAGGTAGATCTTGGCCGCCCCCTCACCCACCGGGGCCACGCCGACGACCTGGGTCGGGCCGACCCCCGTCACCTGCCCCAGGGTCGCCGCACCCGGCACCGGTACCCACTCGGACGAAAATGTGGAGACGTCGCCCGAGGTGTCGAGCACGAACACCTTGGCCTCGTTCGCCGGCGACGACGGTTCGCCCCCCTGCGCCTCGCCCTCGACCTCGGAGCTGAGCGTCACGTAGCGCCCGTCGGTGGACACGGCCAGGCCGGTGGTCGGATAGCTCTCCAGCGGCCCCGAGATGCTGCTCTGCCGCCAGCCGCCCCCGGGCAAGGGGGTGAGGACGCCGAGGCCACCGCCGACACGATTGCGTGCCGAGTTGGTGCCCACGTAGAGCCGGCCGGCGCTGTCGGAGACCATGTAGTTGCTGCTGTTGGCTCCGATGTCGTCCCGGAAGTTGGCGATCTCACGCGGGTTCGCCTCGGGGTCGGTGCCCGCCGGGCTTCCGGGCGGCTGGAAGGGATGGATGCGCTTGGCCGACCAGGGTCGTGCCGGGTCGTACTCGAAGACGCGCGCGTTGGAATACCCGCCGATGTACACCTTGCCCTTGAGGTTCACCATGGAATACACCTCGGCGATGACCGCCGGTCCGAGGACGTCGAACCTCTTTCCGTCCGGGTCGAAACGGTAGAGATCGCCGCGGTGGTAGGTGGACCCGAACAGGCCACCGGCAGGGTCGGCCACCGCCTGGCTGGTCTTCAACGGCACGCTGTTCACGCGCACGTCGATCATCTGCCAGCCGTAGTCCTCGGGCCTGGCCTCGGCCGGGAGCGGATCGGGTTGGGGCCGGGCGTCACGCGGAAAGCGGAACCAGAGTCGCACCTGGTCGCGTGCCGCGGCGCTGACCTCGTCGACGATGATCTCGGGCGGGTCCGGCGGCAGAGGGACCGGCGGTGGCGTGAGATCGGGAACGGCGGCGAGGGGAGAGATCCGGGCGCCGCCGGCGAGGCCCCAGTACAGGTCGGCCCTCGACCCGGCCTGACCGGGCACCGTCCGCGTCACCATCTGGCCGTTCTCCAGAATGCTGTACTCGGCTCCACCCTTCAGGGCCAGGTAGAGCGACACGTCGCCGGCGGTCTGGTGGAGGCGGGCGTTGGTGGTGCCTCCGGAGTCGAAGAGGGCGGAGTCGTCGAACTGCAGGAGCACCGTGTCGGCGCCCCCGGCGTGGGGTCGGGCCACGACCCGATATGGCCGGCGGCCGGTGAGCACGTAGGTGGCGTCGCCGTCGCCGGCGACCTCCTGGGCGAAGGCGGGCCGGGGGTCGGCGGGCGGACTGGCCGGCGGGCTCTCACGGATCTCGCCGGTGTCGGGGTTGTACCGCACGATCGGCGAGTCGTTCCCGCCACCACCGATGATCCAGTTGTCGGTGCCGGAGGCGAGGGAGAACACGATCTTGGCCTTCGGCCACTCCGAGAACAGCGTGCCGGAGTCCCAGACCGTCTGCGTCTTCGGATCCCACGACATCAGACGGGCTTCGTCGCCGTTCGGCCGGAAGAACAGCTTGGGCTCGGGCCCCCGGCTCCACACCGGGTCCTGGCTGCCCCATACCTCGAAGCCCACGCCCTGGGTCGCCGTGCTGACGGGGACCTTCTTGACGGCCTTGGTCTGCAGGTCGACGGCCACGACCTCAAAGGGTCTGTCGGGGTTCACCCGGGTCTCGCCCGTGAACGAGTAGAACAGCTGCACGAAGCCGGTGCCGGTCGGGTCGGGCGACAGGGGACCAGGCTGCAGGCGCAGCTCCTTCACCGGGACGCCCAGGTCCTCGACCTTCCCCGGCTCGGCCTCCCCGCCACCGTCGGCGGATGTACAGGCGGCGATCAGCAGTGGCAGCAGCAGGAGGGCGAGACGTCGGAGGGCGCGGACGGCGGTCATCGGAGCGGGTAGTCGTACCCGGCGAGATCCCACGTGCACGTCTGTTGCAGTCGAGCGTTGCTTTCGGCGTAGCGCCGGCAGTACTCCTCGGCTCGGCGGCGATGACGCTCCCAGAGCGAAGGACCGATCTGGAGACGCTGGAGCTGGGTGCGGGCGACGCGGGCGCCCGGAGCCGGCAAGGGGGGCTCCGGGTTGAACTTGGAGCGGCGGAACGTCCTGTTGTTGAAGCGGAGCAGGGTGGCCCCGACGGTCGAGGTTGTGGGGTTCTCCCGACCCGTCGGGATGTCGACGAACGGACTGCCGACCAGGTCACAGATGCCACGGAGAAACGGCGTCGGGCTGTCGCGGAAGCTCTCGTACGGCAGGACGACCACCTCCGGGAACAGCTGCCTGTACCGCTCGACCAGAACGTGGAAGTCCAGGTACGACGGGTCCAACGCGACCCCCGGCAGGTCGCCGGCCAGGAAGGCGGCCAGCGAGCCCGTCCCCCCCTCGTTGAGGTACTGGCCGTACAGAGCGACCAGCATGGACGGCTGGGAGCGGACGACGACCAGTACGGCCGAACCCGGCGCGACCCGGGCGAGCCGCTCGGCCGTGCGTCCCGCCGTCCCCGAACCTTCCCAGATGTGCCCCGACAGCGATTCGAAGCTGATGATGCCGGGCTTGTCGTGGATCGCCGACTGCTCCGCCACGTACGTCGTGAACGTCCGTTCGGTGTAGGGGTCGTCCTCGATCAGATTCCTGCAGAAGAGGGTCGACATGGGCCGGTCGAACCACCGCGAGCGAAGGTGAGGGAACAGGCGCTTCTGCAGGAAGGTGCTGGCGGTCTTCTGGTATCCGATGTGCAGCAGGTTCGACATCGGGAGCTACAGAAGCCCGGGGCCTCGCCGACGGACCTTCCCGCGCCGTATGCCGTGGCCGGGCGCTACCAACAGCAGGCCGCCAAGCACGATGGTCACGAGCCCGAGGGTCAGGAGGAAGCGGGGATCTGAGCCGCTGCGGGGCAGCGCCTGGGTCGTCGTGATCCTCGTGGGGGTCGTTGCCGACCCGGTGGTGATGGCTCCCGGCGCCGTCGTCGACGCTCCGGGCACGGTCGTCGTGGCATCGACGATGGTCGTGGTGGTGGCCCCGGCAACGGTGGTCGTGGTGGTGGCCCCGGGGACGACCGTAGTGGTCGTGGCCCCGGGAACGGTCGTGGTCGTCGTGGCCCCGGAAACGATGGTCGTGGTGGTGGCCCCGGGAACGGTCGTGGTGGTGGCTCCCGGGGTGGTCGTCG
>CAYTTL010000047.1:0-9879 GCA_964440725.1 uncultured Acidimicrobiales bacterium | reverse complement strand
GTCGTGGTGGTGGCCCCGGGAACGGTCGTGGTGGTGGCTCCCGGGGTGGTCGTCGTCGTGCCCCCCGGGACAGTCGTGGTGGTGCCCCCGGGAACGGTCGTGGTGGTGGCTCCCGGAACAGTCGTGGTCGTGCCTCCCGGGGCTGTTGTCGTCGTGGCTCCGGGGACGGTGGTCGTGGCCCCGGGAATCGTGGTGGTGCCTCCCGGCACCGTCGTAGTGGTCGGTGGGGCGCACGTCGGCCTGTCGACGGTGTTGTTGTCGAGACTGACCTGGCCCACGAGAGCCAGCAGGCGACCGGTCACATCGGCGCCGGTGGCGGCGGTGATCGACTGGTCGGCCAGGATCGTGCCCACGAACACCGAGTCTGTTCCCAGCGTCGCCGAGCTGCCGACCTGCCAGAACACGTTGCACGGATTGGGCGTGTTGATGACCGCCACGACACTGCCCGACGCGGTGGTCAGCGCCGTCCCGATCTTGAAGACGAACTCTGCGTCGGGGTTGCCTTGGAAGTCGAGGGTGAGGGCGCCGTTGAACAAGGCGTCCGAGGTGAAGCAGTAGACGCCGGGGATGAGCGTGAGGTCGCCGATGATTCCGGGCAGGGTCTGGGTACACGGCAAGCCACCCAGGGTGGTGAAGGTGGCCCGCGCATCGGTCTGGGCGCCGGCAGCCTCGGCGTCGCCGGCGTGGATCTGCCCGTTGACCTGCGGGTTGCCGGTGACCGCTGTCCCGGGGAACACGCCGAGATCACCCGTGACCACCGAGGGCCCGGTATTGGTCACCGTGGCGCCGGCGAGGACGGCGTAGCTCTCCGCCCGCCCGAGACTTCGCGCGCCGGCGCTTACGTCGCTGCCGCCCAGGAACAGGGCGAGGACCGCGACCACGAAGCCGACGGAGAGGAGCTTGACGGGGGTGGGGGCGAGCTTGGCGCTCATGGCCTGGACCTACTTCCATTGCGGCGCCGCGAGTCATCGAACTCGTTCTGTCGGGTGACTCCTCCGAGGCCTGGCACCTCCTGGCAGTGTCCCACAGAGGCCGTCGACCCGAGTAACCCGACGCCCGCCACGACGGGCATCAGTGGTGTGAGAATCACCGGTCATGGCCGGCAGACACCCAGAGGACACGGTGCGGTGGGCGGTGTCCGAGCAGCGGTGGAGCGCGATGACGTTTCTCCACTGGCCGCTGGAACCGGCCACCGTCGCCGCCCTGCTGCCCGACGGGTTGGAGGTCGACACCTGGGAGGGCGCCGGGTGGGTGAGTGTCACCCCGTTCCTCATGGAGGACTTCCGGCTCGCGTCCCTCCCGCCGGCCGGCCCGCTCTCCACCTTCCCGGAGACGAACGTGCGCACCTACGTCCGCGGCCCCTCCGGCCGCGACGGGCTGTGGTTCCTGTCGCTCGACGCGGACAGCCTTCCCACCGTGGTGGCCGCCTCCACCCTCTACGGCGTGCCCTACCGGTGGGCGGCGATGACGCTGCAGCAGCAGGACGACCTCGTCGTCTATCGGAGCCGGCGGCGCATGGGGCGGCCGGCCGGCCATGACATCCGGGCACGCCCGGGAGGTCCTCGTGAGCCCTCCGGCCTGGACGACTGGCTGACCGGTCGGTGGCGCGCCTACTCCAGGCTGGCCGGGCGGCTGGCGGTCGTGTCGGTGGAGCACGAACCGTGGCCCCTCCGGGACGTGGAGGTCATCGACCTGGAGCAGACGTTGCTGGAGGCGGGGGGACTGCCGCCGCCCACCGAAGCGCCTCTCGCCCAGTACTCCCCGGGCGTGAGCGTGCGCCTCGGACCGCCCCGCCCGGTGTGACCGGCCTTCTGGCACCCCCAACGAGCAAAAGATGACTTGTTTGGTCGGGTTTTGTCGGGTACGGTAGCGGCAATGGAGATTTCCGCGACGTGGAGCGACACCTGGGGCGAGACGCAGCGCCTGTCGTTCGACGAGCGCTGTCGCTGAACGGGTCTCCCACCCGCCTCTCAGCGCCGCCCGTCCTATCCGTCAGTCTCCTACCGGAGGAAGTTTTTCAATGTCGACCGTCACCGGTCCGGCGCGTCCCGTCGACGCCGCCACCGACCTCACTGCCATCGCCGCCGGGCTCGCCTCGGCGGTGGGCCGTGACGAGCTCGCGCTCGAGTCCTGGGAACCGCGCGCCTTCGTCCGCCTGCTCGAAGCGCCCAGCTACGAGGCCTGGCTGATTGCCTGGGGCCCCATGGGGGCCCTCGACCTCCACGACCACGGCGGGTCGGTGGGGGCCATCCACGTGGTGCGAGGCGAGCTCATCGAGACCTACACCGACCGCGACGAGAGGCACCCGCTTCGTTCGCGTGCGCTACGGGGCGGCCAGGAGGTTCTCGTCCCTGCCTCACGCGTGCACGAGGTGTGGAACGCCGGGCCCGACGTCGCCCTCAGCGTGCACGTCTATTCTCCCCGGGTCATGTCCATGACCTTCTTCGACGCCGATCCCGCACAATTCCTCACTCCCCTCCACACCGTCCGGACCCCCGCCCGGCCATGAGGAGTGAGGGCGGTTGTATCGCCGATGCCCTCGACGACGCCCGCAGTGGTCTGCCGCCGCGGCCCGGTGCGGCCGACCTGCCGGCGCTGCTGGCGCGCCGCGCGCTCATCGTCGACATCCGACCTGTCTCGCAGCGCCGGCGAGACGGCGAGCTGGTCGGTGCCGTGACCATCGAGCGCAACGTCCTCGAGTGGCGACTCGACCCCACCTCCCCGCACCGCATTCCCGAGGTCGACGACGCCGAGCGCGAGATCGTGATCGTGTGCGACGAGGGGTACGCGTCGAGCCTCGCCGCCGCCAGCCTCCAGGGGCTCGGCCTGCGACGCGCCACCGATCTCGCCGGAGGCGTCCAGGGTGTCATCGCCCATCACCCGGCTCGATGAGGCGCTTGGAGTAGGACATCGTCCTGTCGGGGCGCGGGCGCCCCGGCGTCCAACCGGCCCGGTCGTAGAACCGGCGTGCGCTCTCGTTCTCGAGGGTCACGGTCAGCCGCAGCTCCGACGCCCCGAGGTCGCGGCTGCGGCGCTCGAACTCGTCGAGCAGTCGCCGGCCGATGCTCGACTTCCGGTGCGACGGCGACACGGCGATGGCCACCAGGCTCCAGTCTCCCGAGCTGTCCGGCGGCGCCACCGGCGGTGCCGCCGGGACCCGCCGCCGCGTCGTGAACCGGCGCCGGACGTAGCTGGTCATCGTCGCCGCCACCTCGGAGTCGAGCACCGCCCAGGGCCGGCGTACCAGGGCCCCGGCCAGCGTCCACCAGAGGTCACGTCTCAGCAGGGGGCCGTAGGCCGCCGGCGCGCCGAAGGCGTATCCGAGCACCTGCCCGTCGGCGTCCTCGGCCACCAGGATGACGGCGGTGTCGTAGTCGAGGAACCAGCGGACGACGCCTCGGACGTAGTGCGGTCCGAGCCGACCGCTCGGCGACCGGGCGAAGACCTCACAGTGCAGTCGCACGACCGCAGGGACGCGATCGGGCTCGAGGCTTCTCACCGTGAGCCCCTGATGGCTCATCCCGGTGTCGGTGATCTCAGCCCCGCTTCCAGGCGGAGAGGTCCCGGTCGAGGAGTCCCTCCAGGCCCTCGATCTCGGGGAGGAAGATGTCCTGCAGAAGTTGGCGTTGGTCGGGCCGCAGGGGCGGAGGTCGGAAGGGCTTGGTGTTGGCCCGGGCCAGCGAGCCGACCGTCCTCGACGCCAGGGAACGGACCCGCTTCGGCGCCAGCTGCTTCAGCTGCAGGGTCGAGGCGCGCGAGAGGAGGCCGGTGGCCGCCCGGCTCCTCGGCGCCCGAGCCTGGTTGGCCGGGCGGGTGACGACGGCGGCGTCGGGGTCGACGTCGAGGAACCGGGCCGCCGACCGGACGACCCCGTCGAGATCGGCGGCCATGTCCTCGGTGAGGACGAAATGCATGCGCTCCATCGGGAAGAGCTCGAGGTAGCGGCGGATGTGGGTGTGATAGAGCCCGAACTCGACCGGGTAGTTGTCGTCGGACGCCAGCACCTCGTCGAGGGATCGAGTCTCGACGTCGGTGTGCACCCGCCACCAGTAGTGCGACACCGCTCGGGAGACGGGCTCGCGCAGGGCGAAGATGAACCTGACGTCGGGAAGCACCTGCTGGATCCGACCGGGCGCCACCGGATCGGCCATGTAGCCGACGGTCGCCTCGCCGATCGCCTTCTCCCCGTCGTAGGCGGCGAAGAACCCTTCGTAGTACGCCACCCCCTGGGCCCACCGGCCGCAGAAGAAATCCGGTTCCTTGCGGTCACTCATGAGGATCTGGGGATGGGCGGCGAAGCAGTCGTAGAGCGTGCTCGACCCCGCCTTGGGCGCACCGGGAATCAAGAAGGTGGGCAACATGTGGCCGTGTGCCTCCCCGGCCTCAGGTGAGGTTCGACAGGCGGAGTGCCTCGCGGTAGTAGCTGTTGCTCTCCACGAGGGTGCGCTGAGGGGCGAAGGCCTGAAGGCGCCCGTGGGAGAACACCATCACCCGGTCGCAGATGTTCAGGGTGGACAGGCGGTGGGCCACCACGAACAACAGGACGTGCGTGCGCAGCTCCTCGAGGGTCTTCTGGATGAGGAACTCCGAGTTCACGTCGACGGCACTGGTCGGTTCGTCGAAGACGAGGACGTCGGGGTCGCCGACGAGGGCGCGGGCGATGCAGATCCGTTGGCGTTGGCCGCCCGACACCTCCCCGCCGCGCTCGCCGACGGCCGTCTCGTAGCCGTCGGGCCAGCCGAGGATCTCGTCGTGGATGTGGGCCAGCCGGGCGGCCCGGAACATCTCCTCCTCGCTGACGTCGGGTCGGAAGAAGCGGATGTTGTCGGCGACCGACGCGTTGAGCAGCAGCGGCTCCTGGGGAACGAAGGCGATCCGTTGGAACCACGACGTCTGGGAGAAGTCGGCTGCCGGCTGTCCGTTCACGAGCACCTGCCCCGACTCCGGCTCCCGGAGGCCGAGCAGGAGCTGGACGAAGGTCGACTTTCCCGCCCCCGAGGGGCCGACGATGCCGACGATCTCTCCCCGCGACGCTTCGAACTCCACGTCGTCGAGCACGCGGTTGCCGGCCACGTAGGAGAACCCCACGTGGGCGAACCGCAGCGACTCGACGCCGGCCAGCTCCTCGCCGCCCGGGTCGACGGCGGCGGCCTCGAGCTCGCCGGCCCGGAGCTCGATCTGTTCGATGAACGGGCCCGCCTCCGAGAACCGGTGGTAGTAGATCTGGAAGGCCTGGCTGTACGAGAGGGCACGCACCAGCAACAGGACGATGGTGGCCAGGGCGGCCAGGTCACCGAGGTCGAGCAGGTACACGAGGCCCAGGCCGCCGAGCACGAGCATGACCGCCACGTTCTGGTACACGGCGGGAACGGCCTTGGCGAAGAGCTGTCGCAGGTGCCGGATGCGGCGGCTCTCGGTGATGAGCGCCCCCGTCCTCGCTTTCACCGCGTCGGCCACGTTGAACACGCGGATCTCGCGGGAGGAACCCAGCATCTCGCTCACCGTGTGGGCGTACTCGAGGTTGATCCCGGCCTGCCGGGCGCTGAAGCGGCGGGCCGCCCGGGATGCCGGCCGGATGGCGAAGAAGAGGATGCCGACGGCGGCGAAGATCGACAGGGCCACGAGCGGGTTCACCAGCAGGGCGGCGAAGATCATGATCGCCAGGCTGAACAGCGACACGAGGCTCCCGCACAGGGAGTCGAGGGCGTTCATGGCCGTGGTGACGAAGCTGGTCATCAGGTCCTGGAGCTGGCCGCCGCGCTCCTTCGACTGCAGGTTCCAGTCGGCGTCGACGAAGGCGTCGAACAGGCGTTGCTTCTGGCGGGCCTCGTACCGGCTGGTGATCCGGGCCTGGAGCCAGGCGGTGAGGATCTCGACGAACAGGCGGGCCAGAGCCAACCCGGCGGCGCCGGCGAACAGGGCGGCCGTGGAGATGTCGACCGACACGAACAGGAAGCTCCCCTGGAAGGAGCCCGACCCGTCGGCGATCGACGAGGCGAGGGGCACGAGCGCCACCAGGGTGGTCGCTTCCATGAGGGCGCCCACCAGCGACACGAAGGTGAGGGCGATGATCTGGCGTTCGAAGCCCCGGGCGTAGGCACGAACCTGCTTCATGCGGGTGACGTCCCGGTCAGTCCCACAGGTTGGGCTTGATCCAGGTACCGGACTCGTCGCGGCGCCAGACCCGGGGGTCCCTGAAGGTGTCGGCCACCTTGTCGAACTCCTCCTCGTCCATGTCGACGTAGTCGAGCCAGCGCGCCAGGTCGCCAGGTTTGACGTGGTCGTAGCGACGCACCATCTCGACGCCCTCGTCGCGGGTCAGGCGGCCGGCCCGGATGTCCTTGCAGGCGTGGTCGGTGCCCCGTCCGTACCCGAACTTCACGTACTTGAGGTAGTCGTGGATGCCGTTCTCGTGCATGTCGTCGAGGTTGGAGATCCGCCGGTAGGTGCGGTCGAACGGCTCGGGCGAGGGCTCCCAGTCGTAGAGGTCGATCATGAGCTGGGCGTGGTCGTTGGCTTCCCACCGGAAGTAGTTCGAGACGTAGACGCCCCGGACGTCGACGTCGTCGATCTCGTCGTCGGACGGGTACTTCGCCCACAGCACGTCCTGCTCGCGGATCCCGAAATCGGGGTCGACCATGTCGTACCAGTCGTAACCCCGGAGGGCATGCTCCAGACGGGTCTTGGCGGTGAACTCGACGAAGTCGTAGTGCGAGAACATCCCACCCAGGTCCATGAACCCGTGCTCACCCCACACAATGAGCGGCACGCGGTCCCGGACGGCAACCTGAATCGGCACGGTCATGATCCCGCAGTGTCCGTGCCAGTTCATGTCGCCCATCTTGTAGAAGCACGACCGGTTGATCTTCTTGAGCATCGGGACGCTCGGGCGCACGATGATGTGATCGCAGTCGAACACCTCGCGCATCCGCACCAGATTGCGTTCGCCGACCGGCAGGTAGTTGTTGCCGTGGTAGGTGACGAGCAGGGGCTTGAGGCCGTACTTCTGGGTGACCAGGTGCGTCTGGTAGTAGCTGTCCTTGCCGCCACTGACCGGGACGATGCAGTCGTAGTTCGAGCCGTCGGGCGACCGGTAGCTGTCGAGCAGGGTGGCGAAGAGCTGCTCCCGCTTGGCCCAGTCGATCTCGTCGCGCTGTTCGGCCACCCGGCAGGCGCTGCAGACCCCGCGGGCGTCAAAGGTGAGCGGGGTGGGCGAGATCGCCGGCAACACGCATGATGTGCAGTACTGCAACGTCGTCTCCTACCGCTGGTTCGGGCGCTCAGGTGCGGACGTCGACACCGGCGCGTCGTAGTGCTCGTTTCGCCCGGCGGTCGCTGAGCTCCTTGAAGTGGAAAATGTTAGCCGCAGCCACGGCGGACGCCCCCGCCTCGAGCACGGCGGGGGCCAGGTGCTCGTAGACGCCGACCCCGCCGAGGGCGACGACGGGGATGGTGACCGCCGAGCTGACGGCGGAGATGAGCTCGAGGTCGTAGCCCTCGCCGGTACCGTCGCGGTCGATCGAGTTGAGCAGGATCTCGCCCGCTCCCAGATCTTCGACCTGGCGGGCCCAGTCGACGGGGTCGAACCCGGTGGCCCGGTTGCCGGCGGCGGTGAAGACCTCGTACGACCCCTCACTGCGGTGGTGCCTCACATCGATGGACACGACGATAGCCTGACTGCCGAACTGCTGAGCCCCTGTCTCGACGAGGGACGGCGTGTCGACCGCGGCGGTATTGACGGTGATCTTGTCGGCCCCTCTGGCGAATCTGGCCCGCATGTCGTCGAGGCTACGGATTCGGCCTCCGAAGGTGAGCGGCATGAAACAGTTGCCGGAGACCACGTCGAGAATCTCCAGCGCAGACCCGATGCTCTTCTGCTTGTGGTCGTCCCGGCCGGAGTCGTAGCCCTCGTCGCGACTGATGTCGAGATAGATGAGCTCGTCGACCGCCCATTCGTTGAAGCGGGCCACTTCCTGGATCGGATACCCGATGACCTGATGGAGCTCGAACCGCTCGCTGCGCACGAGACGCCCGTTCATGAGCAGCAGGCACGGGATGAGGCGGACCTTCAGGCTCATGTTGGAGTCAGGGCGCAGAAGTTGCGCAGGAGCTGGAGGCCGGCGACGTGGCTCTTCTCGGGATGGAACTGCACACCGAAGACGTTGTCGCGCTGCACGGCGGCGGCGAACGGCATCCCGTGGTCACAGACGGCACTGACCCCGGGAGCATCGGCGTCGAGGGCGAAGCTGTGCACGAAATAGAACGAGGGCTGGGCGCCGCGGCTTTCGAGGAGGGGAGTGGCGGAGACGACGTCCACGTCGTTCCAGCCGATGTGGGGGATCCGGATCGACGGGTCGGTGCTGCGGAGACGCCGGACATGGCCGGGGATCCACCCGAGGCCCTGGTGCAGGCCGTGCTCGTCGCTGGTGGCGGCGAGGAGCTGCATGCCCAGGCAGATTCCCAGCAGCGGAACGCCCCGCGCCGCGGCTGCGGTCAAGGGCTCGAGCCAGCCACCGTCGCGCAGGTTGGTCATCCCGTCGCCGAAGGCACCGACACCGGGCAGCACCACGCCGGCGGCGTCGTCGAGATCGGCGGGGTCAGCCGACACCGTGACCTCTCGTCCCACTGCGGCGAAGGCGTTCACCACCGACCGGAGGTTGCCCATCCCGTAGTTGACGACCACGGTCGGGGCCGCCCCGCCGTCGGTGTCAGCGAGGGGCGACATGCGAGCTGTCGTCATCCCGCTCAGGGGGCCGCTCGGGCCCGTCGTCATCCCGCTCAGGGGGCCGCTCGGGCCCCGGCCCGGGCCGGCCAGCGTAGGACGGAGAACTCGTCACGGGACCCGGCGGGCGTGAAGCCGACGGCCGCGAAGGCCCGCAGCGACGCCTCGTTGCGGGGGTGGACGACGGCCTCGAGGGTGACGACCTGCCAGTCGTCGAGGACCCGTGCCTGGCCGGCCCGGAGCATCTCGCGGCCCAGGCCCTGGCCGCGGTACCGCTCGTCGACGGCGATGCTCACCTGGCCCACACCGCCCTCCACCTGGACGCGCAGGGTGCCCACCGTGTCACCGCCGCGTGTCGCCACCCAGAGGCGGCTGGCGGGATCGTCGAGGCGGGCCGG
This sequence comes from uncultured Acidimicrobiales bacterium, assembly GCA_964440725.1. Taxonomy (GTDB): domain Bacteria; phylum Actinomycetota; class Acidimicrobiia; order Acidimicrobiales; family AC-14; genus DATAQC01. The sequence continues at coordinate 759 of CAYTTL010000047.1, read as the reverse complement.
GAACCAGGTCCGGTGCTCCCCGGGGTCGACGGCGCGGCCGGTGGTGCTGAACTCGACGGTGAGAGCTTCGTTGCGCAGAGCCAGGAAGGTGTCGCTGTCGTCCGGGCCGGCCAGGCGCAGGCTCAGGGCGTCGGGAGGAGGCACCCGGCGACCGAGGGTGGCCAGCACCTCGCGCCAGCCGTACCCGCCGTCGGGGCCGAGGCGCTCGACGACCTGGCGGACGACGGCCAGGTCGGCCGGCGTGTCGACCGTCCACCGTTCGTCGCCCAGGTGCTCGGGGATCGCCAGGTTCGCCAACCGGAAGCGCTCGGGGCGCCGGTACAGGAACGGCGTGACGTGCTCGCGCTCGCCGGCGTCGACGGCCTCGGCGGCCGCCACGCGCAGGCCGGCGGCGTCGACGACCTCGACGTCGAGGCCTTTGGGAAAGGTGCGGGGCAGCACGTTCGACGTGTAGTCGGCGCGCCGGGCGGCGTGCAGGGCGAGCACGGCTTCGACCACGTCGGGATCGACGAGGGGGCAGTCGCCGGTGAGGCGCACGACGGTGTCGGCCGGGAAGGCGTCGAGGACCGCGCCGTAGCGGGAGAGCACGTCGGCCTCGGGGCCCCGCACCACGTCGACGCCGGCGGCCGCGGCCACGTCGGCCACGGCGTCGTCCTGGGTGCGGGTGCTGGTGGCCACCACCAGGTGGTCGACAGGGAGGCGACCCAGCCGGTCGAGCATGAACCGCAGCATCGGGCGGTTGCCGAGATCGGCGAGCGC
>CAYTTL010000046.1:12574-15182 GCA_964440725.1 uncultured Acidimicrobiales bacterium | reverse complement strand
CCGCCGTCGTCCCCCCGCTCCGCCGGCGAGCCGGCGGCGGCGTGGCGACGCGCGAGTGACTCCCGCCGCCGGCGCCGATCGGTTCAGTCGCCCCTCCCGCTCAGGCGTGTAGCGAGCCCGGCGAGGGCGTACGCCATGAGGGCGACGTGACAGGCACAGCACCTCGACGACGACGGCAAGCACCAGGCTCCCGAAGTCCCAACCGGCCCTCGCATCCGCGGCGGTGAGCACCGGTGCGACGGCCAGGAGTGGGGCAAGGAACAGCGCGGTTGTCCCGGCGCCCGTCTCGCCCGTTGCTCGCAAGGCCGCGTAGCAGCCGAGGATCCCGACCAGCCACGCCCCGCCGGTGACGAGAGCGAACGTCGATCCGAGCTCGGCGAGGCTCTGATCACTTCCGATCGCCCGGGCCAGCAGTAGCCCGGCGCCGCCTCCTACCAGAGCCCCCCCGACGGTTCCCAGCGTGGCGGCCAGAGCGTGCAGCGCCCACGACCCGCCGCCTCCCGAGAACGCTGGATCCGATGGCATCGTCACCGACCCGTCGTGGTCTCCCGGAACCGGCCACCGTCTCGTCCGAAGGCCACGCTGACGTACGTCAGATCACCCGCGGGTTGCCGCCGTCGACCGGGATCTGCGCCCCGGTCGTCTTGGGGAAGGCCGGCCCGCACAGGGCGACGCACGCTCGGGCGACGTCGGCGCTCGTGACCTCGACGCCGAGGAGGTTTTTCGATCGGTACTCCTCGACGCTCAGGCCGTAGTGAGCGGCGCGCTGCTCGAGCACCTCGGTGGTCCAGACGCCGGTGTCGAAGACCGCGTCGGGATGGATCACGTTGACCCGGATCCCGTCCGGGGCCCATTCGAGGGCGGCCACGCGCGCCAGCTGGGTGAGGGCCGCCTTCGACGCGGAGTACGGGGCCGCGCCGGGCCCGGGGCCATGAACGTTCCTCGAGCCGATGACGACCACCCGGCCGCCTCGTGGCGAGGTCCTCATCAGGGGGTAGGCCTGGTGCAGCAGGGCGGCGTTGGCGTCGACGTTGATCGTCATCGTTCGTTTCCAGGCGTCCAGGTCGAGGTCGCCGATCGACGCGCTCGGGGGAAAGACCCCGGCATTGACCACGAGCAGGTCGAGCCCGCCGAAACGCTCGGTCGTGATCTCGAGCGCCCGTGCGAGGGCCTCTCGGTCGGTGACATCCACCTGCAGGCCGGCCCAACCGGCGCCGTCGAACGCCGTCTCGATGGTCGCGGCGACGTCCACGCCCACTACGGCTGCGCCCTCACCGAGCAACGCCTCGGCGCAGGCTCGGCCGATCCCGCTCGCTGCGCCGGTAACCAACGCCACCTCGCCCGCCAGTGGCGGCGGTGCACCCCGGCGGCGGAGCTTGGCCTGCTCGAGGTCCCAGTACTCGACGTCGAACAGGTCCGGGAGTGACACCGGCTCGTACCCGCCCAGGCCGACCGCGTCGGTGATGACCTTGATCGTGTGCCGGTAGAGGTCCTCCACGATCGTGACATCCTCGGGCGTGCGACCGACACAACAGAGGCCGAGCTCGGGGTCGAGGATGACCCTCGGCGCAGGATCGAGCGCCTGCAGCTCGGTCGTTGCCCGGTGTCGGTGCTCCTCGACGTAGCGGCGGTACGCGGCGGAGTACGCGTCGACGTCGCGACCGAGCAGCGGCCACGGCTTGGTGCGGATGACGTGGTCGGGGGTGACGGGCCCGCGCTGCGACACCGTGCCCAGGTCCGGTCTGGCGAGGAAGGCCATCACCTCGGCGTCGCGATGACTGGAGATCACGACGGGCGATTCCGCAGCCTCGGACACCGCTCGGCGGAGCTCCGCTCGAACGACGGGAGAGACCGTCGCCGGTCTCGAGGCCGCCACAGGCGTCGTTCGGCGATGACGCTCGACGTACGCCTCCGCCCTGGACACCGCCTCGATCATCCGGTCGTAGGACTCCCTGGCGGTGTCGCCGAACGTGAACACTCCGTGGTTCATGAGCACCACGCCGAGCACGCCGGCGCCGACCCCCTCCCTCACCCGTTCGGCGCACGCTCGGGCCAGCCTGAATCCGGGCATGACGTAGGGGATGACGATGACCTCGTCGCCGTACGCCTCCTCGAGCGCAGCTTTCGCCACCGGATTGTTCGTCAATGTGACGACGGCGTCGGCGTGGGTATGGTCGACGAACCTGAACGGGAGGACGGCGTGGAGGATCGCCTCGACCGAAGGGGTCGGCCCCCCGGGCCACGTGGTCGCCAGGAGGAGTTGGCGGGCCATCTCGGCATCGGAAAGCGATTCGAGCTCGGTAAGGCGGAGGACCGCATCGAGACGGAGCGAGGAGAACCCGCTCTCGTCGATGTCGGCCAAGTCGGCACCACTTCCCTTGACCAGGAGCACGTCCACCTCTTCGCCGAACAGCGTGGTGTGCCGCGACTTCACCGACGTGTTCCCCCCGCCGTGCAGCACGAGGTCGGGATCGCGCCCGAGCAGACGCGAGGTGTACACGCGCTGACGCAGATCTCCGGCCCACTGCGCCGCGTCGTCGTCGTCCCACAAGCTACGTACCATCGCTCACGACCATATGCCGCTCATGCGCCCCAGGCTCACTCACCG
>CAYTTL010000046.1:0-12474 GCA_964440725.1 uncultured Acidimicrobiales bacterium | reverse complement strand
CCGCGTTCACCACATTGGTCGCTCTCGATCACGGGCTCGTGGTGGTGTCGACGTCGCGAGCCGACGGATCGATTCAGTCGTCTGTGGTGAACGCCGGCGTGCTGGATCATCCCGTCACCGGCCAGCCGGTCGTCGGGTTCGTGGCCGCCGGTTCCTCCAAGCGGTTGACCAACCTCCGGGCGCGGCCCCGGGCCACCGTCGTGATGCGCGCCGCGTGGCGCTGGGCCGCCGTGGAAGGACCGACCGAGCTCGCCGGTCCCGACGATCATCTCGAAGGTGTTGACAGCGAAGGCCTGCGCCTGCTCCTCCGCAGGATCTTCACCGCGGCCGGTGGCACGCACGACAACTGGGAGGAGTACGACCGCGTCATGGCAGACGAGCGCCGCGTGGCCGTACTCGTCCATCCGGAGCGGACCTACGGCAGCGCCTGACGCGGCGTCGTGGGCCGTCTACGCGGTCGCTACTTCACTCGAGTGGGTTGGCCAGAGGCGAGAACACGCAGCGATGGCCATTCGATGACGAGCTCGCCACCATCGTCGAGCGATTCCCAACGCGGGCTGATGTCATCGAAGTGCGCGGCTGCCGGGGTCGGCTGTCCCTTCTTCCAGCGCGCGTAGTGCTCCCCGACGATCACCTCGGCCTGGCCCAAGTCGCCACGGTGTCGGGCGATCACGTCCCGTCCCGGCTTCGTTCGTTTCCGACCTGTGCTCTTGAACGTGGCTCCCTCGGCCACTGAGCCCCAGAACCCGTGGTCGAGCCTGACGGCACCCTCGACGACCAACTGGATGAGGTCGTGCGGCATGTCGCCCCTCCCCAAGGCCATCGTCGCGCCAGGTACGCGTGTGCGCTTCCCGCGGATCGCCTCCCATGTGCTCACTCGCTTCTCAACGAGCTTCCGGAAGGTCACCTGCATGGTCTGATCGTATGGCGGGACCGTGGCCGGACGACGACGGCCTTCCCGGACGTCGGCGACGCCGTCGACCTGTTGCCGTAGGAACCCGCTCGGATAGGGTCGCGTCGATGGCGGTCTACCGGACCACGTTCTCGATCGATGCATCGGCTGCGAGCGTGTGGAAGGTGCTCACGGCCAGGGCCGAGGGACCTGCCTCGCCCTCGACCTGATCCGTGGCTTGCAGGCGGGCGGGCCGAACTCGCCTGCCTACTGTGGAGGGAGTGAGCGCATCGGACGACTCGACGCCGCAGCCCAGCCGTCCGGTGATGCCCGGCTACGGCGTTCCCAAGACCACGAAGGGCCTGCTCTCCTGGGACTACGTCATTGGCCGGCTGACGGCAGCTCGCGACTACTGGATCGGGACCGCCGGGCCCATGGGGACGCCACACGTAGTTCCGGTGTGGGGTGTATGGATGGACGACCGTCTGTACTTCGGTGGAGGAAATGACGCGCGCTGGGTGCGGAACCTGCGCGGCAATCCGCGGGTTGCGGTGCACATCGGCTCGGGCGACGAGCCGGTCATCGTGGAAGGCGCCGTCATGCTCACCGAGGCGCAGGGCGACGAGGCCGAGCGGGTGATGGACGCCTACCAGGTCAAGTACGGATTCCGTCACCCTCCGCCCTTCTGGCGGCTGACACCCGGGCGGGCCTTCGCGTGGACGGACCTGGGCAAGGACGCCACTCGTTGGGTCCTGCCGAGCTCCTCCTGAGACGAGGCTGATCGACGCCGCCAAGGGTTGGAAGGCCTTCGAGGTACCCTTGGGTTCAGGCAATGCAGCATGAGAGGCAGCTATGGCCGACGAGCGAGCAACAGACGAAGACGGTGCCGTGTACGAGGTGAGGGCGCTCACCAACCGCTGGATCGAGCCGACGGTGGGCCCCGTGCTCAGCAGTCACAGCTCGGCGGCGGCGGCCATGAGTGCGTTCAAGCAGGAGAACAAGGAGGCCGAGGACGGCACGGGCAGGACGACGCGCGGCAACTTCGTCGCCAAGGCCGTGGTTCGCGTCGACGCCCAGGGTGGCGAATCGATGGTCCTCCCCCAGCCCGCCGGCGGCGGCCTCCTGGCGTGGCCGTACAACTAGCGACGTCCCTCGGAGCCATGCCGGCGGGCCCCGCTTGACGGCGGCAGGGTGACGCGTTAGATCGGGGCGCGATCGTGTCCTGTTGGCGGAAGACGAGGAGACCCGAGTGACCGACCCCACCACCGTTCCCATCCCGCGGACGGTTCGCCGCGGCGACGAGGGCCAATGCGTGAGCAGCGCTCAGGGCCTGCTGACGGCCCAGGGTGCCGACCCCGGGCCCATCGACGGCATCTTCGGGCCGAAGACCGACGAGGTCACGAAGGCCTTTCAGGCCGGCCACGGCCTCGCTGTCGACGGGATCATCGGGCCCAACACCTGGAAAGCCCTGATCATCTGCTGATTCCCGGTCGACCCTCGCTCGGGTGCGGGGGTGACGGTGCTCAGGCCGGCGGGCCGCCCGGGGCCGGGATGAAGCCGAGTTGGGTCAGCATGCTCAGGTGGTCGAGCACGGCCCAGTGCTCCATCAACTTGCCGTTGGCGAAGCGGGCGATATGGGACTCCTCCCACGTCGCCGACTTGCCCGATGCCGTCATTCCCATGAAGTCGCCCTCCATGGTCCCCGAGGCGCGGAGCCACCCGATGTGCATGTCCCCGTTCTCCCACTGCCCGAGGATCTCGTACTTGAAGTCCGGAAACGCGGCGCGGACCTCGTTGACGAACTCGACCAGGGTGTTGCGCCCGGTGGGAAAGCCCGGCGGCGCGGCGTGCTCGACGAAGTCCTCCGACAGGAGTTCCTCGACGAGCTCGACCTTGCCCTCGTTGAAGACTTCCAGCGGTATCCGGCGGTAGTTGGCGGCGTCGTCGCCCATGGCCCCTCCCTCGCTCGACAAGACACCCTCTCACCACGATTCTAGGGAGTCCAGAGGGTCGACGACCGGCTGAGGCGGGGCCCTCCTGCGATCGGGTGTCCGGCGGCTCAGGTGTCGAGCAAGGAGCGGCAGGCGGCGACGATCTCATCGGCGCCGATCATGACCGCGGCTTCGGCGGGCATGGCGTAGGGCATGGCGGGGACGTCGGCCATGACCAGCCGCCGCACCGGGGCGTCGAGGTCGAAAAACGCCTCCTCGGCGGCGATGGCGGCTACCTCGGCCCCCACTCCGAAGCTGACGTTGTCCTCGTGCACCACCAGCAGGCGGCCGGTGCGGACCACCGAGGCGAGCACGGTGTCGCGATCGAGGGGCGAGATGGTGCGCAGGTCGATGACCTCGACCGAGTAGCCCTCGCCGGCCAGCGCCTCGGCCGCGGTCAGGCAGTGGTGGCGGTGCACGCCGTAGGTCACGACCGTGAGGTCGTCACCGGCCCGGGCCACGTCGGCCACGCCGATGGGCACCCGCCAGTCGCCCTCGGGCACCACGCCCTTGGTGTGGCGGTAGGTCTTCTTGTGCTCGAGGAACAGCACCGGGTCGGGGTCCTCGACGGCCGAGCGCAGCAGGCCGGCCACGTCGGCAGGTGTCGAGGGCACGACCACCTTGAGCCCGGCCACGTGGGCGTAGAACGCCTCCACCGCCTGCGAGTGGTAGATGGCCCGGTGGGTGCCCCCTCCCCAGGGAGCCCGCACGACCATGGGCACCGAGAAGTCCCCCGCCGACCGGTAGTGGATCTTGGCCGCCTCGCTCACCAGCTGGTCGAAGCACGAGTGGAGGAAGTCGGCGAACTGGATCTCGGCGACGGGGCGCAGGCCGGTGAGGGCCATGCCGATGGCGATGCCCACGATGGACGATTCGGCGAGCGGCGTGTCGATGACCCGGTTGGGGCCGAAGCGGCGCTGCAAGCCCTCGGTCGCCCGGAACACCCCGCCGAGCAGGCCGACGTCCTCTCCGAGGACCACCACCGACTCGTCGGCGCCCATCAGCTGGTCGAGCGTGTGGCGCACGGTCTCCAGCACGTTGCGCTCGACGCCGCCCGCCGCGGGAGCGGCGACCGCCGCCGGGGGTGCGACGGGAGGGCCGTCGGTGGCCGGTGCGCCGGGGATGGGGCGGAGGGGACGGGCGTACACCTTGGTGAACGCCGACGCCCCCGTGGCCTCGGGTGCCTCCTCGGCCCGCCGGGCGGCGTCCTCCACCTCGTCGGCCACCTCGCCGTGGAGCCGGGTGTCGTCGTCGGGGCTCAACACCTCGAGGTCGAGCAGGTACTGGCGCAGGCGGGGGAGGGGGTCGCGACGGCGCCAGGTCTCGACCTCCTCGGGTGAGCGGTAGGCCTTGTCGTCGTCGTCGGAGGTGTGGGGCAGGAGGCGGTAGGTCTTGGCCTCGACCAGCGTGGGGCCTCCCCCCTCGCGTGCCCGGCGCACCGCGGTTCGGGTGGCGTCGTACACGTCGAGGACGTCGTTGCCGTCGACCACCACACCGCCGAAGCCGTAGGCCTCGGCGTGGGCGGCCACGTCCTCCACCGCCGACTGCAGGCCCATGGGCACGGAGATGGCGTACAGGTTGTTCTCGCAGACGAAGACCACGGGCAGGCGGTGGATGCCGGCGAAGTTGAGCGCCTCGTGGAAGTCGCCCTTCGACGCCGTGGCCTCGCCGAAGTAGCAGACGGTCACCTTGTCGTCGCCCCGGATCTGCGAGGCCTTGGCCAGCCCGGCGGCGTGGGGAAGCTGGGTGCCGATGGGTGACGAACCGGTGATGATGCCGAGGCGGTTCGACCCCCAGTGGTAGGGCATCTGGCGCCCGCCGGAGTTGGGGTCGTCGGGCCGGGCGAACCCGTTGAGCATGACTTCGTAGGGCGTCATGCCCATGGCCAGGACCACGCCCACGTCGCGGTAGTAGGGCAGGACCACGTCGTGGCCCGGCGTCAGCGCCATGGCCGAGCCCACCTGGGCCGCCTCCTGGCCCTGGCCCGGGATCATGAAGGGGATCTTCCGGGTCCGGGAGAGGTTCCACAGCTTCTGGTCGACGGCGCGGGCGGTGACCATGGTGCGGTACATGGCTCTGAGGTCGTCGGCACTGAGGCCGAGCGCGCTGTGGCGATCGGCCACCGGCCTGGTCCAGGCCTCGTGCTCGGGGAACACTCTGGCCATGCGCTACCCCTTCGATGCCGGGCGGATCAGGTGGCCGCCGCTCGACTCGTGCATTCGCCGCTCGGCCATCTGGCCGGCGATCTCGGACGGGGACACGGCATCATGCTCGGCCGTGGCCAGAAGGGTGGTCGTGGTGTCGAAGATGGTCCGGACAGCAGCGTAGGCCCGCTCCCGGGAATAGCCGCCGGGAGCGAGCTCCTCGGCGATGTTGATCAAGCCACCTGCGTTCACAACGTAGTCGGTCACGAAGAGAACGCCTGCGGTGGCGAGCAGGTCCGCACACCCGGGGTCGGCCAGCTGGTTGTTGGCCGATCCCACCACCGCGGTGCATCCCAGCTCGGCGATCGTCGCGGGGTCGAGCGTCCCGCCCAGGGCGCACGGGGAGAAGATGTCGCATTCCACCCGGTGGGCCGCATCCACGTCAACGGTTTCGACGCCGTGCACGGACGCGGCCCGGGCCACGGCAACGGGGTCGATGTCGGCCACGGTCACCCGGGACCCTTCCTCCACCAGTTGGCGAACCAGGTGCCCGCCCACCTTGCCGACGCCGGACACGACCACGTGTTGGCCCGCCAGGGAGGTGTCGCCCCACAGGTGGGCGGCAACGGCCTTCATGGCCCACAGCACTCCGGTCGCGGTGGGGGCCGACGGATCGCCTGACCCCCCGAGTCCCTCGCTGACGCCCGTGACGTGGCGCGTCTCGAGACGGATGAGGTCCATGTCGGCCTGGCTGGTGCCCACGTCTTCGGCCGTCACGTACCGGCCGCCCAGGCTGTCGATGTGGCGGGCGTACGCGCGCATGAGCTCCTGGGTCTTGTCGGTGGCCGGGTCACCGAGGATCACCGCCTTGCCCCCGCCCAGGTCGAGGCCGGCCACCGCCGCCTTGTAGGTCATGGCTCGGGCCAGGTTGACCACATCGGCCAGGGCCTCGTCCTCGGTGGCGTAGGGGTAGAAGCGGGTGCCTCCCAGTGCCGGTCCCAGCAGGGTGGAGTGGATGGCGATGACGGCCCGCAGCCCGCTCGCCCGGTCGTGGCAGTAGACGACCTGCTCGAAGTCGTCCCCGCCGATCCGGTCGAAGACGGCCACCCATCCAGGTTAGTCCGCCACGTACGGCGCTGGTTCGGTCTCGGAGCCGTTTTGGGGTCGTTCGTCGAGCTACGCGCCGGCCCTCATTGGACGATGAGCGTGGCCGTCTGGTGAGCCTCGTGGAGCTGGCACATGATGCGGAACGTTCCGCCCCGGTAGGCGGTGAACTTGACGTGCTCCGGCGGCGCCGTGGGGTCGATCAGCTTGGTGACGCCGTAGCCCTCGATGCGGAAGCCGTGGGTCTTGTCGGTGGTGTTGGTGACGAGGAGGTCGACCTCGTCGTCGGTGTGGACGGTGATCTCTTCGGGGTTGAAGCCCGCCTGCCCGTCGACCATGGCGATGGAGATCTTGGGGTCGACGCTCTCACCGGAGCAGCCCAGGAGCGCCAGCAGCGAGATGGTGACCGCGGCCGCCATGGGCCGCAGTCGTGACCTTGTGTCGGGGACCATGTCGTGCAAGGTACCGCCCGGACGCGCTGCCGGTCACCTTGGCGCGCGATCATCGCCCGGCGTGTTCCTGTCCCTCGACTTCGTCTACGTGCCGACCGCCGACGTCGACGCCGCCGTGGGCCACTACGTCGACGTGCTCGGCGCCCGCCTGGACTGGAAGGTGCGGGGGATGGGAACGGTCGTCGCCTCCGTCACCCTCGCCGACACCGGGCCCGCCGTTCTCCTGTCCGGCCACCTGGAGGGCAGCGTCCCCATCCTCGTCTACCGGGTGGCCGACTACGCGGCGTCGATCTCGTCGCTGCGGGCCGAGGGCATGGACGACATCACCGAGTTGGAGATCCCCCATGGCCCGTGCGCCAGCTTCCGGGCCGCCGGGGGCCAGCGCTTCGCCATCTACGAGCTCGTCCGCCCCGAAGCCGCCGACCACTTCACGGGCCGGATCGACGACCCGTAGGCCGAGGGACCTCGTCGACCCCGGTTTCACCGGACGATTCGGGCGCGGCCGTCCGCCGCACCCGTTCGACCATCCATAGGCAGAGGGCGACGAGACCTCCCACGAACAGCACGGACAGCACGCCCACCCCCGTGAAGAACAGGGCGAGCAGCCCGAGGGCGATCACCGCGATCCGCAGCCCGTCGGCGTTCTCGGCGATGCGCTGCCTGGTGTCGGGCGCCGTCGTCTGCCTCCGGACCCAGCGGGCCGACCCCGTGAGCCATCGCGGCGGGCCCACCAGGTGGGCGACCACGGCGATGACCAGAGCCACCACCACCACTGCGATTCCCACGTCCCGCAGCGACGCCAGCGTGTCGTCCATCACCGCTCGCGCCGCACCCTTGCCGTCGCCGCTGTCGATGCGGTCGACGACCGCCTCCTTGACCCTTCGGATGGCGACGTTGCCGAGCACCAGCCCGACCACGACACCCACGCCGAGCTGGACCAGCGCCCGCCGCTTGTTGACGGCGACGACCAGCGTGGCCGCGCCGAGCAGGATGCTCAACACGATCAGGCCCCAGACCATGCGATCGAACGTGTGCATCGCCGCCCGCATCTGATCGAGCTTCTGTCTGGTCATGATGGTGACCTCGCCGAAATCGGGGGGTAGGGAGACCCCGAGGACCTCGCCCAGGCGCTGTCGGGCGCTCTCGGGGATGTCCGTCACCGTGAGGTCGGGCACGGTGACCCCGGGAGCGACGCGCCCCACGCCGTCCTGCACGAGTCGGTGCAGCACCCCGGAGGCGATCGGCAACAGGTTGAGGCGGACCTCGGCGTCGCCCACCTCCACGTTCGGCAACTGCTCGTCATCGCCGCGCAGCAGGGCGACGACCTTGGCGTGGCCCACCCGGTTCATCTCCACCCAGAGGGTGCGGAACTCCTGCGAGGCCACGAACTCGTCGACCCGCTTGCGCACGAGGTCGTCGGCGGCGTCGGCGATCGGTGCCGCCAGCACCAGGGCCCGTTCCGGCACCTGGGGGACGTCGGCCAGCGCCTCGCGAATCCGCCGCTCCAGGTCGAGCGCGGTGACGATCTGATCGGAGAGGTAGTGGGACAGTGCGCTCGTGACGGCCGGGTCCTCTCCGAGCGGTCCGACCACTTCCATGTAGCGGTCCTCGTCGAAGACGGTGCGGTGGGCCCAGTAGGAAACCGTCCCGGCGATGACGCCGAGCGTCGTGAGTAGGACCAGGGCGGCGGTCGCGATACCCCGCGTCCTTCGGGCCCGCATCCGCGTCACGTGCTCGAGCTCCGAACGCAGGCGTACGATCTCTTCCGCCAGCGCCGGGTCGGGCTCCGCGCTGCGGTCGGCCGGCCGCACAGAGCCCTCCTGGTCAGCCTCCACGTCGGACTCCCTGCCGTCTCCTGTCCGGGCGATCGGTCGGACCCCGGGAAGGCGCGCTCTGAGCTTAGGCGCTCGGTCCTGCGGCCCGGCAGGATCAGTTCTACGGGGCGGCGTTCTGTACGACCACCGTCCACCATGGTCGCTCGGGATCGAACGAAACCGAACGCATCACCTTCCTCTCGCCTCTGTGGCGCCGGGCGCGGAATCATTTTCGTTCGTTGACGCCGTCGGCGCTGTCGCCGCCGTTGAACGTCCCGCCCACCACCAGACCCATGAAGTCGGGCGATCGCCGCGTATCTTTCCGCCTCTCTCGCGTCTCTATCCGTGGGAGGTCACACATCATGGCGACAAACATCGGCATCAGTTCGATCGTGGCCGAGGGCGCCCGGCATCGGCCCGTGCTTGACATGTCCGTCTGGTTCAAGGAGATCGTTGCCGAAGAGTGGCTTACGGACTACGACGGCGCCCTCGAGGCCGCCCGCTGGAGCCAGATTCCCGTGCTGGCGGCCTTCACCGGTCATCCCTGGTGCGGTCCGTGCGGCCGGTTGCAGCAGGAGGTGTTCGACTCGTGGATGTTCCAGCAGTGGGCGCCGACGAGAGTCGTCCTGCTGAGCGTCAACGACCCCGACGCCAACCCTCCCCGCCCCCACCCGTTTGACCGGCACGCCATCTCAGGGGTTCCCACGGTGGTCGGGCTCGACTCGAACGGCACGGAGCTCGGACGATTGAGGGGCTACGCCTCTGGGATGGGCGCGCAACTGTGGATCGCAGCGTTCGAACGGGAGATCGGCTGGCGCCGTTAACAGCAGCGGCGCCTGGAGATCGGTGGATCGAGGCGTAGATCTCGCCTCCGGGCGCCTCGACCGTAGCCGCCTGCGTCGGTCGTCGGCCGGTGAAGGCGATCAGCCGTGTCTGCTCGTCGGCGTCGGCGTCGGCGGCGACCTCGACCTTCAGGGGCGGGGTTCTCCCACGCCGCGTCGGGGACCTCGGTGATCCGATCGGTGAAGTGCCTGGCCGCCCGCCGGTAGCGATCGGCGACCTCGCTCACCCGAGGTTCCCGCAGATGGCGCCGCCCGGTTCCGTCGTCGATGTTCGCTGCTCCATGGTCGATCGACGTTCACGACGCCCGGAACTCATGGTGAGTCGGCGTACCTCACGTGGTGAGTGCCTTGGTGATGCGGGCGGCGATGTCGGCCAGGGCGGCCACGTCGTGGTCGGTGAGGTGGTCGAACACCAGCCGGCGGACGGCGGCGACGTGGCCGGGCGCGGCGAGGTCCAGGAACCGTTGGCCGTCGTCGGTGAGCGCGGCGATCTGGACCCGGCCGTCGTGTTCCGAGGCGCGGCGGTGCACCCATCCCCGACCCTCCAGGGAGCTGACGGCGTGCGACAGGCGGCTCAGCGAGAGGCCGGTGCCATGGGCCAGGTCGCTCATCGGGACGCTCCGCTCGGGGGCGGCGGAGAGCCAGGCGAGGATCATGTACGACACGTGGTTCACGCCGGCGTCGTCGCGGAGCTGGCGGTCGAGGGCCTGGGGGAGGAGGGTGAGAAGGCTGACGAGCGGCAGCCACGCGTCCATCTCCGCGGGGGTGAGCCAGCGGGGCTCGTCGGACGCCCGGCGGGTGGACACCGGTGCCGTCCTCAGAGGGCCAGGGGTCGTGAGGTCGCCAGCGCCGCAGGATCGTCCCAGTCGACGCCGGGGACGTCGATGTAGAGCTCGAGCTCGTTGCCGTCGGGGTCGCGGACGTAGAGCGAGTGGGTGACACCGTGGTCGGTGGCACCGACGACGGTGGTGAGCTCCGGATGCTCCGCCACGCGGCGGGCGACGGCACGCAGCTCATCGTCGGTGTCGCCCATCTTGACGCCGAAGTGGTACATGCCGACCCGACGTCCGCGGGGGATCGGTTGAGCGTCGGGGCCCACCTCGATGAGCCGGAGGTCGTGGTGGGTGTTGCCGGCGCGGAAGGCGGCGGCGGGGAACCTCGCCGGTTCGGCCACGACGGGCCAGCCGAGGAGGTCGCGGTAGAAGGCGAGGGAGCGCTCGAGATTGCGGACGTAGAGGACGACGTGGCCGAGCTCGACAACTCTCGGCTCGTTCCCTGTCTCGTTCCCTGTCGGCTCCGTGGGGGCGGTGTGCGTCTGCATACCCCCATCAACTTGAAACTTCAACGACCTATTCCCCGCCGGCGGTGTCCTCTCCGTCACCGATGGCCTGACGGACGGCGCGGGTGGCCACGCTCACCGCGTCGAGGCGTGGCTGGGCCTCGCCCTCGACCTCGCTCACCAGGCGGGCCACCGCGCCGATCTGCTCGACGCGGTCGGCCAGGAACCGGACGACGGCCTCCGACTCGGTCTGGTCGTGGTGCTCCTGGAGGGCCCGCCGCGCCGCCAACCGGCGCAGGTCGGTGAGGTCGTCGATGAGGCCTCGACGCACCGCGGCCGACCACCGGTCGTCGGCGACAGCCAGCTCGACGCGATGGATCAGGAGGTCGACGCCCAGCGACTCCCCCACCCAGAGCATGGCTGCGGCGATGCCCGCCACCGGCCGTCCCGTGGTGCGCACCAGGTCGGCCACGTCGGGGCCGATCGCCAGCTCCGACAGGCAGGCCAGGGGACCGACCAGTCCGGGGTCCACCGCCGCCTCGGCCAGGGCGTCGGCCAGCCGGGATCGCACCCGGTGCCGGTAGGGCGTGCCGATGCCGGGCAGCGCCGCTTCCAACTCGGACAGCACCGGCGCGTCGCGGGCCGCGGTGGTGGCGATGTCGTCGACCTCACCCCGACGGAGATAGGTGCGGGTCAGCGCCTCGAGGAGGTCGCTCACCACGGCCGCCGAGCCGACCAGGGCCTCGATCCCCTGCCCGGGCCGATGATCGTCGACCCGCCGCCACCACGCGTCGGCATCGATTGCCCGGCGAGCCACCACGTAGGCGGCGACCACCGACGCCGGCGGGGCCCCGGATTCAGCGGCCAGCCGGTGCACGAACGTGGCCCCCATGCGGTTGACCACCTCGTTGGCCAGTACCGACGCGACCAGTTCCCGACGCAGCCGGTGCCGATCGAGCAGGTGGTCGAACCGCTCGGCGAGAAGTGGCGGGAAGTACGACGCCAGCGCGTCGCGCGCCGCCGTCTGGTCGGGCACCCGCGACACCAGCAGCGCGGTCGCCAGGCTGCGCTTGGCGCCGGCCAGCAGCACGGCCAGTTCGGGACGGGTGAGGCCGGCACCGGCCCGGGCTCGATCGCGCATCTCGTTCGCCGCCGGCAGGGCCTCGACGTGCCGGTCGATCACGCCCGTGGCCTCGAGCTCCACGATCAGCTCCTCCAGGGCCATCATCGCTCCGGGACTGGCGGCGTGGGCCCGGCTGAGGGCGATGCTCTGCAGCGTGCAGTTGCCCAGCACCCGGTCGACGACGTCGTCGCACACGTCCTGCAGAAGCCGGCCTCGCTCGTCGCCGGTGATGTCGCCCGACTCGACGGCCAGGGCGAGAAGGATCTTCAGGTTCACCTCGTGGTCGGAGATGTCGACGCCCGCCGAGTTGTCGATGGCGTCGGTGTTGATGTGCCCGCCCCGCCGGGCGTACTCGACCCGGGCACGTTGGGTGAAGGCCAAGTTGGCACCCTCGCCGGCGACGCGGGCCCGCAGCCGCGAGGCGTCGACGCGCACCTCGGCGTTCACCCGGTCGTCGATCGCCGCATCGGCTTCGGTGCTGGCTCGCACGAAGGTCCCCACCCCGCCGGCGAAGAGCAGCGATGCCGGCGCCTGCAGGATGGCGCGGATCAGCTCCGGCGCCGTCGGGTAGTCGTCGGTCGTGCGCAGCACCGTCCTGGCCTCGTCGCTGAGCAGGATCCGCTTCTCCAGGCGTGACCACACACCGCCACCGGTGCTGATGAGGGCCGGGTCGTAGTCCTGCCAGGACGAGTGGGGGGCGCCGAACAGCCGCGCCCGCTCCCGGTAGGAGGTCGCCGGGTCGGGGTCGGGGTCGATGAAGATGTGCCGGTGGTCGAAGGCCGCCACCAGCCGGATCCGGTCGGACCGGAGCATGGCGTTGCCGAACACGTCGC
>CAYTTL010000045.1:0-15208 GCA_964440725.1 uncultured Acidimicrobiales bacterium | reverse complement strand
CGGACCAAGAAGCTGGTGGTTGCATCGATGCTGAGCCTGACGGTGCTCGTGGGCGGTGGCGCCGCCGGCGCACTGGCCGGCGCGAGGCCTGCTGCTCACCCGACGGGTGCCAACAGCGGATTCGACCCGCATGGGAGCCAGGGCGGCTGGGACCCGACCGGAGCAAGGCCCGGCATCGACCCGACCGGAGCAAGGCCCGGCATCGACCCGACCGGCGCGGAACCGGGCGTCGACCCGACCGGAGCAGAGCCCGGCGTCGACCCGACCGGATCGAAGCCCGGCGTCGACCCGACCGGAGGCCAGGCCGGTACCGACCCGACCGGATCGAAGCCCACCATCGACCCGACGACGCGCTGAGCTCGGCACGCCCCGCGGTGGGGACGCGATGATCTTTCTCATCCTCCAGGAAGGTGCACACGTGCCCGGTGCGAACGTGGTCCTTGCCATTCATGGTGTTGCCAACCGCAGCCAGGAGGCCTTCGTGCAATCGGTGGCCGAGTTCGCCGGCGGCGTCGGTCGACCCGACCCCGGCCAGGTCGTGCCGGTCTACTGGGGCGACCTGGCGTCTCAGGCGTCGTCGCTCCAGTCGGTGCCCGTGGCGGGCGACGCCGCCGACCTCCCCGATCCGCCCGGCGCCCAGCGCCTGGCGCCGGCACTGGTCGCCCCGGTACCGGAGGACCAGGCCGAGGTCGTGGCCCAGGAGACGATGGCCAGGGTCGTCGCCCTCACCGGCCATCCCGTGCAGCCTGAGGCCGAGGCCGCCCTGCGCCTGGCGTTGAACGCGGCGCGCGTGGATGTCACGGCCGCCCTGCCCACCGGGGTCGCCGACGTGTTGGCCGCGGTGGTGGTGGCGTGGCCACCGGCGGGGACGTCAACCGCGGCGCGGGGCCTGGGCGACAGCTTGAGCGACGCCCTCAAGGGAGCGACCGAGGGGTTTGCCGACACTGTGGGTCAGGCGGTGCGCGACACCCTCCAGAACCTCCTGCGCGGAGGGGAGTCGGCCCTGAGCGAGACGGCGGCCCGCACCCTGGGCGACGTGCTGCAGTACGAGAGCTCGGGCGCCCGCATCCGGGGACGCCTCGACGCCGCCTACGCCGGCGCCCGAGGTGGCGGCGCCGATGTCGACGTGGTTGCACACTCCCTCGGCGGCCTGGTGGTGGCCGAGTGGCTGCTGGGCGCACCGGTCGAGCGCGACGACGGTTCCCCGGGTACGCCGCCCGGGGAGCGCCGCCTGCGTCGCCTGTTCACGTTCGGCACGCAGATCTCGCTGATGGCCGAGCTCCACGGGTTGCGTACCGCAGACGACTTCACCCCGCCGACTCCTCCGCTGCTGTTCACCGGAGCGGTGGAGAAGTGGGTCAACGTCTGGCACCAGATCGACCCGCTGGCCTTCGTGATGGGCCGCGTCATCCAGTTGCCCGGCCCCGACGGTCCCGTGCCCGTGGAGGACCACCGCCTCACCCTCGCCGGTGTCCCTCGTGAGCTGGGCGACATCGTGAGCGCGCATTCCAGCTACTGGAAAGACCCCCGCGTACTCGCCGAGGCCAGGCGCGTCCTGGCCTGAGTCAACCGCAGGGACCCTCGTCTATCCTGCCCGGTGGTGGCTCAGGACGGACAGCTCGACGGGAACGCGCCTACCGGCGGCCGCCACCGGGTGGTGATCATCGGTGGCGGCTTCGGCGGCCTCCCGGCGGCGCGCGTACTCGGCTACACCGATGTCGATGTCGTCCTGATCGACCGCCGCAACCACCACCTGTTCCAACCGCTGCTCTACCAGGTGGCCACGGGCATCCTCTCGGAGGGTCAGATCGCCGCTCCGCTGCGTCAGGTGCTTCGCCGGCACAAGAACGTCACCGTGGAACTGGCCCAGGTCGACGACATCGACGTTGACAACCGCATCGTCAAAGCCCGGCGGTTCTTCGACTCGCCCCTCGAGGTCCCGTACGACACACTCATCGTGGCCACGGGCGCCGGCCAGTCGTACTTCGGTCACGACGAGTTCGCCGTCGACGCCCCGGGCATGAAGACCCTCGACGACGCCATGGAGATACGGCGACGGATCTTCGGTGCCCTCGAGGTGGCGGAGACGGCACCCGATCCCGCCGAGCGGGACGAGTGGATGACCATGGTCGTGGTGGGGGCGGGACCCACCGGCGTCGAGCTCGCCGGCCAGATCCGCGAGCTGGCCACCCGTAGCCTCGACGGCAACTTCCGGACAATCGACCCCTCACGGGTCCGGGTTCTTCTCGTCGATGCCGGTAAGGAGCCCCTGGCATCGTTCGGGGACAAGCTGTCCGACGACGCCGCCCGGTTCCTGGTGCGGGCGGGCGTCGAGCTCAGGATGAACACCCGGGTGACGGGTATCGACGCCACGGGTGTCGACGTGACCGGACCGGCCGGAGACGAGCGCATCGTCGCCCGCACGGTCATCTGGGCGGCAGGGGTGCAGGCATCCCCGCTCGCCGGGATCCTGGCCGACGCCACCGGCGCCGCTGTCGACCATGCCGGGCGGATCGCCGTCCTCCCCGACCTGACCCTGCCCGGACACCCCGAGGTGTTCGTCGTGGGCGACATGATCTCGCTCGACAACCTGCCCGGCGTCGCCGAGGTGGCCATGCAGGGCGGGATTCACGCGGCCCGAACCATCATCAAGCGGCGCCACGGCGCGCCCACCGAACCGTTCCGTTACCGCGACCTCGGTTCGATGGCCACGCTGGGCCGTTTCCGGGCGGTGCTCAGCATGGGACGACTGAAGCTGACGGGCTTCCCGGCATGGCTGGTGTGGGCGTTCGTGCACATCGTGACTCTCTCCGGCATGGCCGGCCGCCTGGGAACGCTCGTCCGGTGGGCCGGTGCCATGATCGGCCGCAAGCGCGACGAGCGCACCTTCAGCGTCGGCCACACGGGCGGCGACGTCAGCATGCCCGCCAAGGCGCGGGGCTCGTACATCGACATGCGATTCCCTGCGGAGAAGGGCCTCGAACAACACCGATGACCGACATCACCGACAGCGCCGAGTGGAAGGCCCTCAAGGCTCATTTCGAGGACGTGCGCGACCTTCACCTGCGCGCCATGTTCGGTGCCGATCAGGACCGGGGCACGACGCTCGCCGCCGAGGTCGACGGGCTCTACCTCGACTATTCGAAGAACCGGCTCACGTCGGAGACGATCGGCCTGCTCGTGGCCCTGGCCGAACGGGCCGGTCTGCGCGACCGCATCGACGCCATGTTCCGGGGCGACAAGATCAACGTCACCGAAAACCGGGCGGTGCTGCACGTGGCCCTGCGCGCGCCGGCCGGCGAGCACATCACCGTCGACGGTGTCGATGTCGTCCCTGAGGTGCACACCGTGCTCGACCAGATGGGGGACTTCGCCGAGCGGGTGCGGTCGGGCGGGCACACCGGGTACACCGGCAAGCGCCTCCGCAACATCGTCAACATCGGTATCGGGGGCTCCGACCTCGGCCCCCACATGGCCTACGACGCCCTGCGGGCATTCTCCCAGCGCGACCTCACCTTCCGGTTCGTGTCCAACGTCGACGGCACCGACATCTACGAGTCGCTGCTCGGCCTCGACCCGGAGGAGACGTTGTTCATCGTGTGCTCGAAGACCTTCGGGACCCTCGAGACCCTCACCAACGCCAACAGTGCCCGGGCGTGGCTCGTCGATGCGCTGGGCGACGAAGCCGCCGTGGCCAAGCATTTCGTGGCCGTGTCCACCAACGCCCAGCGAGTGGCCGCCTTCGGGATCGACACTGCCAACATGTTCGGGTTCTGGGACTGGGTGGGCGGGCGCTACTCCTTCGACTCGGCCATCGGCCTGTCACTGGTCATCTCCATCGGCATCGACGCCTTCCGGGAGATGCTGGGCGGCTTCCACGCCATGGACACCCATTTCCGCACTGCACCGTTGGAGGAGAACCTGCCCGTTCTCCTCGGCCTGATCGGTGTCTGGTACATCAACTTCTTCGGTGCCGAGACCCAGGCCATCCTGCCGTACAGCCAGTACCTGGCCCGGTTCCCGGCCTACCTCCAGCAGCTCGACATGGAGAGCGACGGGAAGTCGGTCACGCTCGACGGCGAGCCCGTCGACCACCACACGGGCCCGGTCGTGTGGGGACAACCCGGCACCAACGGCCAGCACGCCTACTACCAGCTCATCCACCAGGGCACTCGTCTGATCCCGTGCGACTTCATCGGAATCGCCCGCGCCGAGAACGTCGTCGACGACCACCAGGACCTGCTGTGGGCCAACTTTCTCGCCCAGACCGAGGCTCTCGCCTTCGGCAAGACGAGCGAGGAGGTGGCCGTCGAGGGCGTACCGGCGTTCCAGGTGCCCCACCGCACATTCGCGGGGAACCACCCTACGAACTCGATCGTGGTCGACCGGCTGACACCTCGCGTGCTGGGCCAGCTCGTGGCCCTGTACGAGCACAAGGTGTTCACCCAGGGCACGATCTGGGACATCAACAGCTTCGACCAGTGGGGGGTCGAGCTCGGCAAGATGCTCGCCGTCGCCATCATCCCCGAGCTGAAAGCCGGCGACGAAACGCCGTTGGCCCACGACAGCAGCACCAACACGCTCATCCGCCGCTACCGGTCGCGGCGCGCTCCCGTGCCACCCGAGGGGGCTCCTTCATGAGCATGTCCGTGCACGACACCGAGCTGCGCGACGACCTCGTGGTGGCCGATCGCACGCCTCCGGCGCCGGACCCGTCCGGCATCGTCGGCGACGCCATCAACGCCGTCCGCTTCCTGGCCGTCGACGCCGTCGAGAAGGCGAACTCGGGTCACCCGGGCACACCCATGGCCCTGGCCCCGCTCGCCTACCGCCTCTACACGCGCTACATGCGTCACGACCCGGCCGATCCCGCATGGATCGACCGCGACCGCTTCGTGCTCTCCGCCGGTCATGCGTGCATGGTGCAGTACGCCTCGTTGCACCTTTCCGGCTACGACCTCACCGTCGACGACCTCTCCCAGTTCCGCCAGTGGGGGTCACGGACCCCCGGGCATCCCGAGCGTGGGGTGACCGCCGGCGTGGAGATCGACACCGGCCCCCTCGGCCAGGGCTTCGCCAACGGTGTGGGCATGGCCATGGCCGAGCGCATGCTGGCGGCGCGGTTCAACCGTCCCGGCCACGATGTCGTCGACCATCGCACGTGGGTCATCTGCGGCGACGGCGACATGATGGAGGGGATGTCGAGCGAGGCGGCGTCCATCGGCGGTCGCCTGGGTCTCGGCCTGGGCAAGCTCACCGTCTTCTACGACGACAACCACATCTCCCTCGAAGGTGCGGCCGAGGTGGAGTTCACCGAGAACGTGGCCCAACGCTTCCGCGCCTACGGCTGGCACGTGACCAACGTGGAGGCGGTGAACGACCTCCACGCCCTCGACGCCGCCGTCGCCGAGGCCACCGACGACGAGCGGCCGAGCCTGGTCATCGTGCGCTCCAACATCGGGTACGGCTCGCCCCTCCAGGACTCGGCCAAGGCCCACGGGTCGCCCCTCGGTGAGGCCAACGTGGCCGCCACCCGCGAGAAGCTGGGCTGGTCGCATCCTCCGTTCTCGATCCCCGACGCCGTCTACATGCACTGGCACGGTCTCGTCGCCGATCGCGCCGCCACCCACGAGGAATGGCGGTCTCGCTACGACGCCTACAACGCAGCCCAGCCGGCACTCGCCTCCGAGCTCGAGCGCGTCATGGCCGGCCGCCTGCCGACGAGGTGGCCCGACACCCCGACCCCGGTGTTCGACGTCGGCACTCGGGTGGCCACCCGGAAGTCCGGTGGGTCGGTCCTCAACGCCTTCGCCGAGGCGGTGCCCGAGCTGGTCGGCGGGTCGGCCGATGTCGCCCCGTCCACCGACACCCAGCTGCTGGGCTCCGGCGATCTGAACTCCGGCGACTGGAGCGGCCGCAACATCCACTTCGGCGTGCGCGAGCACGCCATGGGGGCGATCTGCAACGGCATGGCCGCCCATGGCGGCTTCCGGCCCTACTGCGCCACCTTCTTCAGCTTCTACGACTACATGCGCGAGGACGTGCGCCTGGCCGCCATCATGCAGCTCCCCGTCGTGTTCGTGTTCACCCACGACTCCATCGCCCTCGGTGAGGACGGTCCGACCCACCAGCCGATCGAGCACCTCGCCGGGATGCGGGCCATGCCCGGCCTCCGCACGATTCGGCCGGCCGACGCCAACGAGTCGGCCCAGGCCTGGCGGGAGGCGATCAACCATGACGGACCGACGTGCCTCGTGCTGTCCCGGCAGGGCCTCCCGACCCTCTCCCCTGACGTGCTCGACGTCGCCGCCGGAGCGTCGGTCGTCGCCCCCGGAGACGCGGCCGCCATCGTGGCGACCGGCTCGGAGGTGGAGCTGGCCCTGGCGGCGCGCCATGTGCTGGCCGCCGAGGGCATCGACGTCCGGGTCGTATCGATGCCGTGTTGTGAGCTGTTCCGGGCCCAGCCCCAGCAAGCGCGTGACGCCTTGCTGCCACCGGGAATGCCCAAGGTCGCCGTCGAGGCCGCCGCGCCCACCGGATGGCACGAGTTCGTCGACGACGTGGTGGGGCTACGCCGGTTCGGCGCCTCGGCCCCCGGCCCGGTGGTGTACCGGAAGCTGGGCTTCACTGCCGAGAACGTGGCCGACCACGTGCGCCGGCTCACGTCCCTCGTCTCCACCATGTCCTCCGACGCGAAAGGGAGCGGGCCATGAATGCCGCCGTCCAGCTGCACGAGATGGGCCAGAGCCTGTGGCTCGACAACATCACCAGGGGGTTGCTCACGAGCGGGACCCTCGCCCACTACATCGCCAGCCTGGCGGTGACCGGGCTCACGTCCAACCCCACCATCTTCGACAAGGCGATCAACGGCAGCGCCGACTACGACGACCAGATCCGCCGCCTGCTCGGACAGGGGACGGAGCCGGAGCCTCTGTTCTTCGAGCTGGCCATCGAGGACCTCTCTAAGGCGGCCGGCCTCCTGCGTCCCATCTGGGACGCGACCCACGGTGTCGACGGGTGGGTGTCGCTGGAGGTGTCACCCAAGCTGGCCAACGACACGGCGTCGACCGTCGCCATGGCCACGTCGCTGCACGCCCAGGCCGACACGCCGAACCTGTTCATCAAGGTGCCCGGCACGCCCGAGGGAGTTCCGGCCATCGAGGAGCTCATCTTCGCCGGGGTCCCCGTCAACGTGACGCTGCTGTTCTCGCGCGAGCACTATGTGGCTGCCGCCGAGGCGTACATCCGCGGCATCCGACGTCGCCACGACGCCGGCCTCGACCTCAACGTGGGCTCGGTTGCGTCGGTCTTCGTGTCCCGCTGGGACGGCGCGGTCATGGATCGGATCACCGACGACCTCCGGGGCCAGCTCGGCGTGGGCATGGGCAAGCGCATCTACGCCGCGTACCACGACGTCCTCGCCTCCGACCCCTGGCAGCGCCTGGCGTCGGCCGGCGCCAATCCCCAGCGCCTGCTCTGGGCGAGCACGGGCACCAAGGACCCGGCCCTGCCCGACACCTTCTACATCTCGGCGCTGGCCTCGCCGAACACGGTGAACACCATGCCCGAAGGCACGCTGAAGGCCTTCGGGGAGCACGGCTCGGTCGGCGACCTCCTGCCCCACGACGGCGGCGATGCCGAGGAGACGCTGGCCCGGTTCACGGCCGGCGGCATCGACCTCGACGAGCTCGCCGCCAAGCTCCAGTCTGACGGAGCCGCTTCGTTCGTGGCCTCTTGGGACGACCTGATCGCCTGCATCGGGTCGAAGGCGTCCGCACTGGCCAAGGCCCCCTGAGGAGAGAGGATCCAGATGCAACTCGGAATGATCGGGCTCGGGCGCATGGGCGCCGGCCTCGTACGCCGCCTCATGCGCGACGGCCACGAGTGCGTCGTCTACGACGTCAACGCCGACTCGGTGAAGGCGCTGGAGGCCGACGGGGCCACCGGCGCCTCGTCACTGGCGGACTTCGCCTCCAAGCTGGCCAAGCCGCGGGCGGCGTGGGTGATGGTTCCGGCGGCGTACACCGGCGAGACCGTCATGGAGCTGGCCGGGCACTTCGAACCCGACGATGTCATCATCGACGGCGGCAACTCGTACTACCGCGACGACATCGCCAGGGCGGCCCAGCTCGCCGACCAGAGCATCCACTACGTCGACGTGGGAACGAGCGGAGGAGTGTTCGGCCTGGAGCGGGGCTTCTGCCTGATGATCGGCGCCGAGGACGACGTCTTCGCCCGTCTCGAACCGATCTTCGCCACCATCGCCCCGGGCGTCGACTCCGCGCCCCGAACCGAGGGGCGCAGCGGCCCGCCGTCACCGTCGGAGCAGGGGTACCTGCACTGCGGTCCGAACGGGGCCGGGCACTTCGTGAAGATGGTGCACAACGGCGTCGAGTACGGGATCATGGCCGCCTACGGCGAGGGCTTGGCCATCCTCCACAAGGCAAATGCCGGCAAGCAGGCCCGGACCTCCGACGCCGAGACCGCCCCGCTCGAGCATCCCGAGTACTACCAGTACGATCTCGACGTGGCCGAGGTGGCCGAGGTGTGGCGGCGTGGCAGCGTCGTGGCGTCGTGGTTGCTCGACCTCACGGCCCACGCCCTGCACAGGTCACCCACCCTGTCGGAGTTCGGCGGCCGGGTGTCGGACTCGGGCGAGGGCCGCTGGACCGTCGCCGCGGCCGTCGACGAGGGCGTGCCCGCCCACGTGATCACCGCGGCGCTGTTCGAACGCTTCAGCTCGCGCAACGAGGGCGAGTTCGCCAACCAGCTGCTGTCGGCCATGCGCAACGAGTTCGGCGGCCACGACGAGAAGCCGCCCGCCTGAGCGTCAGAAGCCGTCATCGCTGGGCGTCCTGCCAGGCCTGGTGGATCTCGGGGCGGAGACGGCCACGGCCGGGGACGATGAGCCCGTTGGCGCGAGCCCAGGCGCGGACCTCGGCCGTCGACGGTGCCGGTTGCTGCGGGGCGCCTGCGGTGCCGTCCTCGCCGATACCGATCCGGGCGAGAGCCGGAGCCTCGTCGGTGGCCCACGTGCGCGCCGCGGCCAGGTAGCGGTAGGTCCATTCCTCGGCCAGCTTGCGGGTCTCGCAGAACACGATCGGGATTGAGGGCCAACGCACTTGCAGTTCGGCGAGTCCGTCGGCGACCAGGGCCGGCCTCACCCGTTCCAAGGCGAAGATCCGTGAGAAGCGGTCTTCCACGACGACTGCAGCACGGGGCAGCGTGGCCAGCTCGCCGAGGGCGTAGCGCAGCCGGCCGTTGGTCAGGCTCGATACGAGGTCGGGGAGCGACTTGCGCTCGACGGCGGCGATGAGACTCCCGCCCACGGCCACCGCGTAGTCCCCACACACCAGGCCGCGCTCGCGGTGCGGACCTGTTGGGTGGCGAACTGGTACGGGTAGCGCTCGTGGGAGTCCACCACGATCTCCATGTCGACGAGCCCCGCCGCCCTGGCCGTCGGAATGCGAACGTCGGGTCGCGCCTGTTTGCGGGTTCGCGGCGACTGCCAGAACACCATCTCCCGACCGCGCGCCTTGGTGAACACGATCTGGGAGCGCTGCTCCCGGCCGCGGTCGGCGACCAGGTCGATCGCACCGCCCCGACGGGCGCATGCGCGCAGGGCGATCCGCTCGACGATGGCCGGTTCATCGGGCCATTCCGCATTCGATACCGCATGGCAGTAGAGGGCACTGGTCCGCGGCCACGTGTCCTTGGTGCGGAAGTACAAGCCGTCGCCGATCGGCAGCCGCAGCAGGTACGGCAGCGAACTGGCGGGGTCGGGGTTGCGGGCGATCAGCAGCTCCACGAGGCAAGTCTGCCCGCCTGGGCTAGGCGTTGGCGTCGGCGGCCGCGTAGCGGGCGAGCGACTCCTCCTCCTCGACCTTCTTCGGGAAGGCGACGAAGACGAGGACGGTGCCGAGGACCACGGCGACGATGCCGGCGGTGTAGGCCCAGTTGGCACCGTCGACGAAGGAGGTTCGCGCCGCCTCGATGATCTGAGGCGCGAACTGGGGCTCACGCTCGGCGATGGTGGCGGCGCCGGCGAACGACTTCTGCAGCTCGTTGGCGACGCGGTCGGTGACCTGGGCCTTGGTGGCGCTGGGCGCCCCGGCGATCGCCGCGGCGAAGGCGGCGGCGTAGCCGGCGGTGAGGAGGGAGCCGAGGACGGACTGCATGATGGCTCCGCCGAGGTCACGCTGCAGGTCGGCGGTGCCCGAGGCCATGCCCGACCGCTTGACGGGGACGGAACCGGTGAGCGAGTGGGAGGCCGGGGTGCCGGCCAGGCCCACCCCGACGCCGACGAACGCGTAGGCCAGGCCGACGGGCAGGTAGGAGATGCCCTCGTCCCAGAGCCAGAGCATGGTGAGGAACCCCAGCAGGCAGGAGACGTACCCGGCGAGCAGCGTGTCGCGCCCGCCTCGCACCCGCACCATCCGCGCCGACACCGGCGCGGCCAGCACCATGCATGCGGCGGCGGGCAGGATCGCCGCGCCGGCTTCGAAGGTGTCGTAGCCGAGCACGTTCTGCAGGAACTGGCCGCCGACGAACATGGCGCCCATGAGGGCGCCGAACACGATGATCCCGGCGACGGCGGCCACCCAGAAGACCCGGCGGACGGCGACGGTGAGGTCGTAGAGCGGCACTCTCGCCCGGCGCTGGCGGACGAAGAACCCGACACCGGCGGCGAGGGTGACGACGCCGAGGCCGACGGCCGTGGGCCCCTTGCCGGGGACGGCGGCGAAGTTGATGGCCAGCACCAGCGCGGCGACGAAGACGATCGAGATGATGCCGCCGAGGTTGTCGACGGGCTCGGTCGTCTCGTTGACGTGGGCGGGCACGACCATCACCGCCAGCACCAGGGCCACGACCGCCAGGGGCAGCGTCATGTAGAACACCGACCCCCAGTAGAAGTGAAGCAACAGCCATCCCGCGCACAGCGGGCCCAGGGCGGTCATGGCGCCACCGAGCCCCGACCACAGGGCGATCGACTTCGTCCGCTTCGGTCCCGACCATAGAGCGGTGATCAGTGCCAGCGTCGTGGGGTAGGCCATTCCTGCGGCCAGGCCCCCGAGGAGACGGCCGCCGATCAGCACGGGGATGGACGTGGCCAGGCCGGCGACGATGCAGGCCGGCACCGACAGCACGACGCCGGCGAGCAGGAGGCGCTTGCGGCCGTACCGGTCGCCGATGGCCCCGAGGTAGAGCACCGACGCCGCCAGGCCCAGCGAGTACGCCACCGACACGAGGTCGAGCTCGGTCTGGGATGCGTCGAAGGCCCGACCGATGTCGGGCAGAGCCACCCCGGCCACGGCCAGGTTGATGTTGGCCACGGCCGCTACCAGGATGAGGGCGAGGAGCACGAGGCCCCCGCGCTCCGGCGCAGTGGAGGATGCGCCCCCACCGTCGGGTGATCCGGTGCTCCCGGGCGCCCCCGTCGACATGGCGGTCTACGTGGCCGGCTCGTGCCAGGATCGACCCGCCGGCAGGAGGTCGTCGGCGGCGGGCGGTCCCCAGGTGTGGGGCGGATAGACGGTGGCGGGCGCGTGGTCGCGCAGGACGGGGTCGACCACCTCCCACGCTGCCTCGACCTCGTCCTCCCGGGCGAACAGCAGCGCCTCCCCGGCGAGGGCGTCGCCGATGAGGCGCTCATAGGCGGTCAGGTCCTCGGTCGTCTGCTCCATGACGTAGAGCTCCTGCGACTCGCCCACGAACCCCTCGCCGGGGTGCTTGACGCGTACACCGAGGGCCAACGACACCACGTCGGGTCCCAGTCGGAACCGCGCGTAGTTGGACGAGGGGAGACCCGCATCACCGAACACGTTCTGGGGCGGAACCTTCAGCTCGACCCGGACCTCGGTGGCCGACACGGGCAGGTTCTTGCCCGCCCTGATGTAGAACGGGACACCCGCCCAGCGCCACGAGTCGACGTGGAGCTTCACCGCCGCGAATGTCTCGACGTCGGAGTCGGGTGCCACGCCGTCCTCGTCGCGGTACCCGTCGAACTGGCCCCGGACGAAGTCGGCCGGCGTCAACGGCTCCATGGCCTTCAGGACCTTGGCCTTCTCGTCACGCAGCGCCTCGGCCCCCGAATCGTTGGGTGCCTCCATGGCCAGCAGGCTCACCGTCTGCAGGAGGTGGTTCTGCACGACGTCGCGCAGCGTCCCCACTTCCTCGTAGAACCGGCCCCGCCCCTCGACTCCGAAGTTCTCGGCCATGGTGACCTGCACGGAATCGACGTAGTTGCGGTTCCAGATGGGCTCGAGGAACGAGTTGGCGAACCGGAAGTACAACAGGTTCTGGATCGGCTCCTTGCCCAGGTAGTGGTCGATGCGGAAGATCGACGACTCCGGGAAGACGTCGTGGAGTACCCGGTTCAGCTCCTGCGCCGACGCCAGGTCGATGCCGAAGGGCTTCTCCACGATCACCCGGGCGCCCGCGGCGATGCGCGCCGCCTGCAGGGCCTGGACGACGAACTCGAACAGGCTGGGGGGGATGGCGAGGTAGAACGCCGGGCGGCGGGCACCGACGTCGGAGAGGGCGGTGGCCAGGCGGGTGAACGTCGTCGGGTCGCGGTAGTCGCCGCCGATGTAGGAGAGGGCATCGGCCAGCACGGTGAACGCCTGCTCGTCGTCGACGCCTCCACCGAAGGTGTCGATCCCGTCGCGCGCCCGCTGGCGGAGCCGGTCGACGGTCCAGTCGTCGCCGGCGACCCCGATGACGGGGACCTTCAGGCGCCCCCTACGGGCGTTGCCGTAGAGGGCGTCGAAGATCTTCTTGTGGGCGAGATCGCCCGTGGCACCGAAGAGCACCAGGGCATCGGCGGCCGCGTGGTCGGCCATCTCGACACGGCCCGTCCGACTAGTGGTCCTCGCTGAAGGCACTGAGCAGTGCCTGCTCCTGGTCCTTGGACAGGTTGCTGCTGACGAGCTCGGCCTGCGTGCCCTCGAACCGGTCGGCGACCTTGTCGATGACCGCGTCGGAGGTCAGGACGAACAGCGCCGAGGTACCGGGCGTGACCTTGTCTCGGACCTGCTGGACGAACTCCTCGTCGATGCCGGCGTGGGTCAGGGAACCGGCGAGGGCCCCCGCCGCGGCGCCGACGGCGAGACCGATGATGGGGATGAAGAAGATGATCCCGAACAGCAGCCCCCAGAAGGCACCACCGAGTGCGCCGGCTTCGGTGAGGTTGTGCGCCTGGTGGGTCTTGGGCCGCTTCTTGCCCTCCGGCCAGGTGGCGAGCGCGGCGTCGTGGACCTTGATGAGCCCTTCGGTCTGCAGCTGCACCAGTGTTTCCTCGGCCTTTTCCGCGCCGTCGGCCGTGGGGAACTTCCATACGCTCAGCGTCGCCATTCAGGAATCCTCCTCGATTCGCGGTCGCGCGGGAGGCGTTCGCCTCCGCCACGTTCGTCGCCATGTCGCGGCCGGCTTCGCCGGCCACCCGGACCCTATCAAGCGGCCCCCGGACGGACACGGGCCAATCTTCGTTAGGTTCCCCGCCCATGGCGTGGATCCACGACGCGGCCGAGCCGGGCGAGCGTCAGCCGGTCGACATCGTCCTTCTCGTCCTGGGCGTCGTCGGCGTCGTCGTGCTCGGCGTCTGGGCCCAGGCGCGCACCGACGTGGACGCCAACCTGTTCAAGGCGTTGAACTCCCTGCCCGACGCCCTGCGGGGCCCGGGGCGCGTCCTCTATGCGCTCGGGTCGATCTGGGCTGTCGCCGGCGCCGCCGTGGTGCTGGTGCTGCTCCGACGGTGGCCGATCGCCCTGCGCGTGGTCATCGCCGGGGCGGCGGCGTGGGCCGTGGCCCTGGTCCTCCACCACCTGCTCGACCCCCACGCCGTCGCCGGCCTGGGAATCGAGGTGCGATCCGGGGCGGGCCCCGCCTACGTGTCGACCAACCTGGCTGTCATCACCGCCATTGCCGTGGCCCTGGGGCCCTACCTGGCGCGTCCGGTGCGGCGCCTCTCGATCGCCCTCGTCGTCCTGGTCGCGCTGGCCGCCATGTACCTGGGCACCGCCCTTCCCTCGGATGCGGCGGGGGCCATCCTCCTGGGGCTCGCCGCCGGGTCCGGTGTCCTCGTGGCCTTCGGGGCCTCCGACGGCCGGCCCTCGCTCGACGACGTGCGCCAGGCTCTCGTCGATCTCGGCGTCGACGTCGGTGGGGTTGCGCGCGCCGGCGACCGGATCCCGCGCGTCGCCGTCGTGGACGTCACCCTCGCGTCGGGCGAACGGCTGCGGGTCGACGCCTACGGGCGGGACCAGCGGGACGGGCAGATCGCGGCCAAGGTCTGGCACTCGTTGATGTACCGAGAACCCTCGCTCCCCGTGTTCGGCACCCGCCTCCAGCAGGTCGAGCACGTTGCCTACACCCTGATGCTGGCCGAGCGGGCCGGGGTGGCCGCTCCCCGGGCGGTGAAGACAGGCATGGCCGGACCCGACGCCGCCGTTCTCCTGACTACCGAACCGAGCGGTGTCCCTCTCGCGTCCCTGGCGTCCGAGCGCATCCCCGACTCCGTTCTCGGCGCCGTCTGGGAGCAGATCCGGCGCCTGCACGCAGCCGGCATCAGCCACGGCAACCTCGACGGTGAGCACATCCGGGTGGATGGCGAGGGCACCGTCACCCTCGACGACTTCACCGCAGCCACGGCGGGAGCCGACCGGCACTGGCTGGACCGCGACCTCGCCGCCGTCGTGGTGGTGACCGCGTCGGTCGTCGGCAACGAACGGGCCACGGCGGCCGCCGTCGCCGCCGTGGGAGCGGCGGGTGTGGCGGACATCATCCCCCTCGTGCAGCCGGCGGGCCTACCCCGCCGGGTGGGCCGGTCGAACAGGCACTTCGACAGGACGCTGAAGACCCTGCGCAACGACCTCGCCGCCGCCGCCGCCGTCGAGCACGTCAAGCCCCTCAAGATCAAGCGCCTCAGCCTGGTGAACATCGGGATGCTGATCGGCGTGCTGGTGGCACTGGCCGTCGTGGTCCCCAGCATCGAGGCCATCAACTTCGCCTCGGTGCAGCACGAGTACGCCACGGCGACGTGGCCGTGGGTTGTGGCCGCCGCCGCCCTCTACCCGCTGATCCTCATGTCCGAGGCCACCGCCCTGCTGGGCGCGGTGAACGCCAGCCCACCATTCATCCCGACCGTCCTCATGAAGCTGTCGACCAAGTTCCTCGGGATGATCACGCCCGACGGCATCGGGGGGACGGC
>CAYTTL010000044.1:0-15509 GCA_964440725.1 uncultured Acidimicrobiales bacterium | reverse complement strand
CCGTTGAGTCGGTCCGCCGCCCTCGATGTTGCCGGCAGAGGCAGGTCGCAACCGACGATGGACGGGACGGGATCGCCCTTGGCGTCCGTACGACGGCCGGTTAACGGCGACGCGCCTCTAGCCGGCAGAAATGACGCGGGCGCCGTCGAGCACGTAGGCCCGACCGGTGTCGGGGCAGACGGCACGGCCGTCGGTGAAGGTCAGGCGGGCGCCGGCGTGGGACACCCAACCGGTCTGCACCGCGGGCACGCCCGCCACGACCGCGTGGGCGGGAACGTCATGCGTGACCACCGCGCCGGCCCCGACGAGGGCGTATGCCCCAATGGTCACGCCGCACACGATCGTGCAGTTCGCGCCAAGGGTCGCGCCCCGCCCCACCGCAGTGGAGGCGTACTCCGAGGTCGGTGTCTCGGCCCTGGGGTTCTTGACGTTGGTGAACACCATCGAGGGCCCGCAGAACACGCCGTCGTCGAGGACGACTCCCTCGTACACCGAGACGTTGTTCTGGATCCTCACGTTGTCGCCGATGCGCACCCCGGCGGCCACGAACACGTTCTGGCCGAGCGAACAGTCGCGGCCAATCCGAGCCCCGCCCATCACATGGGTGTAATGCCAGACCTTGGTCCCGGAACCAACACGAGCCCCGGGATCGACGGTCGCCGTCGGGTGCACGAACGTGGGCGCCTCGTCGCCGACGTCGGTGGCAAGAGGCACCGGTGCCCCCCCGGCGCGCAGGGAGCGGTCGCCGGCGCTCAACACCCGAAGCACGGCCAGCGCCCCCTCGCCATCGGTGAGGGGGCGCCTTCCCGTGGAGACGGCGTCGGCGAAGTGCTGACACTCGGCGACGAGCGGCTCGTCGGCGGTCAGCGGCACCGGTACGCCTTCCGCCTTCCTGGCCACGGGCACCGTGCCGCCCACCCAGTCGACCTGGTGCGGGTACAGCACCAACTTCTCCGGCCACGGGGCGGTGTCGTCGAACACCGCCATCTGGCGATCGCCGACGACGACGAAGCGATGCTCCTTGAACGGGTGCAGCCAGCTGACGAACACGTGGGCCTGCGTCCCGCCCGGGAACGTCAGACCCATGAGGGTCACGTCGGCGACCTCAGGGCTCAGGAAGGCCGCGCCCCGGCAGGTGACGTCGGTCGGCGGCGCACCCACGATGCGCAGGCACAGGGCGATGTCGTGGGGTGCGAAGCTCCAGAGGGCGTTCTCGTCGGTTCGCAGCCGGCCGAAGCTCAACCGGTTGGAGTACAGGTAGCGGACGCGCCCGAGCACGCCGTCGTCGACGAGGCGGCGCAGGGCCAGCACCGCCGGGTGGTACTCGAGGACGTGGCCCACCATGAGGATCCGGCCCAGGTCGCGGGCCCGATCGACCAGGCGCGTCCCCTCCTCGGCGCTCATGGCCAGCGGCTTCTCCACCAGGACGTCCTTGCCCGCCTCGAGCGCCTGGGTGGCGATGGCGGCGTGGGTCACCGCCGGCGTGGCCACGACCACGGCCTTCACGTCGGGACGGGCCAGCACCTCCTCGGCGCAGGACGCCGTCGCCAGCCCCGGATAGGCCTCGGCCACGACCGCCCGCCGTGCGGGATCGGGGTCGGCCACCACCGCCAGCAGCCCGAGGTCGTTCCAGACCCGGACGTGGTTCATGCCCCACTGTCCGCACCCCAGTACGGCTACCGCCGGGGCGGCGTGTCGGCTCACCGAAGCGCGTCCTTTCCGGCGTGGCGTTGCGCCAGATTTCATTTCGCGCTCGTCCGGCGCGACTGTACTGGTCGCCCAGCAACTCGAGGAGAGCCTATATGGCAGCACCCGAACCCATTCCGGCGATGGATCTCGTGCCGGGGATCGCCGAGCTGCGGGACGACCTGATGGCGGCGTTCGAGGAGGTCCTCGGTTCGGCCCGGTTCATCCTCGGGCCCAACGTCGTCGCCTTCGAGGCCGAGGTGGCCGCCTACCTCGGCGTCGACCACGCCGTGGGGGTGAACTCGGGCACCGACGCCCTGGTCATCGGGCTGCGGGCCCTGGGGGTGGGGGAGGGCGACGAGGTCATCACCACCCCCTTCACCTTCTTCGCCACCGCCGAGGCGATCAGCGTGGTCGGGGCGTCGCCCGTGTTCGTCGACATCGACCCGGAGACGTTCAACCTCGACCCCGCCGCCGTCGAGGCGGCGATCGGCCCCGCCACGCGGGCGATCGTGCCCGTGCACCTGTTCGGCCAGCCCGCGGCCATGGACGAGATCGGGCGCCTGGCCGCCGACCACGGGCTCGTGGTCCTCGAGGATGCCGCCCAGGCCATGGGCGCCGACTGGCAATCGAAGAAGGCGGGGACGATCGGGGCGGCGGGAGCGTTCTCGTTCTTCCCGTCGAAGAACCTGGGCGGGTTCGGTGACGGCGGCCTGCTGGCGACCGACGACGCCGACGTGGCCGAACGTGCCCGCATGCTGCGCTCGCACGGCGGGCGGCGGAAGTACCACAACGAGATGCTCGGCTACAACTCACGGCTGGACGAGCTCCAGGCCGCCGTGCTCCGAAAGAAGCTGCCCCGGCTGGACTCGGCCAACGCCGGGCGTCGCCGGGTGGCCGCTCGCTACGACGCCGCCCTCGCCGCCCTCGCCGCCTCCGACGGCGTCGTCACCCCCGTCGTCAGGGCGGGCCTCAGCCACGTCTTCCACCAGTACACCGTCCGCGTTCCCGCCGACCGGCGGGACGGCGTCGCCGCCCGCCTCCGGGATGCGGGGATCGCCACGATGGTCTACTACCCGGTACCCGTGCACCTCCTGCCCGTGTACGCCGATCTCGGGCTCCACCTGCCCGAGGCCGAGCGCGCCGCCGGCGAGGTCCTGTCGCTACCCATCTGGCCGGAGATGGCCGACGCCCAGATCGACCGGGTTGTGGCCGCGGTCGAAAACGCCCTCGGAAGTGGTACTCAGTAGAGGATCCAGACGCAGGTATGTGATACCGGAGGGGCAATGCGGCGACGACTGGTGGTATCCCTCCTCCTGCTGGCGGGGACCCTGTCCTCGCTCGGCGGTGCGAGGAATGCCACGGCGGCCGGCCCCGTCGAGGATCTCGGCGTGGCCGTCCGCGAGTTGCGGGTCCAGCAAGGTCCGTTGTCACCCGACCCCACGGGCACCGGCTTCGTGCAGTTGCTCTACTCGTTTCCCGGGCCGCCGCGCGTCAATCCCGACCGACCGTTCGAAGTGGTGGCGGTGAACCTCCAGACGAAGGCCGTCAAGCGGGTTCCGGTCAGCTCCCTGCAACAGGGCATGGGCTATGAGGTGTGGAGTGCCGGAGAGGCGGTGTGGAGCCGGGGTAGCCGTCCCGAGCTGTTCTTCCGGCCCAACGGCGTCGACGCCCGACTCATGGCCTGGAACCCGTGGACGCAAACGGTGTGGCACTCGAACCCGCTGTGGAAGCCCTGGCCCAAGGCCGGACTCGTGTACTCCCTGGCATCGGCCCCCAACAGCTGGATCATCGGCGGTGGTGCCAACGACTCCGCCGTCGTGCGATACAACCCCGTGACCCGTCAGCTGGTCGAGAGCCCGCCCGCCAGCCTCCCCGGCGACTATCGCCCGGCCTACGCCCTGGAGGTGGGGGGCGACATCTACGCCAGCTATGTCCTCACCGGCAAGCAGCCCTACCGCGTGGTCGCCCGCCCCATGAACGGTGGCGCCGACCGCATACTCATGCAGTTCGAGGATTCCGCTCTCTTCGACCCGGGCGACCTCACGCTGCGTCCGCGGCTGCATCAGACGACCACGACCACCTACGCCCACCTGACGCTCAAGGGGGGAGCGCAGTACGCCATCCAGGAGGGCGGGCAGATGGTCACCAAGACGGTGCCGGGCCCGGTCGGGGGCCGGGTCGACCTCTACTGGTGGCTGCGGGCGGGCACCGAGATCAGACCACTGGCCGCTCCGCCCGACCTCACCCCGCCGCGGACCCCGGTGCCGCCGAACCCCCCCGAGGTCATCCTCGACAAGAACACCCTGGCGGCGGAGGGAAAGGCGCGCCTGTGGTACCGCTTCCCCGCCGACGCACGACCGTATGACGACCCCCTTCCCGCGGGTGCCAGCCCGCAGGACTACGGCTGGCAGATGGTCGACGTGGCGGTGAACAGCGTTGCGCTCAAGACGTCGCAGGCCGTCGCTCACCCGGATGGTGGCCTGTTCGGCTCCAGCTACCACAACGGTGGCTTCTACCGGTACGACCCGGTGAGCAATCGTGTCGAGACGCTGGGACCGAACGTGTTGTCCGAGGTCTACGCGGCCAGGAGCCTCAACGGAAAGGTCTACATCTCCGGCTACTCGAAGGCGCGGGTGCTCGAATACGACCCCCGACGCCCGTGGACGGCGAACCACTCCCATCCCTTCGCCCTCAGGTATCCGAACCACGCCGATCCGCGTGCCAACCCACGCGAGATCGCCAACTTCATGGCCGACTTCGGTGCCCTCGGCGGTAACTACATGACCAACGACGGCGCCGGCCGCATCTACGTCGGTACCAGCTCCTCGCGCAATTCGGTCGGCGGCGGACTCGGGATCCTGACGCCGCTCGCCGAGGGAGGGTGGCAGTCGAGCAACATCACTGCGCCGCTCAGGAACTATCGGGCAACCGGAATCGGGGCCAGCACCGACGGGCGGTACGTCGTCTTGAGCTCCGAAGTGGTGGTCGACCCCGCCAATCCGTCCGGGACCCCGACGCAGGCTGGGGTCTTCGTGCTGGACACGCTGGGCGACCTCACCCAGTTCCGATCACAGTGGGCTCCCGTGGCCGGGGCGAAGACGTTGGGCCAGGTCACCGGGTTGAGCCCGACGAAGTTCATCGGGTTCGCGGCCCCCAGCGGGGGTCGTACCCAGCTCTACCTGTTGGACGCCGTGACCGGCACGGTGATCCGGCGGCTGGAGTACCCCGGCGAGATCATGAACTCGGGGAACTTCATGACCGCTCCCGACGGCAAGGTGTACGCGGCGGTGAAGGTGGCCGGCGGACGCCGTATCGTGCGGATCGAGCCCGACCTGAGCAGCGTGACCAGTGCCGCAGACGTCGCCGGCGACTACGAACGGTTCGCCTTCGTGGGTCGCGACCTGTACCTGACGGGTTCGGGCTACCACACGAGCAACGTCGACAGCCTGAAGCGCATACGCGATTTCCTACCGGTCGGGTAGGGGCCCGTAGCCGTGGCGGCCGGCGGTGGTGGCCGTCAGTCGCCACACCGCCTCGCCGTCCTCAGGGGTCATCAACTGCTTCCAATCCTCGTCCTGGGTGACCGTCTGGATGCGGCCCCGGCGCATCCTGTTCCCCACCACGTGGTGCCCGGAGCCGTCGAACGTCGGAGACACCCGCATCGGTTCGAGATCCAGGCACTGGAACAGGGGCCCGAGGGCGGCGTCCGGGTCGGCGCACACGTCCTCGTAGCGCAGGTTGACCCAGTTGCGGCACGGGAGGTGGCGTTCCATCTCGTCGAGCACGTCGTGGGTGCGCTTCCAGTACTCGGCGATCACCAGGGGGTCACGCCCGCGGCGGCTCCCGGAGAAGGCCACCGCCCGCGGGTCGCGGACGAGGTGGACGACCGTCAGCGGCAGGGGCAGGTCGGCGAGCAGCCGGACGCGTTCGGGGTCTTTGGTGGCGTCGACGAACACGTCGGCGTCGGCCACGGCCAGGGCCGCCTGGGCGAACGTGATGTTGCGGTGGTCGACCGTCGCCAGTGCCTTCCTCGTCCCCGGCAGGCGCCGCAGGGCGGCATGGCGGAGCCGGCCCAGGGCCAGTCCCCGCTGCGGAGGCAGCCCGAACGCCAGGCGGTCCAGTGT
The DNA here is from genome assembly GCA_964440725.1 of uncultured Acidimicrobiales bacterium. Taxonomy (GTDB): domain Bacteria; phylum Actinomycetota; class Acidimicrobiia; order Acidimicrobiales; family AC-14; genus DATAQC01. The sequence goes on along the minus strand of CAYTTL010000044.1, from coordinate 9,696 downwards.
CGGATGGGACAGTTCGTAGCGCAGCTGCCAGTCCATCGGATCGAAGTCGAGCGAGTGCTGGCGCATCCTGTCGCCCACCGCGCTGTAGAACGCGCAGGTGGCGAGGGTGTCGCCGCACGAGCAGTCGTAGCCCTCGTTGGCGCGGACCTTGCGGATGGGCCCGGCCTCTCCCATGGCCAGCACCCGAGGGTGCTGGTCGAGGAGGATGGCCAGCAACGTCGACCCCCCGTGGTTGGCACCGGCCACGTAGCAGAGCTGTCCGGCCGTCGCCTTCACTGCGCCCTGCGACGCCGCCGTGTCCGATGTCGCCACGATGACCCAGCGTAGATGCCAGTGAGCTGCGCCCGGCCATGGGGTGGCTACATTGCCTGGAAGTGCGCTTCGTCTTTCTCACCCAGTACTTCCCCCCCGAGACCGGCGCGCCGCCCGCCCGCCTCGGTGCCATGGTCGCCGAGCTGGTCGCCCTCGGCCACGAGGTCGAGGTGGTCACGGGCGTGCCCAACTACCCGACGGGCTCGGTGTTCCCGGGCTACGGGGGCCGGCTCTACCAGCGGGACACGTGGGCCGGCGCCACCGTCCACCGGGTGTGGCTGTACGCCGCCGCCGGGTCGGGGCTCAAGCGGGCCCTCAACTACCTCTCGTTCACCGCGACCTGCATGGTGGGGCTGGTCCGCACCGGCCCGGCCGACTGGCTGTTCGTGGAGTCGCCGCCGCTGCCGATCATCGTCCCCGCCGTGATGTTCGCCCGGCTGCGGCGGACAGCGCTCGTCCTCAACGTGGCCGATCTCTGGCCCGACTCGATGGTGCACCTCGACATGTCGCTGCCGGGCTGGGTGCTGAAGAGCCTCGAGGCGCTGGAGCGGTGGGCCTACCGCAGGGCCGACGTGGTGACGGCGATCACCGACGGCGTGCGCGACCGCCTCGTCGCCAAAGGGGTCCCGACGACCAAGCTGGCCTTCCTGCCCAACGGGGTCGACACCCGGCTCTTCGCCCCGACCGACCCCGACGATGCCCTCGTGCGGGAGCTGGGCCTGGAGGGCCGCCAGGTGGTCCTCTACGCGGGAACCCACGGCTACGCCCACGGCGTCGATGTCGCCCTCCGGGCGGCAGCACTTCTCACCGGCGGCGACATCGTGTTCCTCCTCGTGGGCGACGGGTCGGAGAAGCCGGCACTGCAGGCCCGGGCCCGGGAGCTGGGCCTCGACAACGTGGTGTTCCTGCCGCCCGTGCCCCTCGAGGGCGTCGCCCGGCTGCTGTCGATCGCTTCCGTCGCCCTGGCCACCGTCCGCGGGGGCGAGCTCTTCCAGGCCACCCGCTCGGCCAAGGTCCTCCCGGCGATGGCCGCCGGGCGACCCATCGTCTACAGCGGCGACGGCGAGGGTGGGCGGATCGTGCAGGACACCGGGGCCGGTCTGGTGACCCCGCCCGGTGACGCGGAGGCTCTCGCCGCGGCCATCGGGCGCATCTGCGGCGACCGGGCGCTGGCCGTGGAGCTGGGCGGCAACGGACGGGCCCACGCCGAACGCCACGCCGGATGGGAGCGGCTCATCGGGCAGTGGTTGGAGCAGCTTCCCGCCGGTAGGGCACGAAGCGGATCATCGACCACGCCAGGCGGCATCTCGACCTGAGCTCGCTCGGCCGCTCCCGACCGGTCGCCACCGCCATCAGACCCCCGGCGACGGTGGCCGGGACCCGGTACAGCACGATCATCAGCCGGTAGGCCAGGGCGTGGGCCGTCGACCAGTTCTTGCGGTAGTACCGGTCGACACTGAGCACGCCGTCCATCGTCACCCGGTAGGGGTCCTGTGCGGTGCTGGCCCCGCCGTGGTGCCAGACCTCGGCGTCGTGCACGTACCGGATGCGCCACCCGGCGCGGCTGGCGGCCAGGCAGTAGTCGACGTCCTCGCCGGTGTGGCGGTAGCCCCCGTCGAGCGGGCCGATGGCCGCGATCACCTCGCCGCGGATGAGCATGGCCGCTCCCGAGATGGCCTCCACGTCCTGGGACCGTGACAGGTCGTAGGGGCAGATCACCCGGCGGTCGCCCCACGTGCGCAAGCGGGGGAACCGGCCGATGCGGAAGGGCGTATAGAGCACGTAGGCCAGCTTGGGGATCCGGCGGGCGGCGGCCATCTGGGTCGTCCCGTCGGACAGGACCAGGCGCGGCCCGGCCAGCCCCACGCCCGGGTCGTCGTCGAGGCAGCCGACGAGCCGGTCGATCGCACCGGCGGAGGCGACGGTGTCGGGGTTCAGGAGCATGACGTGGTGTCCCGATGCGTCGGCGATCCCCTGCGCCGATGCCGCCGCGAACCCCCGGTTGGTGGTGTTCCTCACCAGCCGGACCGAGGGGAACCCGGTGGCCACGACATCGGCCGTGCGATCGCCCGACGCGTTGTCCACCACGATCACGTCGTGCGAGCGGGCCCCGCAGCCGCCGGTGATCGATCGGAGGCACGCTTCGATCAGGCCGGCCGAGTTCCACGTGACGACGACCACCGACACCTCGGGGCGGGAGGCCGCCAAGGTCAGGCCGAACCGCCGAGGGCGCGAGACCTGACTCCGGAGGGAACGGCGGCGGCTTCGGCGGTCTTCCTCGGGCGTGCGATGCGCCAGACCCGGCTCCCGAGGATCATGCCCACCGTCAACGAGACCTCTTTGCCGTAGACGGTGTGCGAGGAGAACATGAGGATCAGCAGCGACAGAGCCAGGGCCTTGAGGACCACGGCGGTGGCGGGGTCGGGTCGATCAGGAGGCAGCGCCTTCCACATGGCGTACACCGCCCACAGCAGGGCGAGGAGCCCGAGCAGGCCCCAGTTGATGGCCACCTGGACGAAGGTGTTGTGGGTGTTCAGCACGTTGCCGTGCTTGACGAAGCCGTGCTCGACCCCCCACTGGGCGGCGAAGTTGCCGGCGCCGACCCCGAACAGGATGTAGTCCGGCAGGTACTTGACGGCGTTGTCGTAGACCTGGATGCGGGGGTCCTGGCGGCCGTTGAGGTCGGGGACGAGCTGGAGCCTGGCGTAGACCGAGTGGGGGATGACCACGGCGGCGATGACGGCCACGGCGAAGATCCGGACGGCCACGACGGGCTTGTTGCGGCTGACCTTGAGCAGTACGAGGCTCACGGCCGCCACCGCCACGGCGACGCCACCCCTCGACAGCGACAGGAAGACGCCGAAGAAGCACAGGAACCCGGCGCCGACGTAGATGTTGCGGGTCCGCCGGGACCGCGTGGTGAGGCCCAGGGCGAAGGCCACCGCCGCCCCCTCGGCCACGAGGAAGGAGGAGGCGTTGATCTCCGCCGACTTGAACGACTGGCTGAGCAGGTCGTTCCGGATGGTGCTCACCTCGGTGAAGCTGTTGGCCGTGGTGCTGCGCAACGGGCTGTAGGTGGTCGCCACCAGCAGGGCGGCCAGGGCCAGGCCCACTCCCACCAGGGCGACGGCCGCCGCCCGGATCGTGGCCCGGTCGCGGCAGGCGGCGGCGACGAACAGGGCTCCGATGACCATCTGCACCGTTCGCCACCAGTACTCGAAGCTGGGACCGTCCTGGGTCATCTCCATGAGGAAGGCGATGACCAGGAAGGCGTACAGCGAGAAGGCGGCGGGGTGGCGAGCCACCTTCCCCAGGGCCCAGGGATGGCGGATGATGACGAACAGACCGAGGGCGGCGAAGGCGAGCCACGTGACGCTGGGCGCACCCAGGAACGGGATCGGCATCGGGGCGCTCACCCGGTTCTCGAACGGCAGCGAGATCAGCGCGGCCACGAGCAGGTATCGCTCGACACGGGTGACCCGGTAGCGGGGTCGGAGGGGTTCGGTGACGGGGTCGGGAACCGGGGTTTCCGCCGGCGCCGACGACCGTGGCCGGGGGTGCAACAGCGGAACGGCCATCGGAGCCAGGGTAGTGGGCCTGCAGGTATGATCCGACGGCCGACGTGCCGAGGAAGTGTTGACCCGACCGACCATCGCGAGCTGGAGGAAGCCTCTCCCCGGGTCGGTAGCCGGCACGGGAGTGTGCCGGTTGCTCTTCCTGGCACCCCAGCTCGGTGTCGGCGGACTCGAGCGCCAGCTGTTCGGGCTCCTCGGGTCGCTCGACCGTGATCGCTACCGGCCCGGTGTCGTGGTCTGGAACTACGACCAATCCGAGCGCTACGTCGGTGAGCTGCGCGCCCTCGGCGTCCCGGTCATGGGCATCCCCCAAGGGTCGAGATGGGTGAAGCTCCGGGCTCTGCGCCGGCTGATCGCCGACCTGGAGCCCGAGGTCGTGCACTCCTACTCGTTCTACACAAACGTGCTCGCCGCCTACGCCTGCCGGAACACACCGGCCCTGGCCGTCGGCTCGATGCGGGGTGACTTCGAGCACGACCTCGAAGGGAGTGGCGCGGTCCTCCGCCGGCTCAGTGCCCGGTTCCCGCGGCACCAGATCTGCAACAGCTGGCGGGCCGCCCAGAACGTGGCTCGTGCCGCCGGCCCCTTCGTGCCACGCGACCTCCGGGTCGTTCCCAACGGTGTCGACCTGACGGCCTTCTCACCGGCCCCCCGCACCGGCGCGGGGCCGGTGACCGTCGCCGGTGTGGGGACGCTGAGCGAGCTGAAGAACTGGGCCGTGCTCATCCCCCTCGTCGCCCGGTGGGCGACCGAGGGCATCGACGCCCGCGTCCGCATCGCCGGCGACGGTCCGCAGCGCGCCGTCCTGGCCGCCGAGATCCACCGACTCGGTATCGAGCGGTCCTTCGAGCTGGTGGGCCAGGTCGACGACATCGCCGGCTTCCTCGCCGATGCCGACCTGCTGGTCCACGTCTCCACCCGGGAGGGGACGCCCAACGTCGTCCTCGAGGCCATGGCCGCGGGCCGGCCCGTGGTGGCCTTCGACTCCGGCGACATGCGCCGTCTGGTCGACGACGGCGTCAGCGGCTACGTCGTCCCCCTCGGCGCGGTCGACGAGCTCGATGCCCGCCTCCGCCTGCTCCTCGCCGACGACGCCGAGCGCGTGCAGATGGGCCGGGCCGCCCGTCAGGGTGCAGAGGCGTTCAGCGTCGCCTCCCTGGCCGATCGGGTGCTCGCCGCCTACACCGCCTTCGGGTGGCACGACCAGAGCGGTCGGAGCGACCGCTGATGGTGACGCTGGAGCTCATCACCCCGTCGGCGGCCGACCACGAGGCCATGGAGGCGGCCGCCGACCGCCTCGTCTTCCAGACGAGGGAGTGGATGGACTTCCTCGTCCAGACCCAGGGTGGGTCGCCGGTGTACGCCCGGGTCCGGGACGGCTCCGACGTGGTGGGCCACTTCACCGGCCTCCTCGTGCGTCGATGGGGCCTGCGCGTCCTCGGCAGCCCGCTTCCCGGGTCGACCACCGACTACCTGGGGTTCAACCTGGTCGACGGCGTCGACCGGGCCGCCGCCGTGCGGGCCCTGCCGTCCTTCGCGGCCAAGGAGCTGCGCTGCCTCCACGTGGAGCTGCGCGACCGGTTCCTGACGACCGACCAGGCGGCCACGACCGGCGGGGAGATCGCCCCCTACACGCTGCTGGGCATCGATCTTTCACCGACGGAGGACGAGCTGTTCGCCGGGATCAAGAAGTCGGTGCGCACCAGCGTGCGCAGGGCCACCCGTGAGGGGGTGACGATCGAGGAGGCCGACGACGCCGGCTTCGCCGACGACTACATGGCCCAGCTCACCGAGGTGTTCGGGAAGCAGGGCCTGGTGCCCACCTACGGCGTGGAGCGGGTGCGCTCGCTGATCGACCACCTTCATCCCGGCGGCAGGCTCCTGCTTCTCCGCGCCCGCGACGGCGACGGCCGCTGCATCGCCACGGGGATCTTCCCCGGCTACCGCGACACCGCGTATTTCTGGGGAGGAGCCAGTTGGCGGGCGTCGCAGATCCTCCAGCCCAACGAGCTGCTCATGTGGCACGCCATGCTGCACTGGAAGGGCCGGGGGGCGACGACGATGGAGCTGGGCGGCGGAGGCGACTACAAGCTCAAGTACCAGCCGCAACGCGCCACAGTGCCGTCGGTGACGCTGTCGCGCTTCGCCGCCCTCCAGCGGGCGCGCCACGTCGCCCGGGGCATGTACCGGGTGCGCCAGCGGGTGGGCGGCATGGTGCAGCAGCGCATGGGCGACGTGCGGACGCGGCGCTCCGGTGCCTCGCCGTCACGCCCTTCCGCCTGAACCCGACGGTCGGTACAGGGCCTCGGCGATGGCGTTGCGCAGGATGCCCTGCAGCACCGGGTCGCGGTTGAGCCATGCCGAACAGGAGACCGATCCGCAGTTGAGGATCCACCCGTCGCTGTCGGCCGACGGCTTGAAGACCATGAACGCCGGACCTTCGGCGTTGGTGCCCACGGCCAGCACGGTGACGGCACCGCTGTCGCCGGTGACCTTGTCGGTCTCGAACCCGCTGGCCCCGGTGGGGAACCCGGGTTCGGAGCCGAACACCTGGCCCCGGCGGACGCCGAGACCGCGGAAGGCCCAGTGGGACGGGTCGAACACGCGGTAGCCGCCGTAGGTGACGTAGCCGTCGGCGCTGTAGGCGGTTCCGAGCAGGCCGGCCATGGTCGACCGGGAAACCTTGTAGTCGACGAGCGAGAGGCCGTCGGCGAGGAAGGCCACCTTGCGGTAGATGTTGTTCCCGGACAGGAAGAGCACGTGCCCGCCCTGGCCGAGGTAGGCGCCGAGCTGGCCGACCATCTCCTCCGACCAGTACTCGCTGTGGGTGTTGAAGATCACCAGCTTCGCCGTGGTGGCGAAGGGGTCGAAGGCGAAGTCGCGGTCGCTGAACACGCCGTAGTTCACGTGCTCGCGCTCGAGGTAGCGCAACAGCTCCCATTCGCCCCGGGCCAGGTGGGAGAGCTCGACGGCGGGATCCTGGCCCAACCGGGCGAGGTCGCTGTCGACGGCCGTGTTGGGGCGCCGGAAGGGGAGGGGCAGCGCCGGGATGCGCCGTCGGTCGCCGACGGTGAAGGCCAGGCTGGTGACGTGCATGGCGTGCTTCACCCAGCGGAGGGGGAGGGGCGTCACCGTGTCGCTGTACACCGACAGCCCCCCGAAGCGGTTGTAGGCCTGCCACGTGTTGGTGCAGGCGACCACGGCGACGTCGACGGGCGCGGCGGCCTTGATCACCACGGGGATGCGGAACGTCGCCCCGTCGTCGCTGGACAGGACGGCCACATGGAGGCCGGGGCGGAAGCCGCCGCTGGCCACCTCGATCGTGGGCTCCCATCCGAAGCCCGTCCAGTGGTCGTAGTGGCCGGTCTGGACGGTGACGGGGACGTCCCATTGTTCGCCCGCGTCCTCCTGCTCCTCACCGAGGCGCAGGAAACGCAGGAGTGCCGGGCGCTCGGTGTGCACGTACAGCCGAATCGGTTCGCCGTGGGTGACCGAGGGCTCGGCGCAGTACCCGGTGAGCGCCGGCAGGGTCAGCGTCGACGTCCACCGCCGGCGTATGTCGATGCCCACCACCTGCCGGGCGGTGTTGACACCGACGCCGGCGATGCCGGCCGCGACCAGCGCCTTGGCCGCCGCCATCACCGCTCGGGGTCGGGTCACCGGCCGATTCTGTCCCATCCCGGCGCCGGCGGACGCCACACCCATGCACGGCTACCGTCTGGTGGTGGACGTCCCGACGCTGGTTCGCCAGGAGTGCCCGGCCTGTTCGAACCCGATCGAGCGGTGTCCGCCCGAGACGGCGGTGTTCAGGATCTGTGGTCGCTGCAGCCTGGTGTTCCGCACCACGGTCGCCCGCCTCGACCCCACCGACGCGTGGGACACCAACTACTGGCAGGACGATCGCATCGTGGCCATGGATGCGTCGCGCCAGTCCGCCTTCGTGGGCATCGTCGCCATGGTGTCGCGGCTGCCGTCGACCGCTCCCCGTACCTGGCTCGACGTCGGTTGCGGCGGCGGGACGTTGCTGGCCGCCGCCGCCGATGCGGGCTGGGAGGTGTCGGGAGTGGAGCCGTCGCCGGCAGCCGCCGAGATCGCCGCCAAGCGGGCGCCCGGTGCGGTCGTCCACCCGGGATCGGCGGACACCGACTTCGGCGAGCTGGGCACGTTCGGAGTGGTCTCCATGACCGACGTGCTGCGGACCATCGCCGAGCCGCAGGAAGCGATGCAGCGTTGCGCCGAGCGGGTGGCACCGGGCGGCTGGCTGGTCATCCGCGAGAGCGACTCACGTATGAAGAAGCGCCATCGGGCGGCCGTGCGGCCCGACGCGTCGGTCACCTGGTCGGACTACGCCCAGCAGTTCAATCCCCGTTCGCTCGAGCGGGCGTTCCGCGAGCTGGGCCTGGCCCAGGTGCACAGCCTGCCGTCGCCGCTGTTCGTCGAGCAGGGGGTGGGGCCGAGGGCGATGCAGCGGTTCGCCCTACCTGCGGTGAAAGCCGGCGCCTTCACCGCCGCCCGGCTGCTGAGCCGGGCCTCGGGTCACCGCCTCACCCTCACCCCGAACTTCATGACCGTGGGACGCCAGCCCTAGGCTTGGGTCTACGGACATTTGACCGGCCGGTCAGGGCGTTCCGGACTCCCTGAGTCGGGAGGCGAGCTGTCCAGCCGAGGCATCGGAAGGATCACCGTGGCGGTGAACGATCTTCCACTCACCTTCCTCGCGTCGAAAGATCGTGGTGACCCGCAATGAGTAGGGCGTCGGTGGGGCGCCGGCCACAGACGCCGTCGTGTGTTCGATGCCGACGATGTACGCGAGGTCCCCGCTGACGCCTGCGCCGACCAGGTCGATTCGCCACGATGTGCAGTTCGAGAACCGCGACGCCAAGAAGTCGAACGTGGGGCCGACCTCGGCCCACCCGCTCCCGCTGAACGCAGCGCCGAACAGTGACACCGGATCGGTCCGGGACCACATCGCAATGCGAAGACCGGCGTCACCGTCGTGCAGCGCCGTCTCAGCCGCCTCGAGTCTCGGCATCGTCGACTCAATGAAGGCATCGAGGTCGTTCATCGGTCTCCCTTCCGTTCAGTTGGGCGCCGTCCCAGCAGGTGGAGCAGACGAACTTGAGCGGAGCTGTCGGCCGCGATCTCACCGACCGGAGCGGCGAACCCGCCCTGCTGGCCGCCGGCCTCGAACACCGGGAGAGTCAACACGAAGTCGACCACATCGGCGTCGAGCGTGTCGTCCGCGTCGATCGCGCGTGCCAGGTCCCAGGAATGCACGGCGACATCGAGCACTCGCATCCCAAGCAGCTCGGCACCGCTGCGATCGCCGACGACGTCGTGATGGACCGTGCGCTCGAGCGCGCCCTCTTCGCGGAAGGCCCCGGTGACGTCGGCCGCGGTAGCGAGGAACGAAGCGAGCGCGTCGTCGCCGAGGTGATCGGCCTTCCGGGTGGCGTGGACCTGCATCGCAGACGCGCCCTGTAAGAGCATCGTGTACCGCCGGTTCGCGCCCACCACATGGTTCACGAGGGCGCGGACATCCCATTCGTCGCAGGGCGTGGGCCGCCCCCAATCATCCGGGCCCACGAGACGCAGCCGCCGTTCGAACCCGGCGTTGGCGATCGCCAGCGCGTCTAGGCCATCCATCCCAATTCAGACGTTACGCGATCGACGGTGGCGGGTGTGCGTGTGGGTCGCCCACCTGAGGCTGCACGACGCAGTCAGCCGGAGTAGATGAAGTCGTCGTCGGTGACTCCGTAGATGGGGTCGTCGAGGTCGATGCACGGGGCGTAGTCGTCCTCGCCCGGGA
>CAYTTL010000043.1:0-15522 GCA_964440725.1 uncultured Acidimicrobiales bacterium | reverse complement strand
CGGCCACACCATCTACATCCTCGACGAGCCCACCACCGGGCTGCACTTCGAGGACATCCGCAAGCTCCTCCAGGTGCTCGGCCGCCTGGTCGACGCCGGCAACACCGTGCTGGTGATCGAGCACAACCTCGACGTGATCAAGTCGGCCGACTGGATCGTCGACCTCGGCCCCGAGGGAGGCGACGGAGGTGGCATGGTCGTGGTCGAAGGCCCCCCCGAGGTGGTCGCCAAGACCTCCGACAGCCACACCGGCCAGTTCCTGGCCCCCGTCCTCGCCCGGCGGTAGCGCAGCCCCGGACATCCCCGGCCCTTCCTCTCAACCGAGGATGCCTTTCTGCCGATTGACAACAGGTGACGTGTATCTCCCGGGGGGCTTGAGGTCGTGCGACGTCTGGCCCGTCCACTCCTCTTCGCCGGTATCGTCGCCGTGGTCCTCGGCCTCAGCAAGGCCCACGCCACCGTCCACGTCTACGACTTCACCGCCTCGTCGCGCTTCGCCTGGTCGCTGGCCTACATCGGCCTGCTCGTCATGGCCGCCTACGGCACGGGTCTGCCCGAGCTGCCCCGGACGCGCCGATCGGCCGTTCTCACCGCCGCCGCCTCCACCGCGGCGGCGGCTCTGGCCATCTCGGTGCTCCAGCTGGTCATGGGCTCGGCCCTGCTGCCCCGGTTCGTGGTCTTCGGGACGCCCGCCCTCCTGGTGCCCTTCGCCGTCCTCTGCGCCGCCCTTGCCCGGGACGGCCGCACCCGCGACGGCCAGCGCGACCGCGTCGTGGTCGTGGCCGGGCCCGACGAGAGCGCCCACATGGCCCACGAGCTCGACGCCCAGCCCGAACGCCCGGCGGTTCTTGCCTGCGTGCTGTCGCCGGTGGAGGCCGTGCCCCGTGGCCCCGACCACCACCCCCTGGTCGACGCCGTGGAGCGCGTCGGCGCCACCGCGGTGGTGCTCGACCGGGCCGCTCTTGCCGACGAGTCGATCGTGGCCCAGGCCGCGGGCTTGCACGAGTCGGGCGTCCGGGTCCGTACGTTGTCCCTCTTCTACGACCAGTGGCTGGGCAAGCTGCCGGTGGCCGAGTTGGAGCGCATCTCCCTGCTCTTCGACATCGGCGAGCTGCACCGGGCTCGCTACAGCCGGGTCAAGCGCATCCTCGACACTGCCGTGGCGGCCGCCGGTCTCGCCGTCCTGGCCATCACCGTGCCGTTCGTGTGGCTCGGCAACCACCTGGGCAACCGCGGGCCCCTTCTCTACCGTCAGCCCCGGGTCGGCAAGGGTGGTCACGAGTTCCAGATCCTCAAGTTCAGGACGATGACGCCCGCCCACGAGGGCGTCGACTCGGCATGGACGTCGGAGGACGATCCTCGCATCACCCCCTTCGGGGCCTGGCTCCGTCGTACCCACCTCGACGAGCTGCCCCAGGTCGTGAACATCCTCAGGGGCGACCTCGCAGTCGTCGGGCCCCGGCCCGAACAGCCCCAGTACGTTGCCGAGCTGGAGGCGAAGATCCCGTTCTACCGCCTCCGCCACCTGGTGCGTCCCGGGCTGACGGGATGGGCCCAAGTCAAGTACCCGTACGGGGCCAGCGAGGGAGACGCCCTGGAGAAGCTCCAGTACGAGTTCTACTACCTCCGCCATCAGAGCCTGGCGCTCGACCTGCGCATCAGTGGGCGAACTCTCCGCAGCGTGCTGGGAAGGGGCGGACGATGACGATCCGTGGCGTCCTCACCGGTGTGGCGCCTGGGCGATCAAGCGGTCACGAAGGCTGAGGATCCGGGCTACCGACCGGTCGAAGTCGTACGTCGCCCTGACCCACGCCCGGCCGGCATCGCCGATCCGGGCGGCCTCCGAGGGCTCGGAGAGCATGGCGGTCACGGCTCGGGCCAGCTCGGTGGGGTCGTCGGTCACGGCGGCGAACCCGGGGCTCGTCGGTTGCTGGGCGATGCCCTCGGCGGCGACGGACGTGGCCACGACCGGAAGCCCGTGACTCAGAGCGTCCAGAACCTTGAACTTGACCCCGGCGCCGGTGAGGTTGGGTGCGACGAACACGCTGGCCTGTCGGTAGAGGGGCGCAAGGTCGTCCACGAACCCGGTGACGGCGACCGACTCCCGGGCCAGCCGCGTGAGTGCGGGCGGGGGAGAGGCCCCCGCCAGCACCAGGCGGGCATGCGGATGAGCGCTCTCGACCAGTGGCCAGACCCGCTCCGCCAGCCAGGCCGCCCCTTGGTGGTTCTCGGGGCGGTCCATGGCTCCCACGAAGAGAACCATCGGGTCCTCCGGGGAGGCACGGGTGCCCTCGCCCGGCGCGATCAAGGGGTCGATGACTTCGATCGGCCGCTCGACGGCGAGGTCGCGGAGGATGACACGGTCCCGGTCACTGAAGGTGAACACGATGTCGCTGCGATTCAGGAGAGCCGGTTCCAGGCGCCGGGCCCGCCCGGCTGCCCACCGGCCGAACACCCGCTCATGGAGGAGCCCCCGTTCTGCCCGCCGTCGGAGGCTGACGGCGAGCACATCGTGCTCGAAGGCCATGACGGGCATGCCCGGTACCAGGGCCCGGATGTCGTTCACGAAGGGCAGGTACCACGCCCACTGCAACTCCACCAGATCGCTGGCCTGGATCCGTCTCCACACCCAGGGATCGGACCGGAATCCGCGCAGCACCTGCCATCCCGGCGTCACCCCGGCGAAGGAGTTGGCGACCAGGCGAGGTGCGAAGCCGGCGCGGGTCCGGGGACGCCGGCGAACGGGGACGAGGTGGATGTCGACCGACGGTGTGTCCTTGCCGACGGCCTGGCGGTTCACCTCCGAGCCGGGGGCGACCAGGGTGATGTCGGCGGAGCGGGACGCTCTCGTCAGGTACTCGTAGAGGAACCGTCCGCCGGCGTGCGGGATAGCTCGAAAGGGCACGAACGGTGCGAGGCACGTGACCCGAGGGCGATCGGAACACGCCATTCTGCGGCACTCTACGCGTCGTCCGGCCATGACCATCCAATCCGCTCAACCCCGACCCGGAACCGGTCGATCTAAGGAAGTGATGGAGGCTGTCAAGCGGGACCCCGGCCGCGCCCGGAGCACCGGCACGTCGCGCTACACGCTCGTCCTCGCCTTTCGCAGTGCCGCCATGGGCACCTTCCTCACCTATGCCATCAACCTCGGCACGCTTCCGTTCCTGATCAACCACGTCGGGGCCGAGATCTACGGTGCCTGGGTCACGGTCGCTTCGGTGATCGCCATCGGCGTCCTGGCCGACATCGGCGTGCGGACGGAGATCGTGAGGCGGGTGGCCGTCGCCAAGGGCGACGACGACCCGGAGGGCATCGAGCGGGCCGTTCACGAAGGGGTCACCCTGCTCGCCTGGTTGGCGGGAGCCATCGTCATGATCGGGCTGGTCGCCGCCCCGGCCATACGCGCCTTCGCCTTCCCGAACGGTGTCCCCGGCTATGACAACGGCGCCATCGACGGCCTGGTGCGTGCCATCTTCGTCCTCCTGGCCGTCTCGCTGCTGGGCAACGGCTACTTCGGCGTCCTGCGAGGCTTGCAGCGGGGCGACGTCGAGACGGTCGGGCGGGCGGTCGGGGTGACGCTCGGGGCGGCGGCGATGCTCGTCCTTGTCACCCGCGGCTGGGGCCTCTGGGCCCTGTTCTTCGGCAGCGCCGTGCAGCAACTCGTCGCCCTGGCCTGGCAATGGCGCGCCACCCGACGTCTGGTGCCCGGACTGCGACCCCGGTTGGTCCGACTGACGCGGTCGGAAGGTCGCACCTACCTCGCCCTGTCCGGGCTGGTCCTGGTGTGCCAGATCGGTGAGGTGATCGATTTCCAGTGGGACAAGCTCATGCTCTCCCGCCTGGTCGGGTCGGCCTCGGTGTCCGACTTCCAGATCGGCACGAACCTTGTTCTCCAGGCCAGGACGCTCGCCTTCCTCCCCCTGCTTCCCCTCCTCGCGGCAGTCGCCGAGCTCCGCCACAACGACTCCCGCCGGATGGAGGCCTTCTTCTCCTTCCTGGCCAGGTTGGGGACGGTGCTGGCCGCCGTCATCCTCGGCGCGGTGTTCGTGTTCGCCCCTGCGTTCGTGCACCTCTGGCTCGGACCGGAGATGACCGATGCCGCCCGCGCTGCCCGGGTGTTCGTCGTGGCCGTCGCCTTCAACGTCGTCGCCACCCCACTGGCCCACCGGGCCCTGGCCGAAGGCTGGCACAAGCTCTCGGCCGCCACCGCGGTGGTCAACATCGTGGTCAACGGGGTCCTGAGTCTCGTCCTCACCCTGGTCATCGGCTTCTACGGCCCGCTCATCGGGTCGGTGGTGGGGAACTTCGTGGGCATGGTGGTTCTGATCGTCCTCATGCGGCGCAAACTCGGGGAGCGTTGGACCCGCCCGCCCGTTGCTCCTCTCGTCGTCGGCGCCGTCGCTGCCCTCCTCGCGGTACTGGTCCACCTCGACCGGGTGACGTCGTGGCTGAGCCTGGCTGCCGCCGGCGTCCTCTACGTCGGAGTCGTCGGGGTGGCATGCGTGGTCGCCGGTCGCCTGCCCGTGCGGAGTCTGCTCTCCCGGCCCAAGGTCGAGGACCTGGTGGCGTCATGAGCACCGGCCTGGTGACCATCGGGATCCCCACCTACAACCGCGTGGCCCTGCTGCGACGGGCCGTGGCGTCGGCACTCGGCCAGGACCACCCGACCATCGAGGTCGTCATCTCCGACAACGCGTCATCCGATGGGACCGCCCGCTTCTGCCGGCAACTTGCCGACACCGACCCGCGGGTCCGCTATCTCCGCCAGACGGAGAACCTCGGGGCGACGCGCAACTTCCGTGCCGTCCTGGGTGCTGCCCGCGGCGACTACTTCATGTGGCTCGGCGACGACGACGTGCTGGCCGCCAACTACGTGTCCGAGTGCGTCAACGCCCTGCACGCCGATCCCGGTACTGCCCTGGTCGCCGGCCGGCCGTACATGGTCGGTGACGGCGGGGGTTTCAGCGACGTCTCGGTCAATCTCCTCGGCGACGACGGCGCGGCGCGCGTGCTCGGCTACTACCGCTCGGTGACCAGGAACAGCGTGTTCTCGGGCGTCGGCCGCACCGCCGTCATGCAGAGCCTCCCGGCGCTCGAGAACGTCGTGGGTGGGGACTGGCTGTTCCTGGCCGGCGTGGCGTTCGGCGGCCGCGTCCGGACCCTCGACACGACGACGCTCCGGTGCTCATCGGAGGGCGACTCCGACGACCTGAGGCGGGCCGCCCGGTCGATGGGCCTGGGCCGCCTGGCCGGGACGTGCCCTCGCGTGGCCCTCTGCGTCAACATCGCCCACGACCTCCTCCACTCCGCCACCTACCACGGCTTGGGCCGTCGGGAGCGGGCCTCTCTCGCCGTCCGGTGCACGCTCTCGGCGGGATGGCGCGTCGGTGTGCGCTATCACTCAGTCCGGACGCTCAGGGCCCTGGTCGGTCGTCTCGGTCCCCGCCGCCAGGAGCGGCCACGCCCGGTCCCGGTCGGAGATGTTGAGCTCCCCGACGTCGGGCCAGGCGATCCCGACGGCCGGGTCGTCCCACCGCAGCCCGCGGGCGGCCGCCGGCACGAACCCGTGTGAGATCTGGTACGACACTTCGCATTCGGGTTCGAGGGTGACGAACCCGTGGGCGAGCCCCTCCGGTATGTAGAGGCTGAGCCCGTTGTGCTCGTCCAGCTCCACGCCGACCCAGCGCAGATAGGTCGGCGAGCGGTGGCGGACGTCCACCACCGCGTCGAAGATCCGGCCTCGGGTGCAGCGCACGAGCTTCGCCTCCTCGTGGGGCGCCGCCTGGTAGTGCATGCCCCGGAGGGTCCCGAGGCTGATGTTGACGGAGACACTGCACTGCTGGACGCGGGGATTCAGGCCTCGACGCTCGAACTCCTCGGCGTCGAACGTGCGGGCGAAGAAGCCGCGCTCGTCCGCCTGGCGTTCGGGCTCGACCACGTAACAGCCGGAGAGCTCGGTCGGGCGGAAGATCACGACCAGACGGTGACGTCGGGCACGAACGTGACGAACCGGCCACCCCAGTCGGCGATGGCGGCCAGCTGCGAGGAGATCTCCTCCCGGAGGTTCCACGGAAGGATCACCACGAAGTCGGGACGGGTCTCGAAGATGCGCTCGGGCGCCTCGATGGGGAGATGGGAGCCGGGGAGAAGGCGACCCTGCTTCTCCAGGCTCCGGTCGGCGACGTAGGCGATGTCGGCGGTCGACACACCGCAGTAGTTGAGGAGGGTGTTGCCCTTGGCCGCAGCGCCGTAGGCGACGACGGTCCTGCCTTCGGCCCGGGCGGTGGCCAGGAACTCGGAGACGCCCTCGCGGCACCGCTCGACCCGGGCGCCGAAACCGGCGTACGTGTCGATCCGGTGGAGGCCGGCGTGGACCTCCAGCCGGCGCTCGTCGGCGACCCGGGTCGTCGGTGTCCGCCCTGCTCCATCCGGGGCCGACCAGATGCGCAGGCTCCCCCCGTGGGTCGGCAACCGTTCCACGTCGAAGACCGTCAGGCGGTGGCGGGCGAGCGCCCGTTCTGCGGTCAGCAGGGAGAAGTAGGAGAAGTGCTCGTGGTAGATGGTGTCGAACTGGGTGTCCTCGATCAGGCGCAGGAGGTGGGGCACCTCGATGCTCACCACACCCGACGGCTTGAGCACCCCGGCCAGGCCGGCGACGAAGTCGTCCAGGTCGGGCACGTGGGCGAACACGTTGTTGGCCACCACCAGGTCGGCGGCCAGTTGTCGCTCGACCAGGTCGTCGGCGGTGGCCCGGCCGAAGAAGGCAACCTCGGTGGGCACCCCCCGGGCGACCGCCACCTTGGCCACGTTCTCGGCCGGCTCGATGCCGAGGACGGGAACCCCGGCGGCGACGAAGTGCTGCAGCAGGTAGCCGTCGTTGCTGGCCACCTCCACGACCAGGCTGGTGGCACCGAGGCCCAACCCGGGGATGGTCGTCGCCACGAACCGCCGACTGTGCTCCACCCAGCTGTCGGAATAGGACGAGAAGTAGGCGTAGTCCGAGAAGAGCTCGCCGGGCGACACCAGCGCCTCCAACTGGACGAGCAGGCAGGCATCGCAGACCAGGGTGTGCAGCGGGTAGCGGGGCTCCGGGCCGTCGACTTCCTCGGGCCGGAGGTAGGCGTTGGCCAACGGCGTCGTCCCGAGGTCGACGAAGGTTCTGGTCACCGGCGAGCCACAGAGCCGGCAGGTCACCGACGTCGTCACCGCCGCACCCGTTCCTCGTAGGCCTCGATCTGGGTCAGGGCCAGTTTGCGAAGGTCCTCACCGCCGGCCGCCGCCCGCCACCACTCGACCGTCCAGGCCAGGGCGGTGGTGTGGTCGAGCCGTGGTCGCCAGCCCAGCAGCGCCGTGGCCCGGGTGGCGTCGAGGTGGAGGAGGCCCGCCTCCGGCGCCTGGTCCCCGGCCTCCCGCTCCCAGTGGCCCCCACCCCACAGGGCGATGGCGCCGTCGACGACGGTCGCAACGGCAACGCAGTCCGAGAGGTCGGGCCCGAAGTTCAGCGTGGCGGGGGCGTCGTGGGGGTCGCGGGCCAGCGCGTCCGCCAGCAGCAGGTACCCGTGCAGGGGCTCGAGGACGAACTGCCACGGCCGGGTGGCTTGCGGGTACCGGAGCCGAACCGCCTGCCCGGTCTCCAGGGCCCGCCACAGGTCGGGCAGCAGGCGGTCCTCGCCGCGATCGCCGCCGCCGATCACGTTGCCGGCCCGGGCGGTGGCCACGCCCACCCGCCCGTCGCCGAAGAAGCTCTGCCGCCAGGCTGCGGTGGCCAGTTCGGCTGCCGCCTTCGAGCTGCTGTACGGATCGTGACCGCCGAGCCTGTCGTCTTCGGTGAAGGGCCGGCCGTCGCCCAGGTTGGCGTAGACCTTGTCGCTCGTCACCACGACCAGCGACCGCAGCGAGGGCAGCGCCCGCGCCGCCTCGAGCAGGTTCGCCGTGCCCACCACGTTGACCGCCCACGTGCCCACCGGGTCGGCGTAGCCCCGCCGCACCAGGGCCTGAGCCCCGAGATGGAGGATGACCTCGGGGTCGGCGTCGGCCACGACCGCCGACACGGCCGCGCCGTCGCGGAGGTCGACCAGGTGCGAGTCCAGCCCGGGCCACGACCCCACGGCGCTGAAGATCCCGGCCGGGTCCTCGGGGGGGAGGGCCAGCCCGGTGACGTGGGCGCCGAGATGCTCGAGCCACAGAGCCAGCCAGGCACCCTTGAAACCGGTGTGGCCGGTGACCAGGACCCGCCGGCCCGCCCACGACGACGTCATTCCCACATCTTCCAGGGCGGGTCGCCTGCTTCCCACAGGGCCTCGAGCAGCTCCTTCTCCCGCAACGTGTCCATGGGCTGCCAGAACCCGTCGTGGCGCCAGGCCCGCAGCTGGTCGCGTTCCACCAGGCGCTGGATCGGCGTGGTCTCCCAGGGTGTGTCGTCGCCGTCGATCACGTCGAGGGCCGCGGGGGAGAGCACGAAGAAGCCACCGTTGATCACGCCGGTGGATGCCTGCGGCTTCTCCTCGAAGGCGACGATCCTCTCGCCCTCGAGCACCGTCCGGCCGAAGCGCGCCGGCGGGCGTACGACCGTCATCGTGGCCAGCCGCCCGTGGGCACGGTGGAACCGGAGTTGCGCATCGATGTCGATATCGGCCAGGCCGTCGCCATACGTGAGGACGAAGGGCTCGTCAGGGTCGAGGTAGTCGCGTACCCGCAGCACCCGGCCGCCGGTGAGGGTCGACTCGCCGGTGTCGATCAGCGAGACCCGCCACGGTTCGCTCCTGCTGTTGTGGAAGTGAGCGGTGTTCGTCTCGATGTCCATGGTGACGTCGGAGCTGTGCAGGAAGTAGTTGAAGAAGTACTCCTTGATCATGTAGCCCCGGTAGCCCAGGCAGATGACGAAGTCGGTGACGCCGAACCGGCTGTAGCACTTCATGATGTGCCAGAGGATCGGGTGGCCGCCGATCTCGATCATCGGCTTCGGCCGGAGGTGTGACTCCTCGCTGATGCGGGTTCCGCGCCCTCCCGCGAGAATCACGCACTTGACCGTCACTACCAGCCACTCATCCACATATCGCCGGGCATCAACAGTAGGAATTCATGCCGACGGGGTTCCGGTGCGGCGGAGGAAGGCCCCCGGCCAGTGGGTGGCGCGCGGGATGCCGTCGACCGCCTCGTCGAACACCTTCGGAGGTGGGTCATCGAGCTCGAACTCGGGATGGCCGGCCAGGAAGTCCCGGGCTGCATGCAGCGGGTTGTCGGTCGTCCACGACGCGTCGCCGCGAGGGCTGTGGGCTACGTCGCCCATGATGCCGTCGGTCGCCACGATGTAGGAGCCCTCCGTCACGAGGCCGGAGTAAGCCAGGAGCTCGTCGAACACGTGCTGTCGAGTGTGGTTCGAGTCGAGGATCACGAGCACGGTCTCGCCCGGGTGAACGAGCGACCGGACGTGGTCCACGATCTTCGGGTCGGTGGAGCTGCCCTCGACGAGGGTGATCATCGACGCCAGCTCGTGCTGCTCGATGGCGGCGCGGTTGTGGGCGCGGATCTCGATGTCCACTCCGATGACGCGGCCGCGGCCGGCGGCACGGCAGATCGACGCCGACAGGACGAGCGAGCCGCCGTGGGCGACGCCCGTCTCGATCACCACGTCGGGCCGCACACGCCAGAGGACCTCCTGGATCGTGACCACGTCGTCGCCGAGCTGGACGATCGGTCGCCCGAGCCACGTGAACTGGTACGGATACTTCAGCGCCCAGCCCACCTCGACCCACGTGCGGTTCAGCTGTCGAAACGCCTCGACCGAGTGCAGCGGCAGCTCGTCGACGCCATCACCGCGCTCGACGACCATGGTGGCGAGCTCGGTGTCGACGGTGAATCGCACGACGGGACGTCTCCTCTGATCGTGGCCGGATGCGCCGGCGTCATGTTAGGTTAATGGCGGTGCCGTGGCCGACGTAGCGTGCCCTATCTGCTCCACCGTGATGGAGCCGCCCTTCCTCGTGCGTCGGGGTGTCCCCGTACACCAGAACATTGTTGCGGTTTCGGCCGCTGCTGCCCGCGCCGCCCAGCGGGGAGACCTCCGGCTTGCTGCCTGTGCGTCGTGCGGATTTGTGTCAAACACGGCGTTCGATCCGGGACTCGTGCGGTACGGGCCCGGCTACGACAACTGCCAGTTGTGGTCTCCGCAGTTCGAACAGCACGTCGAAGGCCGGATCTCCAGGCTGATGGAGCGCGGCGTGAACGGCAGGCGCGTGGTCGAGGTGGGCTGTGGGCGGGGCGACTTCCTGCGCCGCCTCTGCCTGCGGTCAGGCGCCCAGGGGATCGGATTCGATCCCGCCTACGTGGGTCCGGAAGCTACCGAAGACGACGGTGTCCAGTTCGTGGCCGAGCCGTTCGGGGGGATTCACGCCGGCCTTCGGGCCGAAGTGGTCGTCTCCCGTCACGTGATCGAGCACCTACCAGATCCGCTCGAGCTCCTGACGTCGGTCCGTGCAGGTCTCACCGATACCCCCAATGCGATCGTTGCGTTCGAGACTCCGACCGTCGAATGGATCCTCGACGGGCGCGTTGTGCAAGACCTCTTCTATGAACACTGCTCGTACTTCTCCGCCACCTCCTTGAAGACGGCGTTCGAGCGGTCGAGCTTTGTCGTCGAGGGTGTCGCGGCCGTATTCGGCGGCCAGTACCTCTGGATCGAGGCACACCCCGGCACGGCTGGTACGGGTGATTCAACCGAAATGGCGCAGTCGATTGCCGTGCGTGCGGCCGACTATGGAAGGGCCGAAGAGCGGCTCGTCGCCTCGCTGCGTACCCGGATCGACGAGCTTCGCGCCGCTGGCTCGGTCGGCATCTGGGGCGCTGGAGCCAAGGGCACGACGTTCCTGAACCTGGTCGACCCTGAGGCCGAGGTCGTCGCCTGTGCGGTGGACGTGAGCCCGACGAAGCAGGGAGCGTTCGTCGCCGGCACGGGCCACCCGATCGTCGCACCGGCCACTCTCGCAGGCATTGGCGTGCGCAGCGTGCTGGTCATGAACCCGAACTACATCCCCGAGATCACAGCCGACCTCGCGGGGTCGGGCGTCACGGTCCTCGACGACCGGGGTGCGCCGCCGGCAGACGGTTAGCTCTCGAGTCTGCGCTCGCGCCACCAGGTAATTGTCTCGGCCAACCCCGTCCGCAAATCCCGGGGCGCCGGCCTTCCGACGTGCTCGTCGATGACCGTCGTCCGGCCGACGAGCCGGGGCGGGTCGCCGGCGCGGAGGGGGAGCGCGCCGACGTCGAGGAGATCCGGCCGGCCGGTCAGCTCGGCGAGGAGCGACGCCACCTCGGCCACGGCGTGCCCTGTCCCCGACGCAATGTTCACCGGCCCGGTGACCTCGCCGAGCACCAAGGCCGCCAGCGCCTCGCCGGCGTCCTCCACGTGGATGAAGTCCCGCACCTGGGTGCCCTCGCTGGTGGCGACTCTCTCGCCGGCGAGGAGCGGGGAGATGACGCTCGGCACCAGTCGCCCGGGCTGCTCGCCGGGTCCGTAGAGGAAGAACAGCAAGCCCCGCGCCACCGAGACACCGGCCGCCCGGCCCCATGCTTCGAGAAGGTCACCGGTTGCGAGCTTCGCCGTGCCGTAGAGCGTGGCCGGACGTCGCCTGCTCGTGAGTTCGTCGAGCGGCGCGTCCGCGACCGTCCAGTCGTACTCGGCACAACTGCCGCCGAACACCAGCCGGGTGCCACCCGTCGCGGCGAAGAGTCGGGCGAGATCGAGACTTGCGATTGCCCAATCGACGTTGTGGGGGTCGGTCCAGAACCGCCCGTGCTCGGTGGTCCACGCCAGGTGGAGCAGATGAGTCGCGCCGGCATTTGCCACGACGCGCCGCCTCGCCTCCGGGTGAAGCAGGTCGTCGGTGCTGCTCGCAGCGTGGACGGCGAGCCCACGCCGCTCGAGCGCGGCGACTGCCTGTCGGCCCACGAAGCCGGTGGCCCCGGTGACGAGCACCGTGGGCATCAGTAGGCGCTCCTCGTCACACGCCCAGCCGCATGATGGCCGAGGCGCTGCATGACGGGCAGGGTACCGCTGGGCGGAAGCGATCTCGGCCAGTCGCCGGATGATGCGAAGCGGCAGCTGCGAACGACAGGTTGGTCGTCGCTGGCGGCTCAGACCGGGAATCGCTCAACGTCGGGGTCGGCGTGTCGATACCTACAAGGTGGCCCGACGGGTGAAGGTCCTCAACGTCATCACCAAGCTGGCGGTGGGCGGCGCCCAGGAGACGGCCCTGCGTTACTGCTCCGGGCTGGCGTCCGAGGACTGGGACACCGCGTTGGTGACGGGACCCGAGTCGTCGCCCGAGGGTGACCTCTTCGACGAGGCCCACCGCCTCGGCGTGGAGGTCATCATCGTTCCCACCCTCCGTCGTCGCATCCGGCCGGTGGCCGATCTGCGGGCGGTCGTCGACCTGGCGCGGCTGTTCCGGCGGGAGCGACCCGACATCGTCCACACCCACAGCAGCAAGGCCGGGTTGGTGGGCCGCCTGGCCGCCCGACTGGCCCGGGTCCCGGTGGTCGTCCACACCGTCCACGGTTGGAGCTTCCACGACGGCATGCGTCCCGCCGGCCGGGCCGGGGCCGTGGCCCTCGAACGACTCGCCGCCCGGTGGACCGATGCGATCGTCGTGGTGGCCGAGCACGACGCCGAGGTGGGAGGGGCCGCCGGCATCGGCACTTCCGGCGACTATGCCCTGGTCCGCAGCGGGATCGACGTCGGTACCTACCGGGCGGCGGCGGCCGGCCGGGCGCAGGCTCGCGCCGACCTCGGCGTCCCCGACGGCGTGGCCGTTGTCGGGACCGTGACCCGCCTGTGCCGGCAGAAGGACCCCACCACGCTGCTGCGGGCAGCGCGCGTCGTCGTCGACGCCCATCCCGCCGCCCACCTCGTGGTGGTCGGTGACGGTCCCCTGCGCCACGAGTGCGAGGAGCTGATCTCTCACCTGGGTCTGGGCGCCAACGTGACGCTTCTCGGGGCCCGCGCCGACGTGCCCTCATTGCTGGCGGCCTTCGACGTGCTCGTGCTCCCGTCCCGTTGGGAGGGGCTCCCGCGCGTCGTGGTCGAGGCCATGGCCGTCGGCGTGCCCGTCGTGGCCACTGACGTGGGGGGTGTGGCCGAGGCGATCGAGCACGGGACCAGCGGGCTGCTCACCCCGCCCGGCGATCCGTACTCCCTGGCCGCCTGGGTCGTGCGCGTGCTGCAGGACCCCGATCTTTCGGCCCGCGTCCGCCGGGGAGCTCAGGCGCGTGTGCACGAGTTCGACACGGTGACGATGGTCGACCGGCTCGAGGGCCTCTATGTCGACCTGCTCGACGGCGGTCGGAGCCTCCCGCGTCGCCGCCGGATGGCACGCACCGTTGCCACGGCGTCGGGCCACGAGGCGGCGTAGGTCCGCACGCCGCCCAGGCCCCGGGCCAGGACGGACTGGCCCAGGTACTCCACCTCACCCACCGGCCATCCGAGCCAGTCGAAACCGGTGGCGTTCTTCCACACCGTGACCCGGTAGTTGGCCATCACCCGGCGCTGGACGTCGAGCGGCCGGACGGGAAAGCGGTAGTCGCCGCCGAACGAGCCGGCGAGCACGTGGTCGACCCGCAGGTCGGGGCAGTAGCGGATCACCAGACCGGTGTGGTCGGCCCACCAGAAGAGATCGATGTCCTCGTTGAACGAGTGGTACTCGGGGTCGAACAGGGCGCCGGCCTCGGCCTCACGCCGCTCGAGGACAGCCCGCCGAAGGATCATGCAGGCGCCGTTGCCCGCGGGAACCGGCCCGGCCGCCGTGGGGGCCGGCGCGACCCACGCCAGCCGGTGCGACCGGGTGCGGTGGGCCACGCCGGTCTCCACGCGGTCCGCCCCCTGGACGACACGCGGGGCC
Organism: uncultured Acidimicrobiales bacterium; assembly: GCA_964440725.1. Taxonomy (GTDB): domain Bacteria; phylum Actinomycetota; class Acidimicrobiia; order Acidimicrobiales; family AC-14; genus DATAQC01. The sequence continues at coordinate 1,624 of CAYTTL010000043.1, read as the reverse complement.
AGAAGGTCCCACGTGCCCTCGAATGCCTCACGCCGGAGAACCTCCAGGAACCGCTCGTCGAAGGTCAGGTCGAGGTTGGCGACGACCAGCACCTGCCCGGTCGCCCGGGCGACGCCGGCATTGACGCCCCCCGAGAACCCCGTGTTGGTCTCCAGGCGCACGACCGTCGGTGACCGGCCGGTGCTTTCGCAGGCCTCGACGAAGCGCTCCCTCGCCGCCGCCCCCTCGGGGCCGTTCTCGACGACAACCAGCTCGGGCCACCCTCCGCCCGCGTGGGCGACCGCTCGATCCAGCGACCGTACGAACTCGGCGCAGTACCGCTCGTTCCGCCAGGCAATGGTCACGATCGAGATGGCGGGACGGCCGTCGGGGCCGCCGGAAGCTTCCCCGCTGCCGGTCGTCAGGTGATCGCCAGCATGCGCTCGAGCGCCACCCGGGCGGCCGTCGCCGTCGCCGGGTCGACCTTGATCTGGTTCACCACGCTGCCCTCGACCAGGTTCTCGAGGACCCAGGCGAGGTGGGCGGCGTCGATGCGGAACATGGTCGAGCAGGGGCACACGACGGGGTCGAGGGACAGCACCGTGCGGTCCGGGTGCTCGTTGGCCAGACGGTTGACCAGATGGATCTCGGTGGCCACGGCGAGCACCGACCCGGGCTCGGCCCGGTCGACGGCGCCGATGATGAAGTCGGTCGAGCCCACCATGTCGGCCCGTTCCACCACCTCGTGGGCGCACTCCGGGTGCACGATGACCGTCCCGTCGGGGTGGGCCGCCCGGAACTCCTCCACCTGGCCGACGGTGAAGCGCTGGTGGACCGAGCAGTGGCCCTTCCACAGCAGGAAGGTGGCCCCTTTGACCTCACGCTCGGCCAGGCCTCCGCACGCCAGCCTGGGGTTCCACACCGCGGTGTCGGTCGCCTCGTAGCCGAGCTGGAACGCCGTGTTGCGTCCGAGGTGCTGGTCGGGGAAGAAGAGCACCTTGTCGCCGCGCTCCAGTGCCCACCGCAGCACGGCGCGGGCGTTGGACGACGTGCACACCGCCCCGCCGTGGTCGCCGACGAACGCCTTGAGGCCCGCCGAGGAGTTCATGTAAGTGATGGGCACGACGCGATCGACGTCGGTGACGGCGGCCAGGTCGTCCCACGCCTCCTCGACGGACTCGAGGTCGGCCATGTCGGCCATGGAGCAGCCGGCGTTGAGGTCGGGCAGCACGACCTGCTGGTGGTCGCCGGTGAGGATGTCGGCCGATTCGGCCATGAAGTGGACGCCGCAGAACACCACATAGGACGCGGTGCTGGCCGCAGCCAGGCGGGACAGCCCGAACGAATCACCCCGGGCGTCGGCGAAGGCCATCACCTCGTCGCGCTGGTAATGGTGGCCGAGCACGAGGAGCCGGTCGCCGAGCTCGGCCTTGGCCGCGGCGATCCGTCGCGCCAGGTCTTCCTGGGTGGCGTTCAAGTAGCGCTCTGGTAGTGCCGGCTGTATCCGCACCATGAGGAACCCCCTGATGGAGCCCCGATTGCTGGCCGGCGGAGACAGCCTGGTCGCCTCTCGCGGGGTTGTCGGCCTCGGAGCTGGAGATGTCGCCGGAAACCAGGCCGGCGTACGAGCCAGTCTACGTGGCCG